>CAINDO010000447.1 GCA_903847385.1 uncultured Myxococcales bacterium
TCGTCTCGCACTTCACGGCGCTCTCCCTTCGGTTGGGGCCGGCCAGCTCGCGTCCGGCGCGAGGTCGCGGGCCATGTCGATTTCGTACGGCTCGGCGGGGGCCCGCCGACCGTCGCGGCACCGCCAATCGGCGCCCCAGCCCAGGCACCCGGCGCCGTTGCAGCGCGGGCACGTGGGCAAGGCCTCGAAGGCGAGCCGCTCTGCATCGGCCTCGCGGCGTCGGTTCTCCTCGTCCTCGGCCAGTCGGCGCACCTCGGCCTCCAGGTCCGCCGGCGTGCGGCCGACCGTCAGCTCGGCCTCGAGGCGAGCGGATCGGCCCGGCGTCGCGGGCGGAACCCACTGGCCGACAGCGGACTCGACGTAGTGCACGCTCGACGGCGGTTCACGGCCGGCGGCGGTTCTCCCTTCGATTCGGTGCAGCACCGCGCGCAGCGCGGCTTCCTTGCCGAGCAGCCTGACCAGAACCTGCGCCTCGCCACGGGCCATCGGCCGCTTGAACGCGCGGTCGAAGCCGGTGCGAACCCACTCCGGCAATCGACCTCGGGCCAAGTCGTCGTCGTCCGGGGGCCGAACCGAAGCGCGCGCGCCGTCATGACGACGACGTGTACTTGAATGATCTTGCTGCTGATCTTGAAGCTGATCTGACCGTGCGTGCTCGCGGGCCTGATCGCGTACGTGATCGCGCGCGCGCGAGACCGGAAGTTCCAGCTGCTCGCCGTTCTGGGCGTCCTCCTCCGGGGGCGCCGGGTACCAGATGTTGTTCGGCAGCGGCTTCTGGATCTGCAGCTGGTGCCAGTTCCGGATCTGCGCGTACTGCCGGCCCTCGGCGATGTACGGCCGAACGCGCCCGGTCTCGACCAGGGCCAGCATGATGCGCAGGAACACATCCTCGTCGACGTCCCGGTCGTTGGGGCAGATGTTCGGGCGCAGGTACAGTCCATCCCAGCGGACGCGCCCGGCGTCGTCGGCCTGCGTCCACAGTCCCGCGAACACCAGCCGATAGCTCCGCTCGGGCAGTCCGTAGCGCCGCTCCTCCCGAATCAGGTCCTCGTCTGTGAAGAATTCGGGGTACAACTTGCGCCAGTCACGTTTCTTGGTGTTGCGCACCGGATGCCTCGGCCGCGTCGAGTGGAAGCGCGAGCTGGTCGATGACCTCCAGCTCTGCGACGAGGGGTTGGTCGAGCGTGCCCGCCACCAGCACGCGACACTCGTACCAGGTGTTGATGAACGCCCGCCCGATGGTGTGGGTCTCTTTGCCGCGGTACCGGACGCGGGTGCCCGGCGGGTGCTTGTCGTTCCAGGTCTTCGCCGGCAGATTCCGCGCGGTCACCGCGTCCGAGAGCGAGTCGCCGCGGGCCTTCGGCGTGTTGAGCACCCCCTGCCCCGCGCCCGCCTCGTCGAACGTGCCGCGCAGGTTGAGCAGCGTGAGCGGCACCCGCTCGCCGGCCACGCGGTGGGCCAGCCGGTCCGAGCGGTTGCCGTGACTCGTGCGGAACTTCGACAGACACCGCTCGACCTCGCGCAGGTGCCTGTGTCCCTGGCCACACCAGCCGTCGATGACACCGTGACAGAAGTACAGACCGCCGGCGGCGGTGGCCAGGCGCCGCGCGTCCTCGAGGCCGCGGGCGTCGTCGGTGCGGGCGTCCATCAGTTCACCTCCGGGGGCGAGGCCAGCGCCTCCATCTCGACGCCCAGCTGGGCGGACCACTCGGCCTCAATCTCGGCCCCGCACATCGTCATCGCGAGCTTGAAACGCTGCATGGTCACGGCGCCCATGTATTCGGCGAACGACATGCCCTCGGACCACAGCGTCTTGCCCGTCGCCATGTCCACCAGCTCGAACCGGGCAGGCTCCTCCCGCCGGACGATGGTGAGCCCGTGCACGGCGAGCATGCCCTCGGACACATCCGCATCGAAGTGGTGCGCTCTGTGCAGTGACTTGCGCAGGTGTTCGGCCACCTGGCCAATCTGCTCGAGGCCGTAGTTTCGGCCCTCGTTGTATTTCGCCTGATTCACGTTGAAAGACTCCCGGCGCGTCACTCCCGCGCCTCGGTGAGGGTGATGCCGCGCGACTCGAGCGCGCGGCGCAACAGTTCGGTCGGGGCCGCGTTCACGGCGCCGACGATCACATCGAATGGCAGTCGGCGCGCCACGGGCAGCGCGTTGAAACACTGCCGACAGTACCCGCTGGCGCTTCGCCCCCGCTTGTCCAGTCTCGCGTTGCAGCCGGCGCACCGCGCGGCCGGCATGTGTCAGCCCTCGTCCGGGTGTTCGGCGTCTTCGCTCTCGGGGTCGTAGACCAGGCGCTCGTCCTCGGCCGTGGGCTCGGCGACCATCGACTCGATCAGCTCGTTCATCTCGGCGGCGTCCTCGCCGACCACGAAGATGAGGAGCTGCCGCACGTTGCCCTCGCCGTCCTTGCCGGTCACGTGCACGCTGGCGCCCCCGGTCCGGGTGAGCAGCTCGGTCAGGATGACCGTCGCGCTGTGGATCAGCTTCTCCGGCGAGAACTCCGCCAGTTCTTTGCTCATGCCTGCCTCTCTTGTGTCTTGGGCGTTTCGCCCTGGGTGTGGAACGGGCCGTAGAAGTCTTCACAGACCGCGAACTCGCTCCGGGGAATCGGGTTGCCATCGGGGTCGAACACACACACCTCGCCGCGCGTCCACACGCCGCCGATGTTGTCGACCGCGCGCTGACCGGGCGCGAGCTCGGCGATTCGGATCGGCCTGCGGGCGCTCATCGGGTGGACACCATCTGGTCGACGAAGCGGTTGAGCCGCTGGCGGGCCGCGTCGAGGGTGTTCCGGTGCGCGTCGGTGGGCTCGCGCTCCCAGACTTTGATGGCCTCGCCCATCTCGCGATAGACCTTGGCCAGGCCGCGGTTCAGGCGGGCGCGCCGCGAGTCCCTGACCGACGAGACGTTGTACTCGTTGGCCATGTCGGCCAGCCGCTTCGCGCTCTCGTCGTCGGCCCTGGCGCGGACCTCGAGCTCGTCGGCGTCGGCGAGCAGACGGTCGGCCATGTCGCCGAGCGATGGCATCAGCTCGTAGCCCTTCATCGGCTGGCCTCGCGGTGAATGGATTGGGGCGCGGGCGCGTCCGCAGGAGGAGAGGACGCCCCACCGCGGTCCTGCGCGGATTGAGACGCCAGCATCCACGCCGCGACCTGCTCCGGCGTGGCCATCGGGTCGTTCTCCGACCATCGCTCCAGCAGGTGCGGCGCCTCGTCGCCGAGCAGCAGCTCTTTGACCGTGACACGGCCCTCGGTGGCCACGGAGATGCGGCGGGCGAGTGCGACGGATGGCGCGCGCTTGCCGTGCGCGATGGAGCTGAGCTGGCCTGGGCTACAGCCGGCCGCCGCGGCAATCTCCGCGCGCTCGCCGTAGCGAAGGAAGTTCTTTAGGGACACGTGGACTCCTCGCGTGGTGCGCAACTCTTACGCCCGCACAGTTGCGTGCTGCGCTATGCTGCGTGGTTCTATGTCGCGCCATGTGCAACTTGCCGTTGCGCATCCTGCGACTGACTGCACCCTGTGACGCAACTCAGAGTGGCCATATTCGCAACGAATCGCAAATAAAAAGTGACCGCATACGCAACGGCGACGAACTGAATGCCGCTATTGCGTCGCGCATCACGCAACTGGTGGCCGGCTCGGGCCTGCGACCCGCGGATTTCGCGCGCCAACTCGGCATCGACAAGTCCAACATGGGCCGGCTCCTGAAGGGCGAAACGGCGTGGACGCCCAAGCACCTCGAGGCGGTCGCCGCGGCCCTCGGCGTCCACCCGCGCGAGCTCCTGCCGGAGGCCGGCGAGGGCCCGCCGGGGGCGCGCACGCCGAACCCGCCCCCGCTGAGCCTCACGGACGCCGAGGCCGCCCTGGTGCTGGCCGTGCGGGCCGGCAACCTGCGCCTGGTCGGCCACTACGTCGCCGAGCTCGCGCCCGAGCCCCCGCCCCCCCGCAAGCCCTCCCCA
>CAINDO010000448.1 GCA_903847385.1 uncultured Myxococcales bacterium
GCACGGCCTCGACGACGGCGCGGGGGGTCACCTGCGCCACCGCGGGCAGGTGCTCGTCGCCGAGCATCCGGGCGGGCGGGCGCTGGGCGGCCGCCGTGGTCGCCGCCGGAGCCGGCCCTTCGTCCAGGGCCACGGCCAGGTACCCCAGCAGCAGCGCCGCCGAGAGCGCGGCCGCGCCCCAGGCCCATGCGACGCGACTGCGTCCACCCGACGCCGGGTCCGGCGCGGTGGTATCGGCGACGGCGCCGAGGAACGGTCGGCTGCCCGCCGAGGTCGGCTCCGGCGGGCCCGGATCGAGCTCCACGACGCTGTCGTGCTCCACGGGGGGCGGGGCCAGGGGCGGGGCCGTCGCGCCCGCGGGGCGGGCGAGCGCGGCTTCGAGCAGGGCGCGGAGGGCCGGGGCGTCCTGGGGGCGGTCCGTGGCCCGAAACGCGGTGGCGGCGTCCACGAGCGCGGCGAGCGCCGGCGGCAAGCCCGGCTCGCTCAGCCGTGAGCGCAGAACGAAACCCGGGTCACGCTTGAGGCGCAGGATCTCGGCCTCGTGCATGCGCCCGAAGACCCGCTGCCCGGAGAACAGCTCCGCGGCCAGCACACCCACGGCGTAGACGTCCGTCGGCGGGCCGATGGGCAGGCCGCCCATCTGCTCCGGGCCCATGTACGCGGGCGTGCCGCCGGCCAGGCGCGTGGCCTGCCCGCCCTCGAGGAACTTGGCCAGGCCGAAGTCCACCAGCCGCAGCAGGTGCGGCTCGCCGGGCACCGACTGCACCAGGATGTTCGAGGGCTTGAGGTCGCGGTGCACCACCTGCGCGGCGTGCACGGCCTCGAGCGCGTTGAGCAGTTGCCGGATCAGGTGCGCGGCCAGCGGCGCGGGCACGCCGCGGTCGAGGAACCAGTTGAGCGGCCGGGCGTCCTCGACCATCTCCATCACGAGGTAGGGGAACGGCGGCCCCGCGGAGTAGCCCAGGATGCGCACCACGTTGGGGTGGCTCACGCGGGCCAGGGCCTGCGCCTCTTTCTGGAAACGCTCGATGAAGCCGTCCGGGGGCGGCGCGTCCTGCGTGCCGAGCACCTTGATGGCCACCCGCAGGCCGATGTCCGGCTGCACGCCCAGGTACACGCGCCCGAGCCCGCCCTCGCCGATGCGCCGCTCCAGCGCGTAGGGCCCCAGCGTGGTGCCCAGCAGGGGATCGGGCCGGCCTCGGCCCGCCGAGGCGCCGGACGGCGGGCCGGGGGGAGAGCTCGGCGGTGGGAGAATCGCGGTGGACATCGACGGCCAACGATTCTCCCCCGAACCGGAAAACCGCACAAGTCCGCGGTCCGGCGCAATCTTGACGCGCTCTCCGGGGCCTGATGATCATGCCCCCCATGACAGCCGAAGCCCAGCACCCGCCCTTGCCCGACGCCATCGCCTGCCCCGCGCACACCGTGGCCTCGCGGATCATGGGCGACACGGCGCTGCTCATCCACCCCCAGGCGGACGAGATCAAGCTGACGAACGAGGTCGGCACGCTCGTCTGGCGCCTGGTGTGCGAGCGGCGCCACGACCGCGCCGCCATCGCCGCGGCGGTGGAGGCCGAATTCGAGGTGGACGCCGCGACCGCCGAGGCCGACGTCGCGTCCTTCCTGAACGAGCTCGCGCAGGCCGGGCTGCTGGCCTGGGCGTCCCCCGTGAAATCCGGCGCCGTTTGAGTTATGATCGAGGGCTCCGGGGTCGGAACCGTATCCCCCTGGCGTTTCAGGTCTTCAGGAGTGTGTGATGGCTGCGTCCGATTCCCCCCGCGCCCCCGAGTCGAAGCCGGCGGAGAAGGCGCGTCGCCCCTACGTGAAGCCGGGCTTCGTCACGAGCGCCGCCTTCGAGCGCCAGGCGCTGTCCTGCGCCGGCTGCCTGAACCTGGCGCCCGCGCCGCCCGCGTTCTGCTCGATGCGCTCCTGACCACCCCCAGGGGTCGTCGATGATCTCGCTTCGCGTCGGCGGGCTGCGGCTGGACGTTCGCTTCGCCGAGCCCGCGCCCGCCGCCGGCGCCGTGCTGATCGACAGCTTCGGGCCCTTCGTCGTCCACGCCGAGGCCTGTCCGATGCCCGAGGACGACGTGATCCCCATGCTGATCACCGTCGACGAGACGCTCGTGTTGCCGGACGTGGGCCCGGTGGAGGCCGACGGCCTGTGTTACCAGCGCACGGACCTGCGCTTCGAGATGGGCCCAAAGCGCCGGACCGCGCGCGCGGCCGTGGACGGCAGCCGGGGTGCGCTCGAGGCCGCCGTGGAGCTGGCGATTCAGGGCGCGCTGCTCAAGCGAGGCGGCCTGGTCGTGCACGCGATGGCCGGGGTGGATTCCGACGGCCGCGGCTGGCTGGTGCCCGGTCGCTCCGGCGCCGGCAAGAGCACGATGGCGCGCGCGGCGGGGTTCGCGCGCGTGCTGGCGGACGAGGCCGTGATTCTCCGGCGTGACGCCCCCGGCCGATTCCGGCTCTACGGCACGCCGTTCTGGTCCGAGGGCCGCACGCTGCCCTTCGACACGGGGGACGCGCCGCTCGGCGTGATCGCCCGGCCCGTGAAGGCCCCCGAGGCGGCCGCGACCTCGACGGGCCTGGCCTCGGCGGCGGCGGATCTGCTGGCCTGCGTGATGTTCCACGATGCGGATCCGACGGCGCGGGCCCATGTGCTCGAAACCGCCTGCGACGCCGCGGCATCGGCCGATTGTGTCGAGCTGCGCTTCCCGAAGGAGGGACCATGGCTGAGTGGGGTGGTGCAGAGGCGGGCCGAATGGGCTCGTTCTTCGACCGCGCGATAGAGCAGTCCATCCCCCTGTTCGTTCAGTGGGACCTGACCTGGCGCTGCGATCACAAGTGTGTCCACTGCTACCTGACGGAGCGGCGGCAGGCCGAGCTCACGGTCGCCGAGGGCGAGCGCATCCTGGACGAGCTGGCCGCGGCGGGCACGCTGTTCCTGCTCATCTCGGGCGGTGACCCGTTCCTGCGGCCGGACGCGCTGGAGATCATCCGGGCCGCGCGGCTGCGGCAGTTCGACGTGAAGATCAACACGCACGGCAACTTCATCGACGAGGCGATGGCCGATGCGTTGGCGGACTGCGGCGTGTCCAAGGTCGCGATGTCGCTCTACTCGGAGCACGCGCACGAGCACGAGGCCATCACGCTGATCCCCGGCAGCCACGCGAAGACCATCGACGCCGCCCGTCGCCTGCGCGCACGGGGCGTGGCCGTGGGCTTCAAGACGCCGCTGATGGTCCACAACCGGGGCGGCTACCAGGGCGTGGGGCGGATCGCCCGCGAGCTGGGCTGCGACTGGGAGTCGGACGCCCACATCATGGCCGACGACCAGAACGACTTCGGCCTGTGCGGCATCGGCGCCCACGGCAGCGACCGGATCCTGGCCGTGATGCGCGGCTTCGACGGCGTGCTGGACCAGGTGAAGCCCGTGCACGCGCTCGAGGACACGCCGAGCGACCGGCCCACCTGCAGCGCCGGCACCGCGAGCGCGTACATCACGCCGGACGGCCGCCTGCAGCCCTGCATCAACTGGCGCGAGGACATCGGCAGCCTGCGCGAGCACAGCTTCGCCGACCTGTGGTGGGGCGAGAGCGGGCGCACGCAGACCGAGGCCGTGCGCGCCATCCGGCGGGCCAGCTACCTGAACGACTGCGGCGGCTGCGCGTTCCACGGCAAGTGCGGCTACTGCCCGGGCATCTCGCACGCGGAGACCGGCGACGCGGGCCGGCGCAGCGCCTACGTCTGCGAGCGCACGCACCTGACCATGGCCGCCATCGACTATGTGAACGCCTGCAAAGAGAACGAGCGGCCCATCCCGGCGCCGGGCACCCTCGAGGCCGAGCAGATGTTCGCCGACTTCGGGCCGACCTTCGCCGAGCGGCAGCTCGCCGCGCGGCGGGCGGGCATGGCGCGGCCGGCGGACGCCCTGCGTGAGCGGGTTTCGCTCGTGCAGATCGGCGAGCCCGCGCCGCGACGCCCGTGAACGCGGACTTCGAGGCCGCGGCGCTGGCCCTGGCCCGCGAGCAGCTCGCCCGCGGCGTGTCCGTGCAACTCACGGCGCGGGGCGGCAGCATGTGGCCGTTCCTGCTGCCCGGGGACGTGCTGACGCTGACGCCCGGCCGGCGCGCGCGGCTGGGGGACGTCGTGCTCGTCGAGCACCCCGGCGTCGAGTTCGGGGTGGTGCACCGGGTCGTCGCTGCGCTGCCCGGGCGCGTGCTGACCAAGGGCGACGCGCTGCCCCGGACGGACGGATGGGCGGGCCGCGACCGGGTGGTCGCCCGGGTGACCGGGGTGCGGCGGGGCGGCGCGCGCTTCGCGCCGATGCGGTGGCTGCCGCTGCCGGTGTCGCTGGTCGGCGGGCTGTGGCCGCGGGGGTAGCTGGCACCCCGGCGCGCCTTGCCCCATCATCGACCGATGCGCCAACTCGATCTGTGCTGGGTCTGGGCCCTCGGGCTCGGTCTTTGGGCTTGTGACTCGCCCCGCGTGGGGGCCGAGCGCGTCGGCGATGCCGGCGCCGCGGACGCACGCCGCGACGCTGACCCGCTCGCGGACGCCGCGGCGCGCCCCGACGGGGCGATTGCCTTTCCGGACGCGGCCATTGCGCTGCACGACGGCGCCATTGCAGTTCCGGACGCGGTCATCGCGCTCGCGGACGCGGTTGTTACGCTGCCCGACGCGGCCGTTGTGCTCCCGGATGCGGCCGTTGCGCTCCCGGATGGGGCCGTTGTGCTTCCGGATGCGGCCGTAGTGCTCCCCGATGCGTTCGTTGTGCTGGCTGACGTGTCCGTTGCGCTGCCCGACGCGGCGGTTGTGCTGGCGGATGCGGCCTTTGTGCTCCCGGATGTTGCGGTCACTCTCCCGGACGCCGCCGTGACTCTCCCCGACGCAGCCGTTGAACTCCCCGACGCTGCGATTGAACTCCCCGACGCCGCCGTCGTGCTCCCCGACGCCGCGCCGCCCGAGCCCGACGCCGCGCCCCTGGACCCCGACGCCGCCCGCCCGCCGGCCGCGAGCGAGGCCGAGGTTCTCTGGCGCGACACCCTGGAGCCCGCGCTGATCGACCGCTGCGGCGAGTGCCACGTGGGCGAGCGCTTCGCGTTCCTGTCGCTCGCCCGCTCGGGCGACACACCCACCGCCGAGGAGACGGCCCGCAACCGCGCCGGCTTCCAGGACCTGCTGAACTTCGACGCACCCGAGCGCAGCCGCCTGCGCGTCAAGGTGTTGCCCCTCGACGACGCGAACGCCATCGTCCACCACGGCCCGCGCCTCGTCGCCGACGACCCCCTGCTGGCCCAGATCGACGCATGGATCGCCGCCGAGCGCGCGGAGACCTGCCCGGATTGCGGCCTCGACAGCCCCACGGCCTTCATCGCCTACGTGCAGCAGCCCGAGGCGTTCTGGATGACCGAGGCGCAGCCGATCCGCAGCGACCGCGGCGTGCGGGCCGGCGCGCGTGTGATGCTGCAGCCGGTGCTGCCCGCGACGCTCGAGCCCGTGGGCGAGCCCGTCGACTTCCTGGGTGACTTCTGCCCGGACGGCGACGACTGCGACTGGGGCAAGCTGGCCGTGGACCCCGTCGGCATGCGGCTCGCGTTCGAGTGTCGCATCGCGGTGCAGGGGGAGTCGTGGGTGCAGCGCGCCTGGAACATCTGCCTCGCCGAGATCGGGCCGGACGGTCGGGCCGTGAACCCGCGCTTCCTGCGCCCGCCGGCGGAGCGCCACACGGGCATCACCTACACCCGCACGGATCCCTTCGGTGTCCTGGCGCCGGATGCCTTTCCGAGCCCCTACGACAAACACTTCGAGCTGCGCCGCCGCAACGATCGGGAGCCCATCTTCACGCCGGACGGCCAGGAGCTCTGCTTCCTGAGCGCCGATCCGGAGCCGCGCTCCGGCGCGGACATGGTGCAGACCTACCACGGGACCTACCACCTGGAGCACCTGGTCTGCACGGACCTGGAGGGCGGCCACCGGCGCACGCTCTATCGCAACGAGGGCGGGCAGGTGGACTCGGCGAGCTTTCGGCGCAACGGGCGCGTCGTGTTCCACACCTGGAACCTGGAGCGCATGGACCGCAACATGTACATCCAGGCGGAGCCGGACGGCATGATGGAGCTGCCGGTGTTCCTGGGGCGCATGCAGGGCCCGAACGCCTGGGGCACGGCCTTCGAGCTCGGTGACGGCCGCTTCTTCGGTCTGACGGGGCGGCGCCGCGCGACGGCGGGCCTGTACACGCCGTTTTTGAGCGACCACACGCTGGGCATCAGCAACACGGCCCGGTTCCCCGCCGGCGAGGACCACGGCTTCAACATCGTCTGGCCCGACCACCACGCCGAGCTGGACGAGTTCGGCTTCTGCCGGGCCAACACACCCGAGGACGCCGCCCTGGCCCCGCGCTGCTCGCTCTCGTTCTGGTTCGGCGAGCCGGCCTACGCACCGGACGGCGGCGCGCTCTTCAGCTACAACCCCGAGCGGACATTTCTCAATGAAGGCGAGGGGTTCACGCTGACGTATGCCCGCGGCGCCTCGACGCAGGCGCTCATCGACAGCGCGCGGCCCTACTTCCCGAAACACATGGGGATCGGCCGGTTCGCGCCCGATGGCACGGTCTCCACGTTGCTGCCCAACCCCCCGGGCACGATGCTGCGCAACCCGGTGTGGGTCGGCGTCCGGCACGCGCCGCGGGTCCTGCCCCGCCGAGACGCCCCCGAGCGGCCCGACGCCGAGCTGACCATCCTGGACGTGCGCCTGTGGCTGAGCTTCGACGAGAGCTCCAACGGCCTCGGGGGCAAGGCGCCGCGCATGGCGCGCTTCGACCGCATCGTCGCCCTGCGCGTGCTGCGCAAGGTCGCCGACGACAACGCCTGCATCGACGACGGCCGCTACATCCGCATGACCAACGCCAGCTCGGACGGTTTCCACCCGACGGCGCTCGGTTTCATCGACGCCACGGGATACGAGCGCTTCGACGTGCCCGAGGCGCAGGGCGGCGACGCCTGGGGCGACATCCCGCTGGCGGCCGATGGCTCGGTCAAGGTGCGCCTGCCGGCCGGGGAGCTGCTGCTCTTTCAGGGCGTCGACGCCGCCGGCAACGTCATCGGCCAGCACCGCCGCGTGTTCTCGCTCCCCCCGGGCCGCAGCGTGGAGACGGGCGTGAAGCGCCAGGACTACTACCCGCAATGCGCGCGGTGCCACGGCGTCATCGACGCGGGGCCGCAGGGGGACTTCCTGGGGTCTTCGGACATCGCGCGCCTGCCGGCCGTGATGGATCACACCTCGCTGGCCGGGGCCGCGCCGCCCGTGGACCTGCTCGACCCCGCCGTAGGCACGCCGACCCTGACGTGGCGCGCGCAGTTCCGCCCGGTGGTGGACGCCGTCTGTGTCGGCTGCCACGCCGGCGAGGCGCCGGCCGGGGGTCTGAGCCTGCAGTCGGACTACAGCCCCGTCGGACAACTGATGGCCGGCCCGGCCGGTGATTTCCCCAACGCGGGATACCTGGACCTGCTCGCGGCGACCGTGGGCGCCGAAAACGTGGTGCGCAGCTACAACGCCAGCGTCGCCTGGGCCTGGCTCTTCGCCGGCGATCACGACGTGTACCGCACGCGCTACGCCGCCCAGATCGCCGACGGCCGGCCCCTCGCCGCGCTGGGGCCCTGGGACGCCGGCTACCAGAACGTGTTTCAGCGCCGGGCCGACGGCTTCTACTACCTCAACGTCTTCGACGGCATGGTCGCGTACGGGCGCGTGTCCGGCGAGCAGGGCAACGCCTCGCGCAGCTACCTGCTCGAGGTGCTCACGGGCGAGGACCGCGATCCGCGCAAGGACTACGCCGGCGCCTTCGACCACCGGGGTCTGCTGGACGCCCGCACGCTGCGCACCTGGGCGGCGGTGATGGACGTCGGCCTGCCCTACGCCGCGCGCTGCAGCGAGAAGGTCATCCCCGACGTCGCCGACGGGTCGCCCCACGCGGGCGAGCCCTGGGGCGAGGGCTTCGCGACGCCCTGGCTGCCCTGAGCACGGCGGCGGTGCAGAAGTCACGCGACCGGGTTGACGAGATATATGCATGATGGTGTATATGCACGGTCATGCAGATGGACACCTTCCAGGTCCTCGCGGACCCGACCCGGCGGCACATCCTCGAGACGCTGCGCGGCGGTGAGCTCCCCGTGGGGGACGTCGTCGCGCAGACGGGCATCCACCAGTCGGGCGTCTCACGGCACCTGCGCCTGCTGAGCGAGGCGGGGTTCGTGTGCGTGCGCCCGGACGGGCAGCGGCGGCTCTACGCCCTGCGGCCGGAGCCGTTCCGCGAGCTGCAGGGGTGGCTGTCGCAGTACGAGCAGTTGTGGAACGCGCGCCTCGACCGTCTCGGGGCCGCCTTGGCAGAGAATCGACAGAAGACCCGCAAGGCGCGGGCGACGGAGACCACATGAGCGAAGCGAATGCAGCCCCCTCGGGGGGGCAGACCCGCGCAGCGGGCGGGGGGGCGGAGTCATGAGCGAGACGCAGCGCGCGAAGATCACGGTCGAGCGGACCTACCGGGCGACCATCGGCGAGGTCTGGGACCTCTGGACCACGAAGGCCGGCTTCGAGTCCTGGTGGGGGCCGCAGGGGTTCCGCGTCGAGGTGCACGCCCTCGACGCCCGGCCCGGCGGCGAGTTGCGCTACGACATGATCGCCGACACCGAGGAGATGAAGGCGGCGATGCGACAGATGGGGCAGCCGACCTCGCACCCCACGCGCTCGACCTTCTCCGAGCTCGAGCACCATCGCCGATTGGAGCTGACCAACGTCATCGACTTCATCGTGGGCGTGCCGGCCTACGAGAGCCACATCGGCGTGGACTTCGTCGTCCTCGGGGACTCCGTGCGCGTGGTCGTGACCCTGGACACGATGCACAACGAGCAGTTCACCCAGATGCAGCTCGCCGGCTTCACCAGCCAGCTCACGAAGCTGGACGGTCGATTCGTCTGACCGCGCGGCCGCCGGCTGGCGGCCGATAGAATCCAGGTGGCGAAGCCTCGTCGCAAATAGTATAAAGGTCGGCGATGGATGCCATCGACCACCTCCTCGTCCAGCGACTCCAGCAGGACGGGCGTTCGACTCAGCTCGAGCTCGCGCGCGAGGTGGGCCTGTCCCAGCCCGCGGTGGCCGACCGCATCCGCAAGCTCGAAGAACGGGGCGTGATTCGGGGCTACGTGGCCCGGGTGGACGCCTCGTCTCTGGGCAAGGACATCACGGCCTTCATCGGGGTGGGCATCGAACACCCGCGCTACTTCTCCGGATTCACGGAGGCGGTGGACTCGATGGAGGACGTGCTGGAGTGCCACCGCGTCGCCGGTGAGGACTCGTACCTCCTCAAGGTCAAGACGGCCAATACACGGACCCTGGACGACATGCTCGTCGGCACGCTGCGGACCATCCCCGGCGTGACGCGGACGCACACGACGATCGTCCTGCGGTCCATCAAGGAAGAGGCGCGCGTCCACGTCGCGCCCGAGATGCTCGAGTTGATCGATCGGAGAAGCCGATGACCCTCTCTCTCGCCCGGCGCGCCGAGTTCCTCAAGCCCTCGGCGGTGCGCGAAATCCTCAAGGTCGCCGAGCGGCCGGACATTCTCTCCTTCGCCGGCGGCCTGCCCGCCCCGGAGTTGTTCCCCGCCGCGGCCATCGCCGAGGCGCACCGGGAGATCTTCGCCTCGGAGGCCGCCGCCGCGCTTCAGTACAGCTCCACGGAGGGCTTTCTGCCGCTGCGCGAGTGGATCGCCGCCCGCCTGCAGACGCAGGGCGTCGACGCCCACCCCGACCGCACCCTCATCACGTCGGGCTCGCAGCAGGGCATCGACCTGGCCGCGCGGGTCCTCGTGGACGCGGGCGCGACGGTCGCCGTCGAAGACCCCAGCTACGTCGCAGCGCTGCAGTCGATGGGCTCCTTCGAGGCCCGGTTCCTGCCCATCCCTTCGGACGACGAGGGCATGCAGGTCGACCGCCTGGAGGAGCTGGCCGAGCGCGAGAACGTGCGGGTCATCTACCTGGTGCCCAACTTCCAGAACCCGCGCGGCACGACCCTCTCCCTCGAGCGCCGCCACCGCCTGGTCGCGCTGGCCGCCCGCCTGGGCATCGCCATCATCGAGGACGACCCCTACGGCGAGCTGCGCTTCAAGGGCGAGGCGCTGCCGGCCCTCGCCGCGCTCGACACCGAGGGTGTGGTCCTGCGCCTGGGCTCGTTCTCCAAGACGCTCGCGCCCGGCCTGCGCATCGGCTTCGCCACGGGGCCGCAGCACCTCATCCGCGCGATGACGGTGGCCAAGCAGGCCTGCGATCTGCAGTCGGGCACGCTCGCGCAGCGGGTGGCCTCGAAGCTGCTGCACTCGAACTTCGACTTCGGCGGCCACCTGCAGACGCTGCGCGGTGTGTACGGCGAGCGCCGCGACACCATGCTCAGCGCCCTGGAGCGATACATGCCCTCCGAGGCCCGCTGGACGCGCCCCGACGGCGGCATGTTCGTATGGGTCACCCTGCCCGGCGCCATGCGCGCCGAGGATCTGTTCCCGGCGGCCATCGAGGAGAAGGTCGCGTTCGTGCCCGGCTCCGGCTTCTTCGCCGGGGAGAAGCGCTACGAGTGCATGCGCCTGAACTACACCAACTGCCGAACGGACCTCATCGCCGGCGGCATGGAGCGCCTCGGCAAGGTCGTGCGCACGGCCATCGCCGACAACTGGCACCTGCGGGCGATCCGGTCGGCGGAAGAGGCCGGGCTCTAGGCCGACCCCCGAATTGACCCCACGCGGGCCGCGTGGTCGAATCCCCACACCGCTCGACGACCGTGGAGGAACGACCCCGTGCGCACCCGCGACGCCCTCTCCCTGGCCGCGCTGCTGGCCGTCGGCTGTGACGACGCGGCGAAGTCGTCCGGCGACCCCGACGCGACCCGCCCGACTGCCCTGGAGTTGGATTCGGCCCCGGTCGACCGGCCGATCCCCGGCGCGGACATGCTGCCCGTCCTGACCGGCGACCTCGGTGTGACTCTGGACGCGCAGACGGCCGCGGACGCCGGCCCAATGCCCGACGCCGCGGTGGTGCCCACGCCCGACGCCGCGGGCCTCGGCTGCGACCCGGCGACGCCGGTGTTCTGTCGCAACGGCGAGCGGTTCCGGTGCGCGCCCGACGGCGCGTCGGCGGCGCCCGAGCCCTGTGACACCGGCGAGGTCTGCACGGCCGGGCAGTGTGTCGACGCGCAGGGCAACGTGCTGCTGCTGGTGGACACCTCGACCTCGATGAACGCGGTCGTGGGCCGCGACGTGTACGCCCGCGACTGCGTGGGCGCGGGCTGCCCCACCTGGGACTGGCCGCGCTGCGACGACCCGGCCGCGCCGGCCACCCGCATCGCGCGAGTGAAGGTGGCGCTCCAGCGGCTCTTCGCCACCGAGGGCGCGCGCGACCTGCGGCTGGCGCTCCAGCGTTTCCCCCAGCGGGGAGACGACTCGCCCGACTGCGACGACGGCTACAACTGGGGTCTGCGCGCCATGGAGGACCACGACGGCCAGACCGAGACCTCGCTGGACACGTGGTTCGGCGCGCATCTGGGTCAGGTCGTCGCCGTGCCGTTCGCCGACGTCGGCGCGCCGCCCCTGGCCGAGCTGAACCGCTGGGTGGACTTCACCGAGGGCACGCGCCCCACGGCGCAGGCCTGCGTGAACAACTGGGACTGCGCGAGCAACATCTGCGACGCGGACCGCTGCCTCGAAGTCGCCGATCCCGAGCTGCGCGGCGTGGGGTTCACGCCCATCGGCAAGAGCCTGTTCTACGCGGGCGAGTATTTCCGCCACCGCGTGCTCGTCGAGGGCAAGGCGTGCGCGGTGGACGCCGACTGTGCCTCGCCGCATCACACGTGCGTCGAGGGGCTGTGTCACGACCCGCTCCACGACTGCCGCCCCAACGTGGTGGTGCTGCTCACGGACGGCGGCGAGACCGAGGACCGCGATCCGACGCGGTTCTTCCATCCGCGGGTCCAGGCCAAGCGGCTGCACACCGGCCTGGGCTGCATGGCGGACGCCGACTGCGCCGGCGAGGCCACGTGCGCCGCCGGGAGCTGCCAGCCCATCCTCGAGCCCTACCCGGCGGGGGAGCGCATGTGTTCGGTGTTCGGCACGCCCTGCGCCGGCGACGCCGACTGCATCGAGCCCTGCACGGGCGGCCAGTGCCCCGTGACCTGTGGTGAGGCGCGCATCGAGGGCATGACACCGGGCCCCGCCGGACGCATCACCGACCACGCCGGCCGGCCCGTGTCGATGACACTCCACGTGGTCGACAGCTCGGGCGTGGCCGGGGGCAACGCGGACCTGGCGGCGTACGGCGGCGGGCTCGCCGTCGGGGTCGATCTGGTGGACGTGGACGCCCTGGTCGACCGCCTGACGCCGCTGTTGGACACCAAGACCCTGCTGGCGCGCTGCCCGGGGCTGGCCGAGGGCCAGTGAGCCGGCGGGGCTGACCCGCCGACCACCACCTGTGGCACACTCGCGCGCAAGGAGTGCGCCATGCCCCAGCATCACCTGTCCTGTCATTGCGGTGCCGTTCAGCTCGACGCCGAGCTCGACCTGACGAACCTGGCCGTCTGCAACTGTTCGATCTGCGGCCGCGTGGGGGCGATCATGGCCTTCGTGCCGGCGGACCAGCTCACGAACATCGTCGGCGAGGACCACCAGACCGACTACCAGTTCGCGTCGAAGCGCATCCACCACGCCTTCTGCCGCGTGTGCGGCGTGCGCACCTTCGCGCACGGCCCCGGGCCCGACGGCCGCGAGTGGGCCATGGTCAACGTGCGGTGTGTCGAGGGCATCGACGCGAACACCCTGGAGATCGCCCGCAAGTTCGACGGCAAGTCGCTCTGAGCGCAACGTGCGCCTCCGTGGTCCACAGTCGCTTCCGCTGGCCCTCACCCTCGCCGCCGCGAGCGCGCGGGCCGAGATCCGGCCGTCGCTGGACGACTTCTACGAGCGCACCCGCACCCGCGCCGAGTACCTGGAGCACTGCACGGGGTTCTGCGGGGACGACTGGGCGCTGGTGCTGCTGGCCGGCGGTCAGGTGGCCAACCCGAGCACGGACGCCGTGCACCCGGCGCTCGCCGAGGGCCCGCGACTGGGCGTCGACGCCACCTACGGCTGGAACGGCAAGAACCTGGTGCGGGGCCGGGCGTGGCTGGACTGGCTGCACGTCAACGACACGGGGCAGTCCGTCACGGACTTCGCCACCGAGGCGCTGACGTTCCTGTCGCTGTACCCGGACGCGGACGCCGGCGTGGAGGGCTCGCTGGACGTGATCGCCGCGCAGCGCGAGGAGCTGGCGCTGGACGACTACACACAGTTCCAGGTGCGGCCCTACCGCGTGCTCGACGCCGAGGCCGAGATCGCGCCCTACGGCGTCGAGGTCGACAAGGACGGCAAGCTCGCCCTGCCCGTGGGCTACGCACGCCGGATGCGCTGGAACCTGGACGGCGAGGCGGAGGAGACGCGCGACACGATCTCGGCGGCCCTGGCGATCCGCGGCTACCAGTCGGGGCGGCGCAACCACGCGCAGCTCGACTGCCTGCGGGTCACACGCACGCTCTGGGACACCCCCACCGGCGACGCCGATGGCTGGGCGCTGACGGCGGGCTACCAGCACCTGTCGCCGGGCATCGACGAGCTGCAGATCTGGCTGCTGGCCGGCTACGGGTGGTACGACGCCGGCCCCGCGGCCGCCGGCTGGCTGGCCCAGACGGGCGCCACCGTGGACCTGGCCGAGGTGCCCGGCACCCGGCAGATTCGCGGCGGCTTCGACGCCCACTTCGCCCTGGACCGCGACCGGCGACGTTTCACGCGCGTGAAACAGTGGCGTCTGGGGTACCAGGACACCTGGTCCGTGATGATCTTCGCCCTGGACTACGAGGGCGCGGCCGTGGACACGTTGGCGACGCTGCATGCCTTCACCCCGATGGTGGGCGTGCAGCCCTGGGGCCCGGGGCGCCTGAACATCGGCCTGCGCTACCGGCTCGCCTTCGCGCACGACGACCGCGCCCCGGCGGGCACGGCCGCCCCGGACGCCGACCGGTTCTCGGCCACGGCGGACTGGTTCTTCTGATGCGCCGGAACGGGCCGGATGCGCGTATTCCCGGGGGTGATCGGACGACCCGAGGTGAGCAGAGCGTGCGCGTCCGCGATCGACTCGCGCCGTGGGCGCTGCTCCTGGCGACCGCCTGCCAGCGTGAGGCGGCCCCGACTCCGACTCCGGCGGTGGCGCCGTTGTCGGTCGAGGTGGCCGGGTGCGCGTCCGTGCGCGCCGGCCCGCGGTGCGTGCTCCCCGCGGACGCGACGCTGACCTTCGCCCTGCCCCCGGGCGAGGCGGCCCCCGAGTTCACGCCCCCGGGTGTCGCCGAGCCCTCGCGGGCCGGCGCCGCTGAGCGTCATCGCGTGGCGGTCCCGGCGGGCACCGCGCGGGTGGAGGTGCGGCGGGGGAGCGCGACGTTCACGCTGGAGGTCGCGCCCGCGGCGGAGGCGCCCACCCCGGCCGAGGCGCGCCACAAGGCCGGACAGGTCGCGCGGCGCGAAGGGCGCCCGGACGCGGCGCTGGTCGAGCTCGAGGCCGCCGCGACGCTGGCGGACGCCGCCGGGGAGGTCAGCCAGGCCGCCCGCAGCCGGATGCTGGGGGCCTTCGTGGCCATCGAGCAGCGGCGCTTCGATGCGGCCCGGCGCCTGATGGACGCCGTGCCCGTGCAGGGCGCGCTCTGGCCCGAGGGCGACGCGCTGCGGCTGTACCACGCGGCCCTGCTCGCCCGGGAGTCGGGCGACCTGCGCGCGGCGCTGCGGGCGTTCGACGAGGCGCGGGCGATCACCGACCGGCTGGCGCTGCCCTTCGGGCGCGTCGTGGCCCAGGAGACGGCGGCGGTCTGGCTGCGGCTCGGGCGCGCCACCGAGGCGCACGCACGGTTCGAGGCCCTCGCCGCCGACTTCGGCGAGGCCGCGCCCTGTGAGCGCGCCGACGCCCTGCTGAACGCCGCGTGGGTGGTGCTCTTCGAGCGCGCACGCGACCGGGGGGCGTTCCCCGGGCGCTCCGTGGCCTCGACGCTGGAGACCGCGCTCCGGGCCTACGAGACCACCTGCCACGACACGCCTACGCGGCCGACCAACGTGCGCGTGAACCTCGCCCTGGACGCCTTGGGCACCGGCGATCTGGATGCGGCCCGGCGCCATCTCTCCGCGGCGGCGAAGGGGCCCGAGGATGCGGAGATCGCCGTCTGGCGCCGCCACGCGCAGGGGCGCCTGGCGCTGGCCGAGGGGCGCACCGCCGAGGCCCTGTCGCTGGCGGAGCGCCTCTCGCGCGAGGCCGAGAGCACCGCGGCGGCGGAGCTGGCCTGGCGCGCCGCCGTGGATGCAGGGACGGCGCTCGAGGCCCTCGGGCGCCTCGACGAGGCCGCGACCTGGTACCGCCGCGCCGAGGCGCAGCTCGACGACCGCGCCACCCTGGTCCCCGTGGACGAGGGGCGGGTCCGCCTGCTCGGCGATCTGGGCGAGAGCGCCCGCCGGCTGGTCGGCGTGGAGCTGGCCCTGAAACACCCGGCGGCGGCGCTCGAGGCCCTGCGTCTGGCGCGGCGTCGGGCGCTGTCGCGGCTCTCGCGGCCGGATCCGACGGGCCTCGACCCGGCGCGGCGCGCGGCCTGGGCGCAGGCCTATGCGGACTACGCGGCCGCCCGCGCGGCGCTGGACCGGGACGCCGCCGACGACTGGCGCCGCACGGACGCGGAGCTGGCCGCATCGACGCAGACCCGCGAGGGCGCGCGGCGGGCGCTCCGGGCCAAACTCGACGCCGCGGTCAGCCTGCTCGATCCGAAGGACGCCGGAGGGTCCGCCGGCGCCCTCCCGAAGCTGCCCCCGGCGGCCCTGACCCTGGCCTGGGGCTCGACGCCGGCCGGGGACGTCGTCTTCTGCGTCCGGGGCGACGAGATCGCGACGCACCGCGTGCTGTCCGAGGCGCCGGCTGCGGAAGCGCTGCCGGCGGCCCTGGCGGCGTGCCCGGAGGCCCTCTCCGGCGCGACGGAGGTCCGCCTGCTCGCGGATCCCGCCGTCGAGGCGCTGGACGTCCACGCCGCGTCCGTCGGTGGCCGGCCCCTGATCGCCGGCCGCGCGGTGACCTACGCCGTGGACGTCGCCCCGCGCCCGCGCCCCACCGAGCCGGGCCCCACCGCTCTGGTGGTGGCCGACGCACGGGGTGATCTGCCCGCCGCGCGGGCCGAGGGGGAGCGAGTGACCGCCCGCCTGCGCGCGCTCGGCTTCGCGACCGTGGATGGGCTGGTCGACCGGGCGGCCACGGTGGAGGCCGTCGTGGGCGGCCTGGGGCGCGTCGGGTTCCTGCACGTCGCGGGGCACGGGCAGTTCGGCGGCGACGAGGGTTGGGAGAGCAACCTGCCCGTGGCCGACGGGCGCCGCGTGGGCGTGGCCGACCTGCTCTCGCAGGGCTCACTGCCGGCCCGGGTCGTGCTCTCGGGCTGCGAGATGGCGCGGTCCGGGGGCCTCGGCAGCGTCAGCGGCCTGGGGCTGGCGCAGGCGTTCGTCCTGGGCGGGGCCGGCGAGGTCGTGGCCGCCACCCGACCCGTCCGGGACGCCGACGCCGGTGTGGTCATGGACGCGCTGTACGCCCACCTCGACGCCGGCTCGGGGGGCGCGCTGGCGCCGGCCCTCGCCCGCGCCCAGGCCGACCTCGCCGCCGCCGGCAGCCCCGTGGACTGGGCGGCCTTCCGCGTGGTCGTGCCGTAGGGCGCCGTCGTCGGGACCCCCGGCGCGCTCAGTACGAGATGATGAGCTCGTCCTTGCTGACGTACTGGGCCGTCTTGCTCTCGATCACGATCCGGCCCTTCACGGGGACGCTGCCCGCCGCCAGGCTCAGCACCTGGTTGAAGGTGGTGAAAGAGAGCACCTGGGCCGACACGGGGAACCGCTTCAGCGCCCCGGTGCTGAGGGTCAGCTCGAAATACCCGCCGGTCAGCGGCTCGGTGATGCCTAGATTGACCAGCTTGCCGTTGGCCCGCCACACGCCGTCGACCCCGCGGCGGAGCATGCACAGCGGGCAGTTGGTCGCGCCGGGCTGGGGGTGGGCGAAGGGCTCGACCGTGAAGTCCGGCGGCAGGCTCGCCGGGGCCGTGCAGGGATTGGACGTGCTGCAGGTCTTGGTGGCCGTCGAGTCCGGCAGGTTCGCGGCTTCCGGGTACGCGGTCGACACGAGGTAGTCGACGTCGGGCACGATGGGCTCCCCGGCCGCCCGGACGCTCGCGCACTCCGCGATGTTCAGGCTCGCGCACAGGCCGCCCTGGCCGGCGCAGGCCACCTGCACGGCGGAGCACGCGTCCAGGCGGTGCATGGGCTGCAGCGTGCCCAGGCCGAACTTCGCCGGCGTGCCCAGGTCCGCGCCGGTCCGATAGATGACCTCCATGACCTCGCCGGCCTGCAGATCGGGCCGCAGCGCCCAGATGAAGCCGGCCATGCCGGACACGGCCGCGGCGGCCACGGAGGTCCCGGTCAGCACCTCGGTGCCGGCGTCGGGCGGGGGCATCGTCCAGCAGAAGCCGAGCGCCCCCGGCGGGCACTGGGAGACGGCCACGTTGCGGACCGCGACGTGGGCCGCCGGCGCGACGAGCCGGGGGATGCCCGCCGGGCGGCTGACGGCGAGCGTCTGGTCCGCGCCGTTGACCGCGCCGACCGCGTGGACCATCGGATCGTAGGTGCCGACGAGGGCCGGCGCGGGCGAGTCCGCGGGGCAGGTCCGCGCGAGCCGCTCCCAGCCCGCCGGAAAGAGCGGGCCGGTATGGCCCGAGCCGCCGTGGTTGCCGGCCGAGGCCACGACGAGCGCCCCCTGGCAGCCGGCGATGCGGATGGCCTCGAAGGCGGTGCGCGCGGCGACGCGCTGCGCGGTCGGCCGCAACGGAGAGTACGCCGCGTCCCAGCCGACGCTCATGTTGATGACGAGGGCGCTGTAGGCGACGCCGTCGACGGGCTCCAGCCAGTCCTTCAGCGCCTGCCCGACGGCCACGGCGACGTCCGTCTGCGTGCCGAAGTAGCCCCCGAGGACCGGGTCCGAGATCATCATGGTGTCCCGGAAGAGCCGCGGGAGCGCCAGGTAGTCTCCGACCTCGACGAGGTACGCCGGGCAGGAGAGCGAGTCCGCCGGGTCGGGCAGCAGGCTGTTGGCGCCGCCGCACCCGAGCGCGCGGATGACCGAGCCGACGCCCTCGTTGTGGCGCGAACGGCTGGTGTTCGGCACGGGCAGGAGGTCGCGGAACGGGGCGCTGTCCACGACCGCCACGCGGACGCGCTCCGCCGGACCTTCGCCGCTGACCTCGTGGAGGTCGAGCTGCTCGCCGTAGTTCTCGGCCAGGTAGCTCCAGGTGTCCAGGGGCGCCTCGACGGAGGAGCCCTGGGGCGACGTGGCCGCGACGTCCATCTCCAGGCGCATGACCTGGGGGCTGCCCGCGCGAAGGTCGGGCAGCAATCGGGCGTTCGCCGGCGTGCCGGGCACGAGGGGGAGCCACTCGTATCGGCAGATCCGCCGCAGCTCGCCCAGGGCCGGCGAGGTGAAGGGCTGCGTGACCACCCACGTGCCGTCGGCGTCCCGCGCGGCCGCCGGGCAGTCCGACGTGCCCTGCACGATCAGGCCGGTGAAGTGCTCGGGGGTCGAGGCGCGGGTGTAGGCCGCCGGTGGCACCAGCTCGAGGCCACCCGCGCGAACGGTGGGCGAGACGTCGGCCAGGCGCCGGAAGACCAGCGGCACGCAGCGATCGACGTTGCACTCGTCGAGGGCCTGGGCCGTCGCGGGGATCACGCCGACGAGCGCGGCGAAGAGCACGGTCGACTTCAAGGGGCCAAGCCTCCCCCCGGCGCGGCGGCCGGGACGTGAAAGGGATGTTCGATCAGGCGCAGGTCGGGGGCCGCGTCGGGGCGGGATCGGGCGGCGCGCACGGTGGCCGCGTCCACGGGGGCCGGGTCCGTCGTGAGCGCGAACAGGAACGCGTGCTCTCCCGGGGCCGCGATGAAGCTCTCGCCGGCCACGCCGCGAATCCGGAACGCCCCGCCGGCGTCCGCCTCGATCTCGGGGGTGAACGGCGCGAGCGTGTCCCCCGTCGCCACGAAGGCGGACAGGTGGAGCGGCTTCGCGACGGGCGTCGCGGGCTTGAGCACCAGGTCGAAGCGGGTCCCGGGGACCATCGACCACGAGGTCGGCGCGCCCTCCCCGCGCAGGGCCTGGGCCCCGGCCTGGAGGGCGCTGAGACCGTAAGCGGGCAGGGGCTCCGGGCGGCGCGTCGCGACGAAGGTCAGCACGCCGGCGGCCAGCGCGGCGGGCACGGCCCAGCGCCAGGCGTGGGGGGCCGGGCGCTTGGGAAAAGGCAGCACCGCCGCGGGGGCGGCGGCCGTCGTCGGCGTGGGCTCCGCCGCGGCCGGCGCGCCGAGGAGCGCGGCCAGGAAGTCGGCCTGCTCGGCCTCGTCCGGGGGGGCGAAACGCGGATCGTCGCCGGCGGCCTGGGCAGCACGGTGGGCCTCGTCCTGGTCGGCTCGCAGGCGCGCGAGCGCTCGAAGCGTCGCGTCGGTGTCGGGGGCGTCACTCATCGGCTCAGCTCCTCCGCCAGGGTCTGCACGGTCTTGCGGGCGCGGCTACGCCAGACATAGAGCGACTCCACGGTCATCCCGTGCTCCAGGGCGACCTCGTCCGCGTCGCGCTCGTGGAGATACAGGGCCTCGAACAGCAGCAGACCGCGGGGGCTCAGGGCCTCGCGGAGCCGGTCGAGCAGCCGCGACAGGAAGTCCCGGTCGTGCACGCGCAGGTCCAGCGCCTCGGTGCCGCCGGCCAGGGTCGTCAGATCGTCGTCGAAGGTGGGATCCTCGCGCCAGCCGGAGCGCCGCCCGCTGCGCAGCCGCGAGGCCACCACCCGCTCGGCCACCAGGCCGGCGAAGGTCCGCAGCGACGCACCCCGCGCGGGATCCCACATGCGCAGAATCCGCCCGTCGTCCTCCCACAGGAGCACGAAGGTCTCCTGCACGAGATCGTTCGCCTCCTGCCGGGTGAAGCGCCCGCCGCCGACCGCCTCGCGTCGCGCCAGCGCCGCGGTGACGCGCGCGTGGATCGGCGGCGAGAGCGCTCCGACCAGCGCACGGCACGCCGCCGGCTCGCGAGCGAGCGCACGGGCGACCTGTTCCGGGCCGATCGGTTCGTCCACGTGTGCTGCGTCCCCCCGGGTGATGCGGCGCGACATCCTGATGAACGTAAGGAGAATTTGCAATCGCGGCTGTGGAATGGCGGGTCATGCACTGATCTTCGCGGCGAGCGCGCGAAACCTTGCATGGGGGCCCGTTTCGCCTGCGACGGAGTGCGATGCCACCACTGTCGCGGGGCCCCTGGAGCGCCAGCGCTCCAACCGCGGTGGCCCTGCACCGCTCCCTGGCCCGAAAACCGCGCCCCAGGCCGTTGGCATGGGACTCGCAGTGTCATCCCGCGACACACGAACACACGCATTCCCGGAGCCTTTCCATGAAGTCCATTGCCCGCATCGCCGCCCTCGCCCTCGTCTCGACCGTCGCCGCCGTCACCACCGCCTGCGAGGGTTTCAACATCGCCGGTGGCGGCAACTGCTACGGCGACCCGCGCACCGAGAAACGTGTCCATGAGTACGACACGCGCGGTCGGCTCTCCCGGTTGGAGATCTACGAGAACGGCGCGCCGAGTGTCGTCTTCCGATACGAATACGACCGCGCGGGTCGACGCGTCGAGGCGCGCCGGTATCTCCCGACCGACCTGCGGAAGCCGGTGCGGCTCGAGCGCCGCTCGCTCGACCCGGAGGGGCGTCTGCTCCAGGCGAATTTCCTCGCCCCCGAGGGCAGCCTCACCATGGTCGTGACCCGCGACGCCCAGGGTCGTCCCGTGCGCTCCGAGGTCCTTTACGGGCCCGCCTCCGCGGAGGTCGCCGAGCGGTCCACGTACAACCCGGGCGAGCTGGTCGATCCCAACCCGCTCGAGGGCGCCGGCGAGGATCTGCTCCAGCCGGCCCCCGGCGAGGTCGCCACGATGTGGTACCCGATTGGGCCCACGGGGGGCTCCGCGGACGAGTACGCCCTGGCGATGCAGTTCCCGGCCCTCATCTGGCCGCCGGAGCGCGTGGACATCACCTGGTCGGACGCGCCGGCCGAGCTCACCCGCGACACGGACGGCGACGGATACGTCGACCTCTACGCCTTCGAGGTCGTCATCGCCACGGACGAGACCCGCGAGGAGCGCTGGGACTTCAACGGCGACGGCGTGGTGGACGGCCGGCGGCTCGTCACCTTCGGCGCCGACGGCGAGCCCGTGGAGAGCACCTCCTGGGACGAGACCGTCTCCCCCGCGCAGGTCGACGAGCACATCGTCTACAACGCGGACGAGACCGTCACGACGACCCGAGGCAAGATCACCCGCATCGTCTACGAGGACGGCCATCGCGTGCTGCATACGGAGGATGTGGGCGGCGATGGCACGATCGACTGGCGCAAGACCTACGCGTATGACGCCGACGGGCGCCGCACCGGTGAGGTCCGGGACCAGGACGCCGACGGCAGCGCCGACGAGACCTGGACCTACACCTACGACGACGCCGGCCGGCTCGTGCAGGAGGACATGCACAACGTGTTCACCGAGTACTGCGCCGAGAAGTGACCCCGGCCGACCGGGCCGCGCTCGTGTCAACCTGGGCGGCGTCTCCGGCCCAGGTGTCAAGCGGCGATGACAGGTGCGGCGTCGCGGATCCGCACACTTTCGTCACACGGAATTGGCCCGGATGTTGCTATGTCACCCGGACGACTTTTCGACCCGAGGTGACTGGAAAATGAACGCTCGCCGAAGCGCATGGGCGACCTGGATCTCCTGCCTGGCCGTGACGACGCTCGTATCGACCGGCTGTGGCGACGGCGGTGGGGGCGACGCCACGGGAGGGACCACTGTCGGCGGCGCGGCGGACGCGA
>CAINDO010000449.1 GCA_903847385.1 uncultured Myxococcales bacterium
GAGACCGCCACCGAGACCCTCGAGCACCTGAGCGACAAGCTCGGCGAGGTCAATCAGGACGAGTTCGTCGACTACGGCGCGAAGGCCCTCGAGTGGGTGGTCAAACACCGCATCAAGCTCGTCGGCGTCTTCGTGTTCGCCGTGGCCGCCGCCACCGTGGCGCACTTCGTCATGAAGTCGCGCCGCGGCGCCGTGGAGTCGAAGGCGGCCGTCTTCTTCGAGGGCGCCAAGCCCCTGAACGAGGCGCGCAACCTGCTGCCGCAGTTCGTCGTCGGCGCCACCGAGAAGCCCAAGGAGCCGCTGTCGCCCGAGGAGCGCAAGAAGCGCCTCGAAGACGCCGCGTCCAGCTTCGGCAAGGCCCGGGACGCGAACGCCGGCGCACCGCTCGCCAAGGTCTCCGGCCTCGGTTTGGCCGGCGCGCGCTTCGAGCTCGGCAAGTTCGACGAGGCCCTCAAGCTCTACGACGAGGTCGCCGGCGACGAGAAGGTCGATCCGGTCGCCCGCGCGATGGCCCAGCAGGGCCGCGCCGCGGCGCTCGAAGCCCTGGCCAAGCCGGCCGAGGCCATCGACGCGTGGAAGCGGCTCGAGTCGCTCAACCCGAAGAGCTACGGTCTGATCGCCGGCATGCAGGTCGGGCGTCTGCTGGAGAACCAGGGCAAGGCGGCCGACGCCAAGTCGCACTACGAGAAGGTCCAGAAGGACAACGCCAAGGCGCTGGAGCACATGGCCAACGCCGACGTGAAGCGCGAGCTCGAGCGTCGCCTCGGTCGTCTGAGCGACGGCACGTGAAGCGCGTCGGGCTCGTCGCCCTCGGGCTCGGCCTCGCCGCCTGCGGCGCGGCGATGCCCGGAGGGGCAGGGGACGACACCCCGCTCAGCGGCCTGAGCCGCAACGTCGAGCCCGTCTCGGTGCAGCCCCGCTGGCGCCTCGCGCTCAGCGAGGGGCCCGTGTACCGCCTGCGGCCCCACGAGCTGGCGACGCCCGCCTACTCGGAGACGCTCGACCGCATCGTGGTCGGCAGCTCCTCGGGTGAGGTCGTCGCGGCTTACGCCGGAAACGGCGCGGTCGCGTGGCGACGGAACATGGGCGGCGGCCTCAGCTCGACGCCCGTCTTCGACGGCCGCCGCGTGCTTCTGGGCACGGACGACGGGCAGTTGGTCTGCCTGGACGGCGACTCCGGCGAGGAACGCTGGCACTACGGTGTCCAGGGCGCGGTCCAGCAACCGCCGGTCCTCCTCGGAGACGTCGCCGTCTTCGTCGATGGCACCAACTCCGTCTACGCCGTTGGTCGCGCCGACGGCGCGTGGCGCTGGCAGTACCGCCGTACGGCACCCGCCGACTTCGCGCTCGCCGGCGAGGCGCCGCCCGTCTCGGACGGCAAGCGTATCTACGCCGGCTTCTCGGACGGCCACCTCGTCGCCCTGGACGCCCGCGATGGCGCCGTGAGCTGGACGCGCGACCTCGCGCCCGAGCACGATCGCTTCCAGGACGTCGACGCCGCGCCCGTGCTGATCGGCGCCACGCTCTTCGCGGCCTCGGCCGCCACCGGCGTCTACGCGCTGCGCCCGGACGACGGCACCGTGCTCTTCACCGTCCCGGTCGCTGGCGTGAACCGTCTCGTCCAGCACGACGGCGCGCTGATCGCCAGCGTCGACCGGGGCGAGGTCTGGCGTATCGCCACGGATGGGCGCGTCGAGTGGCGCACCCGACTGCCCGGCGGTGCGCCGAGCGCCGCGGTCACGCTCGGAGGCGTGCTCGGCGTGTCCATGAGCCAGGGCGCGCTGCACTTCCTGCGCGGCCGGGATGGCCGCCCGCTGCAGCGTTTCTTCCCCGGACAGGGCCTCGCGGCCGCGCCCGGCGTCGGCGTCGACGGCGGCCTCTACGTGCTCTCGAACGCCGGCATCCTCTACGCGTTCCGACCGGGCACCTGAGCGGCCTCGGCCCGCGCGACGAGCCGCCGTTTGAAGTCCTCGACCATCGCCACCGGCGTCGGGTCGATGCCAGCCTTCAACGCGATGTGGACGCTCACGACGTCGAAGTAATGGAGCGCCCAGAAGAGCTGGAACTCCCGCGTCCCGGCCGGCAGCTCGACGATCTCGGCCGGCACGCCGACGGAGACGAGCGTCTCCGCGGTGACGTCGAAGCGCCGCGCCATCGCGTCCGGCAGTGACGGCTCCCGCAGCAGAATCGCGGTGAACGGGCCCGTCAGCCGCGTGAACCCGACGAGTTCGTTGTGGTTCAGCTCGGGCAGACCGTTGAAAAACGCGGGCATCTTGGCGTTTTCATTGAGCTTTATCTTGATGACCCGCGCGGCCGTCTCGGTGAACGCGCCCGTCGCATAGACAACCGGGATGCGGTCCCACAGGCGCCCGGCCAGGTCCTGAGCCGCCGAGTCCACGTCGAGCGCCGCCAACTGCGAGGCCAAAGCGCCGAGCGCCGGCCGGACGTCGTCGAGCAAGCCGGCGTTTGCCAGGATCGTGGTGAAGGCCCCGAAGAAGTAGCCCATGGCGGCCCGGGGCTGGAAGTTCGCGTCCGGGCGGTCGAAGTGGACGTGCGGGCAGCCGAGGCGCGCGGCTTCGCGTTCGAGCCGACCGCCGGCGCTGACCGTGACGACCCGGCAACCGGAAGCGTGCACCTGGGCAAGGGCGCTCAGCGTCTCCTCGGTGTCGCCGCTGTAACTGCTGACGATCGCCAGCGTGTCCGGTCCGAGTTCGACGTCGCGGACGAGGTAGTCCCGCGAGACCGAAACCGGCACGCCGCGCGGCCGCGCGAAGAAGCCGAGAAAGTCGCCGGGGAACGCGCTGCCGCCCATCCCGCACACGAGCACGCGCCGGGCACCGTTGCACGTCGAGCCCGCCGTTCCGACCGAATCGGCGCCCGCGAGGAACTGGGCCGGCAGACCGAGGACGGCGTCCATCATGCCGCCCGGGTCACCAGGTCGCCGAGTTGACATAATGCACCTTGTGCGACAACCGGGTGTTACCCGATTTCGATGAAGAGCTGGTTGATGATCTTCTGGAGTTCCTGCTGCTCTTCACGCTCGAGCCACTCGCGCGCCGCGAACATCTCGAAGAACAGCAGCTCGTTGAGCGCCTGCGACAAGAAGCTGACCCGGTTCTCGATCTGGTTCTTGTTCAGGTTGGCCAGCAACGTACGCTTGTCGAGCGCGCCCCCCTGGTCGAAGGTTACGCCCTGGAAGAGCTCCACGAAGCCGTAGAACTGCAGGAACGTGTCCAGACCCTGCTTCAGCGCGTTCTGCTGGCCGTGTTTGGAGATGGCCTGGAAGATGCGCTGGAAGACCGAGTTGAACGTGTCGACCATGTTCGACATCTCGGTCGTGACCTCGCTCGGGTCGACGCCGGCCGAGGCGTAGTCGCGCTCCTCGACGATGCGCACCAGGCCGCTCTGGATCAGATGGAACAAGACCTTCATGGTCTCGAACTCGCCCAGGCGGCAAAGTCGCGTGAGCTCCTCGACGCTGTGCGTCTGCGACAGCGCGTTGAGGATCTGGAGCTCCTTGGGCTCGAGCTTGATGCCGTCCGTGCTGCGGTTCTTGTCCCGCGTGACCTTGACGTTGCGGTGCGGGATGCGCTTCTGGAAGTGCTGCATCTCGTCGCTGCGCCGCAGGCCCTCCATGAGCATCGACTGAGCGTTGATCGACAGCGGGCTCGGCAGCGAGTCGACGTCGAACTTCGTCAGGTAGAAGTCGCCCTCTTTGATCAGCAGGACCGAGTAGAAGATCTCCTCCACCTGCCGGCGAATGAAGACGTAGAGCTCGGCCTGGTTGATGAGGCCCTGGTCCAGCAAGTAGTTCCCGAGCGGCCTCCGGAAGCGCTTGGCCTCGGCGATGCAGCGGTCGAGGTCCTCGCGGCTCAGCTGACCGAAGCGGTACATGACCTCGCCGAGGCGATCCTCGACCAGGTTCGACGACGCCCCTCGGAGATCACCCTGCTTGAAATACAGGCACTTACGCGCCGCGCCGCTGACGAAGATCAGGTTGCCGGACAGCCGAGCGCTCGTGACGAAGTTGATGACCTCGATGGTGCCACCCATGCCGGCGATGTCGCCGGAGAGCACGATCGGATCGCGAAACTCGTCGAGCGAGGGCATGGCCGTCGCGCGCTGGAAGTGCAGGAGCGTGCGCTCCGACGGCAGATGGGTGTAGTAGCCGGCGCGCGCGCGCAACTGAGTGCGCAGCGCGTCACCAATGACAGTGATTCGGCCACTGTCGTCTACCAACAGGTAGCCTTTGACCTCGTCGCGGCGGCTCATCCTCAGGCTTTCTTCCGGCCAAAGAGACCGCTCTGACTCTTGTCAGTGGTCGTCTCCTGCTTGCGCTGCAGGTGTCTTAGCTCGCTCGCGGCCTCGGCGCAACGCGGATTCACGTCCAGTGCGCGCTTGAACATCGCGACGGCCTTCGGGACGTCGTTCCGGGTCCGATAGACCCGACCGAGGTACAGGAACGGCTCGTCCCGCGACGTGTTGTCGTGGACGATCTCCTCGAGCGCGTGCCGGGCTTTTTCGGCGTCGACGTTCTTGCCGGCCCCGTGGGCGATCAGAAACTCGGCGAAGGCCAGCCCGGCCCGGGCGACGACGTCCGCCGGCGACCCGACGAGGGCCTCGTCGAACTTCACCTTGGCGCCGGCGGCGTTTCCGTTGCGCAGGAGCATCACGCCGTCGCGGACGAGGGTCTCGGCGCGGAAGATGGCGCCCATGTCGGCTCCGCCCCCTGCCCCGCTCGGCACGCGCTGACCCCGAGCCGCCATCTCGACCTGCAGGTCGTACTCTTTGCGTTTCTCCGGGTCCGCGAGCACCTCGTGCGCGCGGTTGATGCTCATGAAGACCTCCTGGACCTTCTTGAGCACCTCCGGCGAAAGCCCGTACCGCGTGAAACGGTCCACATGAAAGTCGCGCGCGAGCTTGCGGTACTGCGTCCGGATGGCCTGGATGTCGGCCTCCTTCGGCACGCCGAGCAGCTCGTAGTGAGTCTGCTTGCGCATGACCGCGAAGACGCGCTCGACCTCGGCGAGACCGGCCCGGCCCTTGTCGTCGAGCGGTTTGGGCGCGCGGGTCGGCTGGGGCGGCGCGGCAGGCGGCGGCGGCTCCGGCATGGTCACCGGACCGACGGGCGCGGTCGGTCGCGCCGGCATGACGACGGGTCGCGAGCTCGGCGTCGCCGAGGGCGGCACACCGCGGGGCGACGGCGTCGGCTCGGGGTGCACGACCCGCGGCGCAGGCGTGGACGCCGGCGGCGGCGCGCTGACCGGTGCGCCGCGCATCGGCAGCGGGCCCGTCTGGGCGGGCGGCACCGGCCGGACCGGCATCGGGCCCGTCTGCGGTGACGACGCCGGCCGGAGGCCCGTGTCCAGCTTCTGGAACACACCCAGCCCGCCGATGATGAGCGTGAACACCTGCCGCCGGACGCGGTCGGCGTCGCGGAGTTGTCCGATGAGCTCGTCGATGCTCGAGGGCCGGGACAGCGTATGGCGGATGTTCGGCGAGCCGAAAGCGGCGTCGAAGGGCGCCGCATAGGTCTCGGCCCAGGCCGTGAGCCGGATGAGCTGACCGCCGAACTGCTCGCAGAACCGACGGCACTCGTCTTCGGGCGTGACCTTTGCGCCGGCCTCGATCAGCAAAGAGATCAGGTCGATCGCCTCGTCCTCGGGCTCCGCGCGAAAGGTCGCCGGCGTGAAGGTGTACTCACCCTCCCGCCACGTGAAGATCTCGAGCAGGCGCCGGCGTGCGAGGCGATTCTCGATCGTCCGGAGGCGGGCCCAGTCGAGGTAGCCCAGCTTGACCAGCGCCTCTTCGACCGTCACGCGCTGAGCGTCCCGCGCCTGCCCGACGCGTTCGACGTCCTCCGCCGTGAGGAAGCCCTGCTCCTGAAGCGCTGCGAGCGCGGACTCACGTCGGGCGTTCGACACCACGCGCACGGGCAGGCCGTTCATCACGCGGAGGCGCTTGACGATCTGCCCGCGGGTGAAGACCAGGTGTCCCGTCAGCTGCTGCTCGAGCAGGCTGCGGAAGATCTTGAACAACTTGACGGGGTCCAGCGGACCGGTCCGCGTCGACATGGAATCCAGCACACCCTGATGATTGGATGCAGGATTGTAATCGACGTCTGCGCGATCGGCTACCTCGGCGCGCAGACGTCGTGCGAACTCGCCGTCAGCGCGTGGCGACCTGGAGCGAGCGCAGGTGCCAGGCGGCCGACTTCTTCAGCATTTCGACGTCGCCGTCGAGCACCTGACGCCAGAGCTTCTCGGCGAGGGCCGTGTCGCCTTCGATCTCGGCGATCAGCGCGTCGCGCTGCCAGGCCCACTCGTCCATATAGAAGTGCATATTGAGGCGGGTGAGCTGGTTCTGGTCCCGCTCCCACCCGTCGATCATCTGGTCGACGGCGGCGTCGTACTGGCCGGTCACGTCGAGGAGCGCCGCCTTGCCCATGTAGCCCCAAGCGCCCTCGGGCTGGAGCTCGATGGCCTGGTCGTACATCGAGCCGGCGTCCTTGAAGGCGCTCTGGAGCTGCAGAAGCTCGCCGAGGTTCGCCGTGGCGATGCTCTGGGAGTACTTCGACGCGCCATCGCTTTCGAGGATGCGCTCGAAGAGCTCGGCGGCGGCGTTGAAGTCACGCCGCATGTACTGGATGTTGCCGAGGTTGTTCAGGGCCGTGCCGTTCTCGGGCTCGACGCGGAGGATCTCCTCATACAGGTCGGCGGCGTCGTCGTACTCGGCGCCGTGCAGGTGCACGTAGGCGAGCGCCAAACGGCCCTCGGTCCGCGTCGGGGCGAAGCGGATCAGCGTGCGGGCGGCCTGCTCGGCCGAGGTGAAGTCACCGGCCAGGACGTGCAGCTCGGAGAGCATGCCGAGGTGCTGGACGTAGGACTCGGCGATCGAGATGGAGCGCCCCGTGCCGATGTCGCGCCGATTGGCGCTCCCTTCGTCGAGCTGGCGGGCCAGCAGGGCCACGACCCGCGCCTCGGCCTCGGCCGCGCGGGCGAAGTCGCCGAGGCGGACGTTGCCGCGCGCGACGCGCTCGGCGAGCGCGTCGTTCCACGGGGCGAGCGCGGCGGCCTGTGCCCACGCGTCGACCGCTGGACGCACCTTGTCCAGGGAGAAGCGGAGGTCGCCGACGACCTGCCAGAGACCGACGTTCGAGGACTCGGAGGCGAGGGCGCGTTCGAACTCGCGCAGGGCCCCGGGCTTGTCGCCCTTCTGGAGCAGCGAATGCGCGCGCTCGAAGGCGCCCGTGGCGCTCTGCGCCCGCACCGCTGCCTTGCCCGCCTGAACGACTGGCGCCTTCTTCGGCGCCGGCGCGGCCGAAGCCGAGCTCGCGCCCATCAGAAGTACGGCCGCCGCGGTCCCCATCATCCACCGTCGCGACTGCTTACCGAGCTTCATCCAAGATCCTCCTGAACTGAATGGGTCTCGTCGAATTGCGCCTCTGCGTCCGATTCGAGCATGCCCCGAATCGGAGCACATATCCATCAGACGCTCAACCGGAGGGAAAGTTCCATTCATTCCGAGATTCCCGAAGGGTGGAACGCGAAGCGGTGCAAATCTGGACACCCGGTGCGAATCGATACGCCCGCTGCACCATCGCCAGGGCACATAAACCTTCGAGATCATTGAATTCTCGACGTTGGCACCGCGCTTGCGATTCCTCGGCTCAGGAGGAACGCACATGTTGGCGACCGTCGCATCCGCCGCCGTATTCGGCATTGAGGCCCACCGGGTCGACGTCGAGGTCGACCTGGGCCGAGGGATGATGGTGTTCTCGACCGTGGGCTCGGTGGCGACCTCGGTCTGCGAGGCCCGGACCCGCGTGAAGTCCGCGCTCGACAACACCGGGTTCCCGTTTCCGCAGCGACGCGTGACGGTCAACCTGGCGCCGGCGGACGTGCGCAAGGAGGGCACGGGCTTCGACCTGCCCATCGCCTTGGGCATTCTCGCCGCGGACGGACAGCTGCCGCCCGACGCCCTGGAGCGGACCCTGGTCGTCGGCGAGCTCTCCCTGGACGGACGGGTCCGCGGGATCCGCGGCATGCTCCCCCTGGCGGCGGCGGCGCGCCGCGGCGGCCTGACCCGCCTGGTGATTCCCCGCGAGAACGCGGCGGAGGCCGCCGTCGTCGAAGGCCTGAGCATCGTGGCGGTCGAATCCCTCCCCGGCGCCGTCGAGGTGCTGCGCGGGCTGGCGCCCCCCCTGCCCTTGCCGCCGGCGTCCCCCATGCAGACGGGCGTGCGGCGCGAAGACGAGGCCGATCTCGCCGACGTCCGCGGGCAGCTGATCGCCCGGCGCGCGCTGGAGATCGCGGCGGCGGGCGGCCACAACCTCATCTTCATCGGGCCGCCCGGGGCAGGGGCGGTCGTATCCGGGGACCATGTCGCTTCGGGGAACCCTCTCTTCGCTCAGAAGTTGGCGTCGCCGAGGCTCAAGCGGGCCCTGACCGCGTCTCGAACACGGACGCTCGTCTCGAGGAACGGTCACCACGGGGCGGCTCGGCTCCTCGGGCGAACGGGCTCCGTCCTCCCTCAGCCCAACCTCGGGCGGGGTCGCCGCCGCATCGCGGCTCGCGGTCTTGGCTCTCCGGTCCCCCTCCTCCCTCCGTGGACCGCCGCGAGGGGTCGCCGCCTCGCCGGGGGATTGACCGCGGCAGCCCCACGGCGAATTGCGCTCTCGCATGCACGCGCATGTGGCCTCGCCGGCAATCGACGGCGGATGCCCTGCCCCACCACTTCGTTCAGGCCTGAGGAGGACGGACCATGTTGGCGACCGTGATTTCGGGTGCCGTTCTCGGCATCGAAGCGTACCGGGTGGAGGTCGAGGTCGACCTCGGCCGGGGGATGATGGTCTTCAGCACCGTCGGCTTGGCGATGGGCGCGGTGTGCGAGGCCAGGACGAGGGTGAAGTCCGCGCTGGAGAACTCCGGGTTCCCCTTTCCTCAGCGACGGGTGACCGTGAATCTCGCCCCCGCACACATTAAGAAGGTGGGGACGGCGTTCGACCTCCCGATCGCGCTCGGCATCCTGGTCGCCGACGGGAAGATCCCGCCCGAGGCGCTGGCCGACACTCTGGTCGTCGGGGAGCTCTCCCTGGATGGTCGGGTCCGTGGTGTCCGGGGCGTGCTGCCCATCGCGGCTCAGGCCCGGCGGATTGGCGTGCGGCGCATCATCGTGCCCGCCGAGAACGTCTTGGAGGCAACAGCGGTCGAAGGCGTCGAGGTTGTGCCGGTCGAGCACCTCGCGGCGCTGGTCGCCGGCCTCTGCGGGACCGAACCCCTTCCCTGTCGGACCGGAATGCCCGCCGAGGCTCAGAGCACCCGCTCCGACGAGCTGGACCTCGCGGACGTCCGTGGCCAGGCTGTGGCGCGCCGGGCCCTCGAGGTCTGTGCGGCAGGGTCGCACAACATCCTACTCATAGGTCCGCCCGGGGCAGGCAAAACGCTGATCCTGAGGCGCTTGAATGGAATTCTGCCGGTACTCGGGCCCGAGGAGCGCCTGGAGTGCTCCACCATCGCGAGCATCGCCGGGCTGCTCCGCCCCGAAGAACCGCTGATGCGGTACCGCCCCTTCCGGGCGCCGCACCACACCGTCTCGGATGTCGCCCTAATCGGCGGCGGCTCCAACGCCCGTCCCGGCGAGGTGGCCCTGGCGCACAACGGCGTGCTCTTCCTCGACGAGATGCCCGAGTTCCGGCGGAATTCGCTCGAAGCTCTGCGGCAGCCCATCGAGGACGGCGAGGTAGTGGTGGCCCGGGCGGAATACCGGCTCACCTACCCGGCCCGCTGCATGCTCGCGGCTTCGATGAACCCCTGCCCTTGTGGCTACTTCGGGCATCCCAGGCAGCCGTGCGCCTGCAGCCCCACGGTCATTCGCGCATATCGAAACCGGATCAGCGGGCCCCTGCTCGACCGGATCGACCTGCAGGTCTGCGTGGACCCAGTGGACTCCGCGACGCTGCGAAACGCACCGCCCGGTGAGGCTTCCGCGGACGTCCGCGCCCGGGTGATGGCGGCGCGGGAGCGGCAGCTGGACCGGTTCAAGGGGACCGCCGTGCGCAGCAACGCCCAGATGCGGCCGAAGGACCTGGCCCGGTTCTGCAAACTCGCGCCGGACGCCTCCCGGCTCCTGGAGAGCGCGATCCAGCGCCTCGGGCTCTCCGCCCGCGCCCACGACCGGGTCCTGAAAGTGGCTCGCACCATAGCGGACCTGGAGGGGACCAGGGACGTCGGGACGGCCCATGTGGCCGAGGCCATCCAGTACCGCCAGCTCGACCGGGAGGCGCTGTGAGCGGCCTCCTCCCCGATCATCAGAGCGTTTGTTTGTCCCTGCTCCGCCGCGCCGCAGAGGCGCTGCACCGATTCATCGTCGGGCGCCGGCCCCATACCCGCCGGCTTCAACAACAAGGAGAGAAGAACATGTCCCGCACAGCCACCCTGGAAAACCGGAACGACCGCAGCCGCGCCCTCGAGACCGTCCTCGGGAACCTCGAGAAGCAGTTCGGCAAGGGCACCATTTGGCAGATGGACGAGAATCAGAAGATCGAGCCCGTCGCCGTCCACCCCACCGGCTGCCTCGGGCTCGACCTCGCCCTGGGCATCGGCGGCCTCCCCGAGGGCCGCGTCGTCGAGATTTTCGGCCCGGAGAGCTCCGGAAAGACGACGATGATGCTGGAGGTCATCGCCGGCGTGCAGAAGCGCGGGGGCACTGCGGCCTACATCGACGCCGAGCACGCCCTGGATCTCACCTACGCCCGCAACCTGGGCGTCGACATCGCACGCCTCCTGATCTCCCAGCCGGACAGCGGGGAGCAGGCCCTGGAGATCGCCGACGCGCTCGCCCGGTCCGGGGCCGTCGACCTCATCGTCGTGGACTCCGTGGCGGCCCTGGTGCCCAAGGCGGAGTTGGAGGGCGACATGGGCGATCAGCACGTGGGCCTGCAGGCGCGGCTGATGTCCCAGGCTCTGCGCAAACTGACCGCCGTCGCCGCACGTGGCCAGTGCACGGTCGTCTTCATCAACCAGCTCCGCATGAAGATCGGGGTGACCTTCGGCTCGCCGGAGACCACCACCGGCGGCAACGCGCTGAAGTTCTACGCCAGCGTGCGGCTCGACATCCGCCGGATCGGCGCCGTCAAGGTCGGCGAGGAGACGGTCGGCAACCGCACGCGGGTGAAGGTCGTCAAGAACAAGATGGCGCCGCCGTTCCGCGAGGCCGAGTTCGACATCCTCTACGGGAGCGGCATCAACCGCGCCGGGGACTTGGTCGACCAGGGCGTTGCCGCCGGCATCGTCGAGAAGAGCGGCTCCTGGTACAGCTTCGGTTCGGAGCGGCTGGGCCAGGGGCGCGAGCAGGCCTGCGCGCTGATCCGCAGCCGGCCGGAGCTAGAGGAGACGCTGCGCGCGGCGGTCATCGACCATACGGCCCCGAAGGTCGCCGCCGCGGCGTGAGCGGGGGCGCAGTGGGGTGACCTGCGCGCTGCGCGGAGCGAGCTGAGGAGAGAACCGCCTCGTGAACCAGGACAGCGCGGCGCGCTACATGCCGTAGACGCCCAACCGGGACTTCAGCGTCACCCGGCCCGCAGAAACGATCTCGACGTTCATGTAGTGGAAGCCTCGATACGCGACATGCCGCCAGTGCTCACACCGGGCTGCATCTTCGGGGGTGAGTAGAGGGATCACACTAGGCTGCTGAACAAGGTCCTTCGCCTTTCGCGCGTCCTGGCCGTGGTTCCGCACCGTGAAGCGCGCCTCGGCGGGAAACTGGATGGATGACGGAATCGTCGGCTTGAAGCGAAGCCAGCGGCCCTTTCGCACGTGGCGGGAGGTGGGGCGGTAGGTGCTCAGGTACTTGCCCCGCTCCGTTGCGTGCTCCGTTACACTCACGTGAAGCGCGCCGGGCGTGAGGACGGTCAGAGCGGTCACCGCGCCAGTATCTGTCTGGGCGTTCGGCCCGCTGCCGAGATACGCCTCCCATTCGAGCCGGCGTTGCTGGTAGCTGGCTGGAACTCCGTCCGCATCCGCAAGGTCCGGAAGAACAAAGGGCAGCTCCCGGTGGCTGTCGCCATCGCCTAGCGTCTTGATCGACATCACGTCATCGGCGAGGTCGACGGTCTCGATCAGGGTCTGGCCGATCATGATCTCCCCCGGACCAGCCGACTGTTGGAGCTTTGCGGCCACGTCAACGTAGAACGAAGTCGCCGTGACCTCCTCGACGTTGGGATAGCCGTATGCCGACCACATCACGAACTCCTGCGCGCCGTGGTCCAATCCGATTCGGATGGAAAATCCGCTGCCGTACCCCTCCTGAGCCAACTTCGCGCTAACACGGTCGGCGACCAGCCGAAGGAGTGCGGCACAGTTCAGGCCGTCGACGATGCCGCTCTCCGGAGGGCTGCTGTCCGACGGCATGAAGAATGCCAGCACCGCATCGCCCATGATGCGATGGACATGGCCATCAAAGGCCGTGATGGTATCGATTGCGGCACAAATGAAGGCGTTCTTGACATCTCGGACGAACCCTGGGTCCTGACGCCTAAGGTATGCCAGCCGGGTCGAACCGACCATGTCCATGAACATGGTCGTCGTTGCGCAGAAGGCCTGCTGGTCAGTCCCTCGGAGGTGCTCGAGACCTGGTGGCGTTCCAAACGTGGGGCTTCGGACGCCGGGCTTGCCGTAGAGCTCGCGGATCTTCTGCTGGGCCGCGAAGTGGTGGCCGAGCGATGCGGCCACCTTGCTCATGAGAAGCGAGTCCGGACGGTCCATCGACTTGGCCATTTCGGACCGCGCCAGCGCCTTGCCCTCCTCCGTGAATACGGTAGGGCCATGGCCAGCAGTACGGTACCGCGTGAACGAATCGAAAATCGCCGCCGCCGCGGGGTTGGAATCAGCTGACGAGGTGGTCACGGGCCATTCTCTCCGAGCCGGGCGATAAGGATTGCGACACCGAGGACAATGAGAGCCGGAACTTGGCCGAAGATGGCCACATTCATCCCTGCCTTGATGAGCCGGAACTTCTTCGCCAGACCTCCCGCAAGGGCATGGGCCTGAAACGAGAGATCTTCGGCGAGGGAGCGGCGCGTGGCCTTGACGATGTAGTCGCGGTAATCCCCAGGCAGAGAGTGCATTGCGACGTCCCCGAAGAAGACCGCCGAAAGGTAGTGGCTCTCGTCACCTTTCGTGCGGAGATACGGCGCGACAGCCAACAGGCACAGGACTACAGCCACAGCCGCACAGACGGCCGTCGCTCCCAACGCGAGGTGGAGCACATTGCGGAGCGCCGACCCGCTCGCGTCTGAAACGATGCTGTTCCACTTGACGAGGATCGTACCGACCATGAGCGAGTTCAGCGCGACGATGAAGGAAGCCTTCGTGTTGGTCGCGCTGATGTACGTGTCGTACCGCGCAATCACCTTCCAGAGGAAGTCGATCCGCTGAGCCTCGTCGAGTCGCTCGTCCACGTCATCCCTCATCGGTTTCCCCGCCTAGCAGCCGCCCGGAGACACTGCCCGGATGTTCAGCACATTCGCCAGGATAATACGCAAACGTCCGTCGGCCGCAACTGGTTGGTCGATGGCGACGTTGGCGAGGCCGATCAGGACGCCAGCAGCGGGACCCACGCAGCACCCTCCTGCCACTTGACCCGGACTTCCCAGCGATACCCGTCAAAGCTGTGCAGGCGCCAAGTCGTCACCGGCGCACGATCCACTTTCGCTCCGGCGAAGCCGCCCGCGAACGCGCCAACGAGAGCACCGAGTGGATGCTTCGTCAGGGCCAGCCCCGCAAGCGCGCCCCCCACGATCCCGTGGGGCACGTAGGTCTCCTCCACCAAGTGCTGCAAGGGTCGCTCAGCCGGGTCGAACCTGTCGAGGTGGAACCGAGCAACCTGGAAATCGCGGAACCAGTGGGCATGGATGGCCTCCCCGTTGTTCAACGACCAGCGGCAGTTCCCGGTCTGCCCGCGGTCCAACGACGGGGTGCCGCCGTCCGAGCACGAAGCGAACTCACGCCACGCGACGCGCCGGTCGACGTAGCTGAGTTCGAGTTCGTGGAAGCCAGGCCGGCTGAGCCCGACACGGCTCAAGATGCTGGCAACATGGCGGAACCCAATCTGGCCGGGGAGGTTCATGGTCACCGCTCCTTCGTGACGCCCTTGAAGGGCGCTTTGTCCTGCTTCACGTCCATGAAACGGCCGGTGTCGGAGTCCCGTTTCACCCAGTTGCCGCTGGGCGTCTGGGTCTGAGAGCGGTCCTTCACGGGGCCGATGCGGTGTCCATTGCCGGTGTTCTTCGCCACTTTACTTCTCATTTCCTCGGCCGACGCGCGGCCTCCTGTTTGCGCCGGCTCCCCGCCGAACATGGGTCGCCAGCCCCTCAGGACTGGCACCTCCACGAATAGCGACCGGTCCACAGGTGGTCAAATGGCGGAACATCAGACTGGACCAAATTGGATCCATTTACGCCGTCTGGTATCCTCGGGGGCATGGCACGATTCGATCCGTTGCGCCGCCTGCTGCCTCTCGTCGCGGGCCTCTACCGGGGGCACAGACTCGGTTGGGAGGAGGTTGCCCGCGATACCGGGCTCGGAGAACAACAGGCTCGCCGGATGTGGCGGACCTTGGTGGACGAGTTGGGTCTGCGCATCGCGCGCGATGGTCGCCGAAAGGTTGCGTCCCTTCCGGTCGAAGATCCTGAGTGGACACCCGACCTTGAAGGCCTTGTGGCCATCAAGTTCGCGGACGCCGCGATGGAGGCCTTCCGCGGCAGTGACGTCCACGCACGCTGGCGTGAGTTGGCAGACCGGGCCGTGCTGACCGCAAGCGAGCGGGCCCGAGGAAAGTTCGAGCTCCTCCGCAGCGCCCTGGTCTATGTCCGTGGCCCGCACACGGACCTCGGCCCGGTCAGAGATTCCCTCACCGAAATCATAGACGGACTGGCCTGCCGCCATCGCGTTCGACTCTTGTACCGCAAGAACGGCGCCAGCGATTGGGAGCCTTGCGACGTGGAGCCGTGGTCGCTCGTTTTGCACGCGGGGAGCCTCTACCTCCTGGCCCCGCGCCGCGGTCAGGACCAACCGAAACTCTGGAAGCTGGAATCGGTCCGGCGTTGCGAACGGCTCAAAGGCGACACCTACGAGTACCCGAGCGCCTACCGCTTCGACGGGGCGCGACATTTCGAGCGTTTCATCGGTGTCTGGACCTCCGACTTGCTGCCGGTCGATGTTGTTCTGCGGTTCGTTGGCCGCATCCGCGACTACGTCGAGGCCACGACTTGGCACCCGACCGAGCGGAAGACCCGACTCGAGGACGGCGGAGTGGAGGTGCGGCTGACGGTCGCACTTACCCCCGACCTCGACCGCTGGGTCATGGGGTTCGGAGAGGAGTGCCGCGTGGTGGAGCCGCCAGAGTTGGCCACGCGAATCTCTGCGCGCCTTCGGCCGGCTGCCGACCAATATGGATCCCCGCCAGCCGGGTGACGTCTGCTGACGTAACCCCTCCCCGCGACCTGGCCGTGGCGCTCGGGTCCGTCGCAAGCGCCACGGACGCCCTCATCGTCGAGCTGGCGGTCGCCCGCCTCTGTGCCGAGTTCGGAGTACCCGGAAGGCTGCGACACCCCGAGCTCGTCACAGCATGGATCACGACGATGAAACAGGATTCCCGGTTCGTGATCGCCGCTGCCGAAGTCGCGCAGGTCGCGGCGGACAGCCTGAACGTCGTGAGATTGATAGGAACATGACCCTCCGTCGGTCGCCCGGCGGCAAGTTTGCTTTGCAAGTTCGCGGGGCTTGGCGGGCCCGACGAAGAACCGGCTTGCTGTCCGGAATCCAGCTTCTGACGCGTCTGGGCATTGCCTGCTCTTGAGCTCGCGAACGAATTTGTCGACCACCGAGCACCGCGAGGTTCTGATGGCGAGGAACAGCACGAGGCCAGGCCACATGAACCCTCAGTCGCAACGCGTGGGTCAGCGCCTTGGCTCCAGCAAGCCGCACCCAAGCCAGTACGTCTATGAGCTTCGGTGCGAGCGCCCCCTCATCGCCGGTGGACAGTGCGGACAAGTCTATGGGGCGAACGGGTGCGACATTGATGGCGGCGGGGCTGGCAGTGGGCGGAAGTGCCCGGCTTGCCAGGCCGTCAAAGCCGGAGAGATTCACATCGTGACTTTGCCCCGGGCTGCAGGGCCGCGAAAGCGATCGTGGGCTGCGCCCACAGGGCAACAATCCGGTCGGCGTCACCTTACGTCCCAGCCGCTCTATTTCCCATGGCACTTCTTGTACTTGAGCCCGCTCTTGCACGGGCACGGGTCGTTGCGCCCGACCTTCGGTACCGCTGGTGCTGGCGCGAACTGACCGGTTGCTCTCGCGTTGATGCTAGGGCTGCGCGTCCCAGCCAAGTGTGCGTCCAACCAAGCGGCTCGGCGTCGTATCTCGGCTTCGTCGACCCCGGGCCCCGCCTTCATCCGCACCATCTCAAGTTGCGACTCCTTCGAAAGCCGGCCGGCGGTCGGATCGGTCTTCGTGAGCCGCGCAGCGAGCTCGTCCGTTTCGAATCGACGCGAGCCGTCGGGATTGCACTGGTACCAGACGGCCGACAGTTCTTGGTGGCGTTCCTGCGTCCTGGGCAATCGCCGAAGATACGCGTCGAGTCGCAGATAGGCAGCCTGGGCGACCTTGCGAGCGTCGGGACCTGTGTCCGGCTCCGCCTTCTCGGCCGCCCAGGTGCGCCCCAAGGCCAAGCCGAAATTGGCCTCATCGTCGGACTTGGCAAGCTCCCGCTCGGCCGTCCAGAGGAGGGCTTCGGCACACTCGTCCTGACACGCACGTTCCAGGAGGTCCTCTGCGCTCTCCCCAGGCAATGCCCTCGCTCCATCGAGAATGAGGGTCGCCAGCGTGAACATCGCCAGTGGAAAGTCTTGCCTGGCCGCACGGCGAAGCCACACGAGTCCGGTCTCGGGGTCCTCGGGTCCGCCAACACCATTGACGAGGAAGCTGCCGTACGTGAATTGGCCAATTGGGAACCCGGCCTCGGCCGATCGGCGCGCGTAGTCTCTCGCTGCTTCCGGGGACGACTCCACGCCTCTCCCACCTCGATACAGAATGGCCAGCGCGTTGAAAGCCCGCGGGTCCTCGTGGGTCGCAGCTCGCTCGAAGAAGTCAGCCGCCATGGCGATGTCGGTCTCGAAGCCATGCTTGCCCTCGAGGTGGAATGCTCCCAGGAGGAACAAGGCCTCCGGGTCGTCATCCTGGGCCGCCCAGTCCAGGTACCACTTCGCCTCCTCCAACTTGTCCTGGGCAGCGTCCTGCTCGTCGAAAACCAACTTCGCCATTTCGGTTCTCGCCGCGGGGACTCCGTGGAGAGCGACGCGCAGCAACTCCCGGATCTCGTTGGTCCGCAGGTGGAGGACGCCGAATTGTGCGGCCCGAAGTTCACGTCGCTTCTGGGCCTGCGACGCCAGAATCGCTTTGGCGACGTAGTACTTGGCAGCGTCGTCGCCCATGTTCTCGCGCCCGCCCAACACTGCGTCGCGGAAGATCGCGTTGCTGTCCGCCGGCGTCGGCGGTTCGTATGCAGGGACTTCGTCAGGGCGACCGCCCATGTGACAGTGAAGCCACTCCGCGAGTGACCATGCCGTCCTGATCAAGTCGGGAATCGGCACGGCACTGGGCGTGCGTTTCGAGGGGTGAGCGCCGCGGTTCCCGGACTCTCGCAATTCGTCTAGTTTGTCGACGACCCCGGCTGGGACCGTAGCCGTCTTCCTCATGGCGTCCAGCAGCTCGAAGAACGTCTTCCTGGCGTTCGTCGCATCCGGGCAGAGGTGGCGCCGGGTGAGCCCCTCACCGAAGGCACGGAGAGCGACGGTGGCGGAGGCCGGGTCGTCGTGACCGAGCTGTGCCGCCCGGAGGAGCTGCGTCGCGAGGTCGGTGTCCAGCGTCCGCAGGAACTGGAGGCGATCGCCAAATGTCCTTCCGTCGTCCATTTTATTCGCGACCTACGCCCCGTCCGGCCACCGAAACTCGCGCGCTGTGTGCGCCCGCAGAACCTCTTTCTTCGTCAGGTGGGTACCCTGCTTCTCGTGGAGGCGGCTCTTCACCTCTCGGCAGACCTTGCCGCCCTGGAATACCTCCAGTCCGGCGTCGATCACCATACTGCCGAACCGAATGTAGCGCCTGTGCGCGAGTTCGCCGAATTGCCTGTCGTCGGCGAGGCAGATGGTGGACACCTTGAGGCCCTTCTTCCGAGTGGCCCGAGGGCAATCCGCGATCGCAGGCATGACCTCATCCGCGGTCGGCACGGGCGCGATGGTCGACCATACGAGCCGCAGGGGCAGGGCCCACAACGTCGCCGGTCCGCCATCGGCTGCCTCGTTTGCGGATTGACCGTTGGCCTGCATCGGCTGAATGGCCGCATGCCGACCTCCACTCCCGACAGGCCATCTCGCAAGGTCAAGGCGCGGCCCCTGAAGACCGCCCAGTCCGCCCCCTCCCCGGAGGTCTACGCCTCCGACCTCGAGTACGTCCGGGAGGAGCTGGAGTGGATCGAGGTCCGGTCGCGTCGCGTGACCGTCGGCCAAAAGCTCGCCGACCGTTGCGAGAAGCGCCAGGCCCACGGTGACGAGGATGAAAACGAATGCGCCGACGAAGACCTGAAGTCCCTGCGCCGGCGCCTTCAACAGCGCGAAGAAGTGCTGCGCGCGGCAATCGATTTCCGCCTCTCGTTCCATCGCGCCCACGGGCAGCCGTTGGCCCTGGACAACCTCGTCGAGCTCTGCGGCCTGGACGACTTCGAGCGCCTGACGCTCTTGTTGGCCCTGGCGCCCTGCATCTCGGTGAAGCTGGCGTCCGTCCTGGGCCGGCTCTCCGGTGACCACCGGGGCCCGACCATCGAAGGCGTCTTCAATTTCGCAGAGCTCGAGTTTCCCGCCCGAGTCAGTCGGCGGGCGGCGTTCACCCCCATCGGACCCCTGGTGGCGCGTGACCTGATCGACCTGCGGGGACGCTTCCGCCGCGACGAGCTCCCCTCGGAGTTCCTCGCCAGGGACATCAACCTCGACCGTAGGATCTTCGGCTTCCTCACCGGCGCGACCGACCTGTGGGAGGAGGTGGTGGGCTTCACGTCCGTGGAGGAGCCGAAGGCGACCCTCTCCCAGGTCGTCCTGAACCCCGACGACAAGCGTCGCATCCTTTCGGTCGTGGAGAATCACCCGACCTACCTCCGCTACCGGAAGGAGTGGGGATTCGACGAGGCCGTCCGGTACGGGCGGGGTTTGATGATGCTCTTCCATGGTCCCCCGGGGACCGGAAAGACGCTGGCGGCGCATGCGGTCGCTCATCATCTCGGGAAGCGGATCCTGAACGTCGATGTTCCCGCCTTCATCGACGCCTACGAGGCGGACCGGTTCCTCCCACGCCTCATCCGGGAGGCGCGTCTCCAGGACGCCGTCCTGTTCTTCGACGAATGCGAGGCCTTGCTCGCCAGCCGCCGGACCGGGAACCGGCTCCTGAACGTGCTCCTCACGGAGATGGAGAGGTTCGAGGGCATCGCGATCATGGCGACGAACGCGCCCGGCGTGATCGACGAGGCCGTGGTCCGCCGCGTGATGGTCCGCGTCGCCTTCCGGGAGCCCGACCGGGAGGCCCGTGCGGAGATCTGGCAACGGCATCTCCCGTCGCAGGCGCCGCTCGCCGCCGATGTGGACCTGCAACGGCTCGCCGAGAAGTTCGAGCTTCCGGGCGGCTACATCAAGAACGCGGTGTTGGTCGCCCTGGCGGACGCGGTGCATGGCGGGGAGGAGGAGCCGATTCTCAGAATGGAGCACCTGGAGCGGGCCGCCTCCGAGCAGGTCCTGAGGCCGGGTGACGACGACGAAGCGCTCCAGCGCCCGAATATTCGCTTGGCCGACGTGGTGCTCACGCCCGAGGCAAAGGAGCTCGTGGAGGAGATGGTGGCTGCAGCCCGGGACCGCCGGACCGTGATGGAACGGTGGGGTGTCGGCAAGGGCTCGGCCCGTGGTTGCGGGGTCACAGCGCTGTTCCACGGGCCGCCCGGCACGGGGAAGACGCTCTGCGCGGAAGCTGTTGCGGGCGAACTGAACCGTCCCCTCCTCGTCGGTGCGCTCCCCTCGCTCGTTTCCAAGTGGGTGGGCGAGACGGAGAAGAACATGGCCGCACTCTTCAAGCAGGCGGCGAACCGAGGGGCGGTTCTGTTTCTGGACGAGGCCGACACGATCCTGCCGGACCGCGAGGCCTCGGGTGGCTCTCGCCACGACGTCTCCATGGTCAACACCCTCCTGGTCCAGCTGGAGAGGTTCGACGGCACGGCCATCCTCGCGACCAACCGGCCGGCCGCCGTGGAACCGGCGCTCGGGAGGCGCCTCGCCTACCTGATCGGATTCCCGCTCCCAGACGCGGAGGCGAGGGCCGCCATCTGGCGACGCCTCCTACCCGCCAGCGCCCCCCTCGAGAGCTCGGTCGACTTCGCCGCTCTCGGGAATTCGTACGCGCTCTCGGGTGGCGAGATTCGGACCGCCGCCTTGCGCGCGGCCTTCCGCGCTGCACGCGAGAACCGGGGGCTCCGCCAATCGGACCTGATGCGGGCGGCGTCCGAGGAGACGGCGAAGCACGGCGTGGGACGAGCACGGCAGGTCGGGTTCGCCCGGGGTGCCGCGTAGTTCTTCAGGCCCCTCCCCGACCGAACGTTTGCCCTGGGGCGCAGCTCCAAAGCGACAAACGTTCGTTGTTCCCCGTTCGGATGCCCGAATGTTCGTTCCGCCCGTTCGAGAGCGCGCGGGGTGACCACCCCCTCCCGAACATACATATACATACATATTCGAACGGCCACCGACCTTCCCGCGGGAGGGGTACCTCTCGGCTTCATTGACCGGCCTCCTCTTCAGGCGAAGGAACCCATAACCTGAACCTTGGAGGACGAGATGGCGCACGAAGTCGAAAGCATGGCCTTTGTCGGAGACACCCCCTGGCACGGAATCGGGGTCCAGGTGCCGCCCGGCATCGATACGCCGGCGATGCTGCAGGCGTCCGGCCTCGCCGGGTGGGGCCTCGAGAAGGTCCACGCGGGCGCCGAAGTCGGCGGGAAGTTCGTGGCGGCGGACGACCGATTCTTCGTGCGACGGACGGACATCGCGGATGGGCCGCTGCTCGGTCCCATCACCGGCCGCTACGAGGTGCTACAGAACGAGGAGGCCTTCTCGGTCTTCGAGCCCGCGGTCGAGGCGGGCCTCATCCAGTACGAGACGGCGATCTCCCTGCAGCGCGGGCGGATGGTCGTGGTGCTGGCCAAGGTCATTAACACCGCCGTCGACGTGGTGAAAAACGACGAGATGAACCTCTACCTGCTCCTGACCACGGCGCACGACGGGACCCGACGTGTGAGCTTCAAGCCGACAGCCGTCCGGGTGGTGTGCGCGAATACGCTGCGAGCCGCGCTCCGCGTCGACCAGGAGAGCGAGACCGGCATCCCCCACACCCGGAAGATGCGCGACGCGCTGAAGCTTCTCTCGGAGAAGATCCAGGTCGTCCAGCAGTCCTACCGCGACGTGACGGCCGCATACCGCCTGATGGCGAAGAAGCGCCTCTCCGACCGGGACGCGCAGGCCGTCCTCGCCTTCCTCCGCCCCGACCCGCCGAAGAACCCGGAGAAGGCCCAGCAGGCCCGTGGTCGGATCCTGCACCTCGCGGCGCATGGTCGGGGGAACGAGAAGCACGCCGGGACCGCGTGGGGCCTGATGAACGGGGTGACCGAGTACCTCAGCTACGAGTACGGGGTCGACGCGGAGACCCGCCTCGTTGCGAACCATTGGAACGTTGCCGCTCGAACGAGGAACAGGGCGTTCGACGTGTTGACGAGCGTGAGCGCTGGTGTCGACGTCTCCACGGCCATCGCGACGGTGCAGCGGGCGGCCTGACCGGGCCGGGCCCGCGCCGCGGATTCGGGAGTCCTGGCGGGGCGGTGCTGCCGGGCCTTCTCACCCACGTCTTGCCGAAGGAGGAACCCGTGATCTCACCCACGGAACATCATGTGCTGGACACGCTCGCCGCCGCGGTGGAGGGGGCACGGGTGGCGACCGGCGAAAGGGCCATCCTCGCCGTGGCCATCCTCCCCGACAACACAGCTGGCGCCGCCATCACGCTCACGCTGGGCGAGAGCGTCGGCCAATTAACCCGGGCGGGGGCGATCCTCGCCCGCCTCCTGGCTGCCTCGGAACCTGGGTGCAGCTGGGCGGTCCTGAGCGTCAGACAAGGTGGCCGTGTTCACCGGACGGAGAGGGAGGCTGCCGAGCGGATCGCCGCTGCAGCGCACCTCGTGGACGTCCCACTGACAGGGGTCTTCCTGGTGCGGGCCGCTGCGGTCGATACTATCTGGGCTCCTGCGCCCTGATATGGGGTCGAATCCCGACCCCATCGTGCGAGCCGGCGCGAGCCGATCCCCCCGACCAATCCCCAGGACCAGCCCTGATTCCTGCCACGCGTTGCAGGGAATGGCCGCTCGCCTGTCCACTATCGTCGTCCCGCTCCGCCCATCACGCCTGCTCGGTCGTCCGCGAACGAATGTTCGTTCCGCGCGCAGGCCGCCCGCACCAATCACTGCGGCCGAATTACCCTTCTCTCCTGGGCCTGTTCGTTCGCGACGAGCCTCCGGTTGCAGATTCTTGCAGGCGTCAGCGCAATCCACTTTCGCTGCAAACACGGCTGCAAGATTCTCTTGCGTTGCAAGGGATCAACCAGTCCGCGAAGCGTCAGCCGTGCATCATGGGGCTCCACAACAGGAGGCCCCATGACCCTGGGTTCGCGCATCAGTTCATACCTCGGAACGAAGTCTCAGAAAACCGTCGCCGGTGATTGGCTCCAGGACCGGCCCGTGCCGGAAGGTCGTGAGCAACTTGAGCTCGGGACAGCCGCGAGCCAACTCAACCGCCTGCTCCGCCACGACGACCCCGGCGCGGTCCGCTTCTTCTTCGGGTCACGCGAGGACGCCAAGCGGCTTTTCGATGTTCTGCAGGTCCCGGAGGCCGAGCGTGCGAGCCTACTGGAAGCCGCAGACGCCCTCCTCGAGAACGGTGGGCCCCCGGTGCGGCTCGTAGCTGACCTCTCAGCCCTGTCGTCGGACCGTGACAGCGCGATCGCGCTGTTCGAGGCAATCGGGGACAAGCTGGTCCGCACGAAGATCGTGTCGCCCGCCGTGCTCGTCATGACCGAGCGCCAGTACGACGTGCTTCCGCGCAGCTTCGATGACGCGAGTGAATGGCTGGAAATCGTTCGAGTCCCAGACCCCGCCTCCGGCCGTGCTCGGGCGGTGGAGCTCGCCGGTAGCCACGTCCTGGTCATGTCTCCCTGGACCTTCCAGGAGCCAGCCAGGTGGCTCGCGGCGTCGTTCGAGAAACGGGCCCTCGTGCTGGAGCCGCGCGACGGCCTGGAGGTCTTCGCGAAAGCGGGCGGACTCCCCTGGCCCACGGTCCTGCACGACCTCAGCGCCATCGTTGCAGACACGCCCAACGCGAGGGTCCGAGTCGATGTACCCGCTACGGGTCCCGAGCGCCGGCGACTGATGCACGCGTTGCGGGATGAGGAGGCGGCGGTCGAGGTTGATTCCGACCCCCGCGTCCGACTCGCACTCGCACGTGCCCTGGGAACGGAGGCAACCTCGACGGAGCGAGAGCGGACGGAGGTGGAGCTCCGCGCTGCCGCAGCAGTGCTCGATGTCGCGCCGACTCGCTCCAACGAAGCCGAACTCACGCGTCGATTGGAAGCCGCAGGAAGGCGCATCACTCCGACGACAGTGCTCCGGGTTGGCGACGTCCTCCACGTGATCAACCCCACCACTGAGCTGCCGCTGGAACGGCATCCGCGAATCACGGTCCACCGAGTCGAGCCCGCCGTGCCCGCGGTCGTCCGCCTGCGAGATGCCGCGGTCGGAAGCACCCGCGAGGAACTGTTGCAGGACCCGACGCTCACGCGCTTGGTCGACCGGCTCGATCCTGACCTGCGCGAGCGGCTCGCGTTCCTTCATGCCCGCGCCAGTCTGCTTTCCACTGGCGCCCTGATGCTCCCGCCTGACCTCCGCCAGCCCGTGCCCGTCCAGGACGCCGCAGCGTCGCTGGCACGACTCCTTGCCGGGGATCCTCCAGCCGCCGCACTTCGGGTCTCCGTTCCGCAGGGCCTTGAAGACTTCGTCGCTGACGCTGATGGATGGAGTTCGCAGAAGGCGTGGGCAGAACGGCACCTCGTCGCCGTCCCCGAGCCGGTAGCCGGGACGCTTTCAGCCGTTCCACCTGTGACGAATCGCGAACCCATCACGCTCGTGAGGGGCGGCCGCCTTCTGTGGGTGGCGCTCACGGGTCTTCGGTCATACGACTCGCGCTCACTTCGGCTGCCGAAGCAGGCCTCCGACGCGCTGGATGCGAACAATTGGCTGGACCACCTCGAATGGTCGACCGCTCTCCAACCGGAGCCCACCCTCGCGCGCCAGAACCTCACCCCATACGGGAGCGGCCCTGAACCCTACACCGGCGGCTGGGCAGCTTTCACTTCTCCCTTCGAAGCGCCCGAATCACTTTGGCGCGAAGCGGACCTTCACGTTGCTGCCACCTGGATCGCGCTCCGACGTGGGCTGGCAGAGGCTGTGCCCATCGGAAATGGGGAGGTCGTCGTCCCGGTGGGTGGGGGAATCTGCGCCGTTGTGGTGATGGAAACGACGACCGATGCTCGTGCCGCCACCCTCCCCGTCCCCCTCGCCGCCCGTTCCGTGCGGATCTATGACAAGGAACCTGCAGTCTCCCCGTGGAAAGACGCGCATTGGGGGATCACCCGTGCTCTCTGCCTCGGCCTTGAGGCGGGAGGAGTGGAACTGCGGGCCGAGGTGCCGTCGGCGGTCACGCTCACGGGCGCGGGCGTTCGTGCGGAGATTCGCTTCAAGGCCTCGTCGCTGCTGTTCGGCGAGTCGACCAGCGCAGGTGCTCGCGGAGCACTCGTAGGAGGGTGGGCCGCCGAGCAAGAGCGGCAGGCGGAGGAACGCCGACAGCAGGAAGACGGCGACGACTGACCGAGGAGCGGTGCCGCGTGCAGAGTGTCTTCGTTGTTATCCTCAGCGGGCCCAGCAGTTCCAGGATCGCGCTCACGTTCTACTGACATTCCCCCGGGCTGCCGAGGGGACGAACATTCGCTGTTCGTTGTTCGTTCGTGGCCGCGATCGATTCCATCCCCCACGAGCCTGATCGATGTCGGCGGGGCCCGTCCGCCATCTGGACCGGGAGTCGTCGCTGGCTACGCTGGGGGTCCGAACGATGAACACCAGTTGACCCGTACTTGCCGAAGTGAATTTCGAGAATGGAGACTCTCGAAATTTCGGAGGCAACATGAATCTAGAACACATCAAGCAGAATACCGAGCTGTCCGATGAACTTGTCGACAGAGCGCGGCACTTCGCCAGCAGGTCCAAGGCAAATTCCACCATCCGTGCCTATGGTTCAGCGTGGACCGCATTCGTCTCGTGGTGCCGGGCAAGGGGTGTCGAACCACTCCCCGCTGCGGCCGAGTCGGTTGCCCTCTACGGTGCCGATCGGGCAAGCGATTCCAAGCCCTCCACGCTGAACCGGTACCTGGCCGCAATCGCCTCTGCGCACCGACTCGCTGGCCAAGCCTCCCCCATCGGGGACGAGATGGTCCGAGCGGTGATGGCCGGCATCCGGCGGACGGTCGGAACTGCGCAGCGCGGGAAAGACCCCCTCCTCATCGGCCACATGCGGGCCATCGTGGAGACGCTGCCCGAGGGCCGTGTCGGTCTTCGGGACCGGGCGCTGCTCCTCCTCGGGTTCGCCGGAGCCTTCCGGAGGTCCGAGCTCGTCGCGCTGGACGTGGAAGACCTCAGGTTCCGGGACGAGGGCATGGTCGTGTTCCTGCGGCGGAGCAAGACCGACCAGGAGGGACGGGGCCGCGAGGTGGCGATCCCGTGCGGCGTTCGGGAGTCCACCTGCCCCGTGCAGGCGATGCGCCGGTGGCTCGAGCACGCGGGGATCTCGTCGGGACCGGTCTTCAGGGGACTCACCCGCGGGAAGGTCGCGGAGGATCGCCTGTCCACACAGGGGCTCGCGAACGCCGTGAAGCGCGCCGCCGCCTCTGCGGGCCTGGACGTGGAAAACATCTCCGCCCACTCGCTGCGTGCCGGCTTCGCGACCACCGCGATCATGGCGGGCGTCCCGGAGCACCTGGTCATGCGGCAGACGGGCCACAAGAGCACCACCGTATTCCGCCGCTATGTGCGGGACGGCTCGCTGTTCCGGGACAACGCCGCCGCGATGGTGGGCCTATGAAGCCCCGCCGCCTGCGCGAGGACGAGGCTGGGGACTCGGAGCTTCCCCCGAATTGGGAAGTCCTGGTCCAGGAATTCCTGGGCACCAAGAGCGCCCCGCGGACGAGGATGGCCTACTACGCGGAGATCGCCCGCCTCGTCCGTGCCCTCGGCGCCAGAAGCGTGGCGGCGGTCAGCTCGGCGGACCTGCTGGCCTGGCGGGACACCCTGGATCAACTGGGCGAAGACACCCGCCGTCGGAAGCTGGCCGCGGTCAAAGGCTTCTTCGCCTTCTGTTCCCTGGGGGGCCACATCACGAACGACCCGGCCAGGGTCCTATACGGCCCGAGCAGCTACCCGGAAGACCCACGCGGAGACCAGGACCACCCCGAGATTGACGAACCGGAGCCGAACACTGAGCCATTCGACGCCGACGAACCTCCGGCTGCGGAACCGCCGGATTCGCCGGGCCCGTCGAACGAATCAGCGCCGCAGGTCCGAACGATCGGTTGCCCCCCGCCCGACCAGGTGCGCCCCAGCGCGGACCGAGCCAAGACCAAGTTCGAGGGGACGCCCGAGTACCAGGCCCTCGACGCGAGAGTTCGCAGGCTCGTGGCCGAACTCACAGGCCAGCTCGACGGCGAGGCGCTCGCCATCTGGCTCGACCTGGAGGCCACAATGAACCACAGGGCCGAGTTGATCGCGGCGGCACATCTCGAGGCCGGCCACGAGGCGGGATGGTGGGTCGCGTTCGCCGAGCAGTCGGTGGGGGCACCAGCATCGACCCCCGACGTGGCCTCGGCAATGAGCTCCCTCGCCGAGGCACTTTTGGCCCGGTTCAGCCTTCCTCCCCGCACGCGAGAATGAGCTCCACGATGCGCCTGATCCTGCGCTGCTGCTCTGGCGTCTCCTCGCGAAGCACGTGAACGATCCTCCCGACCTCAGGCGGGAGTTGCTCGATCGGGGCCTCCCCACCCTCCCCGACCAGCGTCGCGAGGGACGTCCCGAGGACACGCGCCATCGTCTGCAGGTTGTCCACGGTCGGCGACTGGACGCCACGTTCCACACGCGACACGGTCTCGAGCGCGAGGTCCGCGGCCTCCGCGAGCTGGGTCTGGGTCAGACCCGCCCGCTTCCGCGCCTCTCGAAGCCGAGATCCAACCTCCACGCCTACTCCATTCATCCTCGTCTCCGCCGTGAGGGTCAGGGAGGCCTCGGACGAAACGAAGGGAGAGGACGCCCATTGACGACATAGACGCCCACGTCCAACCGAGTTTAGGATGCGGCCTGTTGCCACGCCCTTGCTGGAACCGTATGGTGCGAATCGGAAGACGGCTGAATCCGTCACTGGGTGTGGGCGGCAGGGATGAAGCGTCGACGTACGTGTGCGTGAGGAGATGCAGGATGGGGCGGTTGTCGCTGCTTGGTGGGCTTGCGGCTCTGTTGTTGGCAGGTTGCCTTTCTGGGGAACTCGGCTCCAGGTGCACAGGTGAAACGGAGTGCGAATCAGGTCTCAGATGTTTCAAGCCGGCGGGCGAAAGCACCGGCATTTGCACTGTGGCCTGTACTGCAGGGCGTTGCTCCAAAGGAACGTGTTTGGCATCGGTATCTGGGGACGTTTGCGCTCAGGCGTGCGAATCATCTTCCGAGTGCGAAGGCGACCTCGGGTGCGTTGAGCCACTTGGAGGCCCTGCAGGATGTTGGGTTGTCGACTCGAAGGTAGTGCCGGTTGAGGACGACCTTCTGCCCCCGACCTCCAACAGTGAGCGTGATACCGAGGGGACTAACGCGCTGTGCAGCGACAACGTCGACAACGACGGAGACGGCTTCACCGACTGCGACGACTACGGCTGCTCGGGCAACCCGGACGTCGCTGTATGTGGCGCGGGTGTGCAGGAGTGCGGCGTCGACTCGGATTGCCCCGCTGGTTTCTCGTGCGTCGAGCAACGATGTTCGAACGGGCAGGGAGGGAGCCAATGAGTTCCACCTCGCCAGTGTCTGGCACGGCCACGAGCCCCACGGGCCGGCCACCCTTCTCGTGGTCCGACACGTTCACCCTTGAGGTGTTCCGGTGACTGCCCGGAATTTGGTAATCGCCGGGGGATTCATCTGCCAGGGGTGCTATGCGGCGACGGGTCTCCGGCAGGACACGACGTCGGTTGAGTCGAAGGTTGTCGCCAGCAAGACGGTTCCGGTGGAGCTCGACGCTCCGCGGGATGTCGCAATTCGGGCCGACGGTGGCCGCCTGACGTTCCAGGTCGACGACCTCAGGCAGTGCCGGGCCGATGTCGTGGAGACCCACGCGAACCGCGAGACCACCGCGCGCACCCTCCCCTCCAGCTTCTGGTGGGCCGCCGGATCAGCTGTGGCCGTTGTCGGAGCAGGGGCAGCGCTTTGGGGCGTGGGCGCAGAGAAGGTCTCCGAGGGGCAGTCGATCAGGCTTGGGGATCCCGACCACGAGAGGAGCCTCGACCGCGGTGTCCAGATGACAATTGCGGGGCAGGTGGCCGTTGCTGTCGGCGGGCTTGTACTGTCGTCGTCGGTCATCGACCTCTGGCTGGCGGGCGACGAATCGCGGGACTTCTCCACAACCACCACGACGAAGGGCACAGGTCACGAGTGCCGACGCCAAGCGGCCCCCAGCATCGAGCTGACCGCGCGAGTTGGGGGGATCGAAGCGTCCGTCCGGACGGACCTGACGGGAGCAGCGACGGTCAACCTCGCATCTCCGGCGTTCAGTTCGGCGGGGTTCGTCGAACCGCTCGGGACCGCGGCGTGCACAGGATGCAAGAGCGCGGAAATCGCTCTGAGCCCAGAGGAACTGAAGAACCTCATCCTTCCTCGGAAGATGCCTGAGGAGTTGCAGGCATGGCTCTCGAAGCACTCCGATGACCCGTCTGCGCCCGAGGTGCAGGCTGCGCTCGCTGAAAGCCTCCAGGCCGAGACGGAGCGACTCGCCGTGGAGTCGCGAGCTGCCATGTCGAGCGGTAACCTGGCGGATGCGCGGGAGAAGGCGAATCGCTGCCTCTTCTTGCTCCCGGAATCGGCAACCTGCCGGCAAGCCGCCGACGCAGTCACTCGCGGTGAAGCCGACGCTGCCCTTGCCCTCGGGCGGAAGGAAGCGAAGGCCAAGAATTTCGCTGCGGCGACAACGGCAGCGACAGAATGTCTGAAGCTGATCCCGGATTACGCTCCATGCAAGGCCCTCGCTCGCACGGCAGAGCTCGGTGCCGCAGCCGAGGCACAACGGGGCGAGGCCGCTGGAGCCGCGGAAGAGGCGCTAGACGATCTCGGAAAGGCCGCCGAAGTCGCAGCGCTGAAGCGGGCGCTCGACAGCCGCGGGTTGGCTTACAACTATGCGCAGTTGGCCCAGGGCATCAATTTCATGGTTGCCCGCGGATGCGAACGGCGGGCCGAGTTCCTGACCGAGTACTCGTGGAAGGACTGGACGACGGCTGCGACCGACTTCTGCAAGTCCAACTGGCCCGAATCCTGGCCTGAAGAGGGCGTGGGGGATCCACCTTCGCCGCAGGTCTGCCTCGGATTCGCCTTGTCGGGGAACTGTTCGGGTGGTGGCGGTCAACCCGGCGGCGGCAGACCGAAGTCGGGATGGTGATGTGAGGGGTAGTGCGATGAAGACGAGTGCGGTCGCACAGGCGCGCCGAGATCTGCGCAGGAGCAGAACAACCCTAGCCTTGAGCGCGGCGGTCGTGGGGGTCCTCGGATGCGGTGGGAATCTGCGCAAGACCACGAGGTTTGACGACGTCCCTGTGAGGACCGAATCGGAGCACGAAGTGGTCGACCGTGCGAACTACCTCGGTAGCGCGGTCATCGAAAGCGGCCAGCTCGTCGTGCAGGTCCAGCAAGAGGACCTCTGCAGGCAGCGTGCAATCGAGGTCGTCGATCGGACACAGGTCGCGGGCATCACTAGCAAGCACCTGGGCGAAACCCGGCTCCCACACGACTGGGAGGACGCGCACTGCAATCGACGGCCCGCCGTTGGCCGCTCGGTGTACCTCCGGTTCAGGGAGCCGCCAGTCGTACCGTCATCTGTGCTCGCGGCCGCTCCGACTGACGCGTCCGGGACTGCCAGCTTCCCGCTCAAAGAACTTAAGGCGCAGCTCGTGGTGTATCCCGAACCGGTCTTGGCCGCGCTCGTCGCGGCCTTGATGCCTGAGGAGGAAGCACCGGTGGAAGCGGCGAGCGCGCCGGGCACGCTCGCAACGCCTGCGCCACGGGCCTCGCCCTCGGCAGCGACTTCCCAGGGTGCCAGAGCGACGAAACCGGGTCCGACCGGGGAGAACTCCATGGTGATTGTCGCGACCGTGCCCGCGGAAGACTTGCGTGCGCTCGTTGCCGACGCTCGATCCGAATTCGCCCAACAACGGGCGGCTGCCGAGTCGGAGGAGGCAGGCAGCACGATCGCTGTTGCGAAGGCGAACCGGCAGAAGGAGCCCGATCCTGAGGCGGTGCGCGCTGCGGTCGCTCGCGGTGAACCTGTCGCGGACAGTCGAACTGCGGCGCTTGGCGAGGCGCGAGGTCGCCTCGCAGTCGCGGGCGCCTGGATGCAGTCAGTGAGGCCCGATGCGCCAGGCGCCCCTGAGCTGGCGAAATCCATTGACGACCAGCACTTCGAGGTCGCCCGAATCGCCAGCACCGCCGAGAGCTATGGCACATACCTTTCAGTGATGCCGAACGGCGCACACGCATCTGAGGCGAGGAAGGCCCTGGAGGCGATCACCAAACGACAGGAAGCAGCAGCAGCGGCTGAGGCGCACAGGGCGGAGGCCGCAGCTGCAGCCAAAGAGGCCCTTGGCTACATCGGGAGCGCCGCGGACCTCGGTTTCTTCAAGCGGGTAGCCGTCACGCGCGACCTGCAATACAAGGGCGACCTACGGTCGGACATCAAAGACGCCGCCGAATTCGGCTGCGAGGCGAAAGCCGAGTTCCTCAGGAGCTACTCGTGGAGCGACTGGGTGCGGGCGGCAAACGACTATTGCAAGTCTGTTTGGCCAGATGCGAATTGGTGGACCGACGATGTCGGGCCCGGGCCCTCTCCATCGGTCTGCATTGCTGCGGCCCTGGCGGGGGACTGCGGAAAGAGTGGGCAAACGGGCGGCTCGGCGCCCAGCAAGTCCGGCTGGTAAGGAGCCGTCACAATGAAGAGAACAACGTACTTCTTGGTCGCGTTGGTGGCCTCCGTGGCCGGTGGTTGCAAGAGCTCCAGCGACGGTCCAGGAACAGACTCGCCTACGCCGGTCAGCGCGGCGGCCCCAGTGTCCGCGGGCGCATCCCCCGCAACAGCGCCACCCAGCGCAGCCGCCTCGTCAGGCGCGCCAAGTTCGGCGGCACAGGCGAGCTCGGCGACCGCAAGTGGGCCGCCAGGAGCTGTCGCCACCGCTCCTCCATCGGGCCCCGCGCAGAAGGCGTCTGCCCCGCCGGAAGCAGAAGCGGTGCCGGAGCTGTCCGAGGACATCGGGGTAGCGATCGTGGCGGCAGAGGTTCTGCACTCGGGTGGCCAGATGATCTCATGGCTGGCTGCAGATCATTTCGCGGTCGGCGTGCTGCTCGAAGCGACGAACCTGGGATCCGCGGTGCGTGAACCCCCCGTCGCGAAGGTCGTCATCGTGATCGACACCGAGTTGGGCGAGCTAACCTGCGCGGTCAGCGGCGCGAAGAGCGACCCGGCCTGGTTCGTCGATACTCCCGGAGCAAGCGGCAGCTGGCAGGAGTTCCGCCGTTGGCAGCAAGCACGTGCGCGCCATGTGGAGTTGGGGGCGCGCCCGGGCGGTTGGCTCGACCCGAAGCGGGGGCAGTCAGGATGGCCCGAGCACCTGTGGCGGCCGGGCGAGGCCATGCGATTCCAAGCCATCGCGGACTGCGCCGACCTGACGCTGCTCGATTCAGGAATCAAGGGCGCACGCGTGGCCGCCGCGGTTGAGGCCAAGGACATGGACCCCTTCGAGGGCTCGGCGCGGGCCGTGGCAATGCCGGTCGACTTCCCTGCGGCACGGTTCATCGCCGAAACCGTGATCCTCGACGGTGGGCTGCGCGGGGTTGCCGCCGGAGACCGAATTGCCTACGGCGACGGCAAGGCGCTGCGCCAGGTGAGTGCCTGGACACTGCGTGCCGTGAAGCGCGCACCCGTTCCCGCCAAGTTCGTCCCCGTCGATGTCGGGACCGACGAGCTCACCGTCCACCTCGCGAGCGCAGCACGCACACATCGGACCGATTCCGCGACGGTGCCGCCGCAGCGCAAGCGGATCACGGTTTCGGGCCGGGTCGGCATCGACGCAGCGGCGATAGTGCGGCGGCTCCAGGGCGCCGTCGACAGCTCCCGCGCCAAGGAGACCGCTGCCATTGCCGTAAGCACGGCGGCGGATGCAGCTCTGGCGAAGGCGGCCCCCAATAGCCCCGAGTGGGTGCAGGCATCTGGGGGAGTGCAGGCGGCTCGGGCCGCGGTCGCTCAGGCTTCTGCGGGTCTCAAGGGAGCCGAAGCCGCATTCGCGCGGAGCCAAGCATCGGAGCGGAACCGGCTCGCGTTCGCGTTCCCCTGCGAGCAGGTGGTCCTGACCACGAGCGCCGGTCCGGTCGCTCCAGTCAACGGTGCAGGCCTCAAGGCGAGCTGCGCGAAGCTCGGCACCGCCGACGCTGTCGATGTCCAGTGGACCTTCGACCTGACCCGCTACCAAATGCCGATGGTCCTCGGTCTGCCTTTCAAGACGTCGGCTGGCCCGAAGACCGAGGTCGTCGCCGTGGCGACGGAGGAGACGGTCGCCATCGACCGGCGGTAGCCGGAGGCACCGGCTCCTTCGTCTGCATCAGGTCTTCCGGGTCCCGCTCTTTCCTCGGGCATTCTTCGGCGCCAACAGCAGCCAGTCCCCCACCCGCTTGGCGCAGTGTGCCCTGGTGATCGCCGACATGGCGGCGGCGAGTGGGACGTTCCTGGGGCGGCACGGGTGCCCAACCAGTAGCCGAAGAGCTCCCTGCACGGGCACGCGGATGGTCGCCCCCGGGTTGGCCTCCACAAGCTGGGCCACGACCTCCATGACGGCGATGGCTGGGTCCGGCGTGGTGACTGGCCAATTTGTCCACACGGGTGGCGCCTCACCCATCTGGACGACCGTGTTCCAGGCTAGGCAGTCGGTCCGCGACCGTCGGGCGCGGAGGAGGACGACGTCGGCCTGTGGGGGCCCGACGAGCGCCTTCTCCCTCTCGGGGCGGCGACCCCCGCGGGCGCGGAGCCGGAGGCGCAGAAGCTCCCCCTCTGGGTGTGGTTGCCGGCCTGTCACCCGGTAGGCGAGGTCGCCCTCGTTCCCGAGTACTCCGGGGAGGGCCGTCCAGGGGTCTCGTGGGTCTACGAGCGCCCAGGCCGCCCCGAATACGCGCACCGACTTCAGAGCGGCCCCGACCGCCCGACGGATACCTCCCTGGGGCAGCTCCCGGAGGGGCCGCAGATCCACGGCTACCCGTTGCCCCTCGGCGTAGACCTTGTGATTGTTCCCGAGCTTCGGGCGACCACCCCCGGCGAGGAAGTCTATGTCCAGGCAATCCGGGGGCATGCGGATTACGGATGCCGCCGGGGTGTGCGTGGCGTTCACGCCCCGGCGACTTTTCGCTCTTCTTACAGAGCTTACGGCCGTTGTTGCAGCCGCTCCTTCGTCAGGTTCCCCTGGATCGTGATCATACGTTTCCACACTCTCACGATCCGAGAGGATTCCAGTAATACTGGAACCAGAGCTGTAAGGTAGACCCACGTCCTGCGAGACATGGTGATCATCCACAGAGCTCTCTAGGCCACAGAGCTTATAACTCGAGAGGAGAGAGGAAGAAGAGAACGGAGAAGAACATCCACCCCGAACTCCATCTCCCTCACCAACCGAGCACCTGGTTCCACTACCGCCTCCCCAGACCCCAATACCGACATCTGGAAGAGGTGATACTACGAGGAGACTTGGCTCCCCGTCTTCCCTTGGCCTACCCGCCTCCCGAGGGAGGATAGTTTGCCAGGGGGCGACCATCGGATTCGGTTTCCCATCCCCGATGGGGGTATCATAGACACCTACGCCACGGGTGGAAGTACCCGAGGCCTCTTTCGTGTTGCTTTCATGGCCACCACCGTCAACATCTGGCTCTGTGCAGATTCCACAGTACTCTGGGTGGCAGTGTGTTGCCGTCATTGCCGAATTATCGGCAGCAGTTGACTCTACTTCTTCTCCCACGGCGACAACTAGTAAATTACCGTGCTCTCTTCCTCCGTGCGGACCGATGTACCCACCAGAATAATTCGCTAGTTCGCGAACTATAGGCGCCGTCTCCTCTGTACGTCCGCCAACGTCTCCTCCCGTGGTGATAGTTCGTCTGTATCCATCCTCTTCTCCTCCATGTGAGCCGCTGTCCACACCAGGATAATTCGACAACTCGCGAATTGTCACCGCTTCTTCACACCAGTATAACTCATCTCCTCTGTGTGAATTTTCGCCACCACAATTCGACGAATTATCAACTACTCGTGGCTCTTCGGTGGATTCTTCTAGTTCGTCATCTCCTCCGAAATGAACAACTGCCCCACAATTCGATGTCGGATGAATTATCGGTGAACTCTGTGCGGCTCGTTCTGCTCCCGTGAACAGACCTGCTGTCAGAATTGTTGCCAGACCTGAATTATTGTTACCGCCATCGAATTCATCTCCACCATGGGCAATAATTCGGCCGGCGAATTGTTCTTCATCTCCCGGTGGCTCGGATCCGTCTGCCGCAGGCTGATAGTTCTCAGTTGCCAATAGTTCATCTCCATCGGCGATGATTCTGCGCTGCACCTCTCCACCTGGGACGAGCATGTGGGGATAATTCGCCGGGCTCGTGGCCCCACAGTTCGTCCCGCTACGGGCACCACAACTCGCAGGGTTCCCCTCCCCCCGAGCATGCTCCCCTCCTCCTCCGTGGCGGGCGATCGCATGGGAATAGTTCGCTGGTTCTCCTCCCAAGCAGATGCCCCCGGGAACTTCTTCTCTTCCCGGAGCTGCGGTGGAATTCAGTGCGGAGAGCTTTCGGACCTCTCCTCGGTCGGGAGCTGTCGACCCACACGCCTCTCCGTCCTTCTCTCCGCCGGCTTCTCCCGGAGAACTCGCCGGCCCCACGCCAGCTCCTTCTTCTCCTCCCGTGACGCTGGACACTCGCAAGAGGCCCGCGCTCTTCATCCAGTTCCTGGAGATCGCCTGGCCGCCCAGGCTCCGCACTCTTCTCTTCGTGGCGGCGGAGTCCCCGAGTTCCTCGAGCAGGGCGTCCGTCTTCCCCGCTACGAGCCCCACACCCGACGGCCGGACCTCGTAGGTCTTGAGGACCACGACCGGGTCGGATTCAGTGACCTCGCGGATGCGGGACTCCTTGTGCCCCTCCCCGAGCGGCCGGATCCCCGTGAAGCCGTGCTCCTTCGCCTTCGCCGAGAATTTCTCGAATGCCGCATGTGCGCCCGCGAGGCTCCTGGCCATCACGTAGATGTCGTCCAGGTAGGCGGACACGCGGTGCCCGTCCGTCTCCAGCTCCCGGAGCACGAGCGCCAACGCCAGGGCGAAGACCAGGGGCGAGAGCGGGTTCCCCTGCTCCAGCCCGCGGCCGTTTCGGCGGACGAGATTCCCGGAGCGGTCGACCGTTTGGATCCGCACGAGTTCGAGGACACGGCGGCGTGCCGCCTGGGGGATCCCCAACTCCTTCATGGCGGTCGTGGCGGCTTCATGAGGGACGAGCGCGAATGCGTCTCGGAGGTCCAGTTCGAGGCACGTCCCGAAGCCCTCCCGGACCGCTGCATGCACCAGGCTCGCCGCGTGGTCCTGGGGCCTCGCGTGGAGTTTCTGGCAGAATCCGGCGGGCAGTTCGTCTCCCTTTCTCCAGGGGACGACGCCGACCTGCCCGGGGAGGAGGAACCCGCGCACCCGATCGCTGGCCAGGAGTTGCTCGAGGATCAGGAGCGAATTCAGCCGCGTGGACTCGGCCGGAAGGTCAATCGCTCGGAAACCCCAGGGCCCGTTCCCCTTAGGAATCCGGATACGCAGGGAGGGTACCCGCGACCGGTTCATGGACCCGAAGTACTCGTACTCCCGGTTCAGCGCCGCCCGGTGGGTCATGGCCTTCGTCCGGCCCTCGCAGTCCGGGACGTGGGGGGAGCCGTTGTGGATCCCCAGGTGCGGCTCGGCACCGTCGCCGCCAACGGCACGCCAGGCGGCGGAGCAGAGTTCTCGGTCTGTGAAGAAGGTTCTCATTTCGTGAATCTCCAGGCGGAAACGATGCGGTCCGTTGGGGGTGACGACCACCAGGATCTCCTCGGCGTTTCCGGGTACCTCACGAGGGCATTCCGGCCCCGGATGGACTCGAGGGCGGCGGTGGTGGCGGATTCGGCGCCGAGCGCCACGAGAACGCCCTCGGAAGCCTCCGGGATACCGGCACCGGGACGGCCGATCCCCACATGGGCGAGCAGGACCACCAAGGCCCCCGGCTTCGCGTAGCTTCTGGCCAGAGCGACGATCGGACCGACATGTGCGAGGTCGAGTATCCGCGGCGGACGTGGTCCCGCCTCGGGGTCGGTCGCCCATAGGTTGAAGGTGAAGGCCTCAGCCGTGGGGATGTTAATCACGATGGCGTCGAACGGGTCCGGGGGCGGAACGTTTACGACTACGCCCTGGTACGGTTCCCGGCACGGGCGAAGCAGAGGTGCGACCGCCAGACTTGCTGTCCAGACCCGTGTCCGCGGCTGGAATACCGAGAGCGCCGCGGGGCCAGAGGAGTGCCCGAGCTCGACCGTGAGAACCTCACGCCGGTCGCCGAGGATCTCCGCGGCCAAGAGCAGGGCTTCCACGGGGGCGCGCTCCGGGTCGCCGAGATGGAGGAGCCTCCCCGGCTGTGCCGGGTCCGCCTCGACGATTGCAGACTCCCCCATCTGGATTCCGGTCCGGGCGAGGAGACGCAGGGACTCGCGGTCCTCGTGGGAGAATGGATTGGCGACCGGCGGGTTCGGCGCACCGTTTACCCACACGAGGGGCCGAGAACCTCCCGTGGCCTCGCGATACTCGATGGAGGGGTGACGGTTCCGGGTACCAAACTGGACGCAGGCTGCGTCGGATGGTTCCCCGCTTCGGGCTGCCCGCTCTGCATAGTCCGCCATCGTGGCGAGCTCATGGTCCGACGGCGGCCTGGCCCTTGTCCCGATCGCCGCCCGGATGAGGGGGTCCCAGTGGGCCCTCGCCCCGGGAACATCGTCGGCGACGAGGCACTGGAGCCCCGCGGCCGCATCTCGAGCCTCCAGGGCCCGACTCCTGCGGACGAGCTCCTCCGTTCGGCGTCGGGGCCTCACGGGTGGTCGCCCCCGGGGACCTTGGATGGGATCCCCTTGCGGTCGAGCCCCTCGCGTGCGGCATCGGCGAGCACGAGGGCCTCCACGTACTTGGAGACGGTGGTGCCGGTCTGCGCCGCGCGGACGCGCACCAGAACGCGGACCTCCCTGGGGAGGCTGAGATGGGTGATGCCAGGCTTCATTCGATTCTCTCCTGTCTGTTGAACGATGGGTGCCACCGCCCCCTCCGCCACGTATCGAAGGGGTATCGGGGCTGGTTGCGACAGCCCGCAGTAGTTCGGTCCGTCTGGTCCGTCTGGTCCGGTCGGCCGCGTTGGCCCAGGAGCAACACGTCTCGTGGGCCCACGTGGCAGCACAGTTGGGGCGGCGTCGGCATCGCACGCACGGCACCGCCCCGGTCACATCTCCGAGAGTCAGCGGGCTCGTCGAACCCGCCTCGCTTCTCAGACCTGAGTGAGCAGGGTCCCGAGGATGGCGGTCTCACGTGCCGTGAGCCGCGGACCAGGTAGCGGCGGGTCTTCTGTCTTCCCAGCCGCCGGGTAGCACACCGCTAGCAACGCATGAACGGGGCCCCACGTCGGACAACGGACTATCTTCGGCGTACGGCCAAGTGCCTCCGCCGCGGCCATGGCGACGTTCAGCGCTTCGGCCGCGCAGGTCTCCTTCCCGCCGACGCGCATCTCGGCGACCTGCCGCACCAGGTCGAGTACCGCGAGTTCCGGTGCCTCCTCGTAGAACGGGGCGCCCAGATCGAAGCACTGATTCGTGTCGACGATCCGGGAGAGGGCGAGTTCCACGCAGCCGTCGACTATCTCCTGATCCACCGCCCCACCTTGGTAGACTGGCGCCGCGGCCGGATCACGACGGAGCGCCTCCAGGACATCGTCGGGGTCATAGGACTCCGTGATGGCGACGCATGCGCATATCTCGGCACACAAGGCGAGGGCAACTCCGGCGCCTATGTCCAGGGGCACATCCTCGTCCTCCTCGGCCTGTGCCAGGGTGCCAAAGATCACAAGTTGATGGGCGGGGATAATCAGGTCGTCGCACTGGGGGATCTCGCCAGCGGCGGATTCTACTGTTGGTAACATCTGATGTTCTTTCTTTCTGTGGGTCACTGCCCACGGTGTTCTTGCGGCATTTGGCCGCGACGTCGTTCAAGCTCCTGCACCGCTCTCAGCGGCGCTTCTTCCTCGGGTGTGTGGCCCTCCTTTCGTAGATGTGGGACGGGCTCTCGCCCGACGGCGTCGTGGGTTCAAGGGCAGGCGGCGTGGCCATCTCGCCCGGACCACGCCTCGCCCCTCTGCTCCAGAACTCGTTTCGTCTTCATCTCACAGCCCTCCGTCCTGAGGCTGTTGGTTCATGCCTAGACTCATTCGCGGCCGGGACTCCAACTCGCTCGGGTACTGCCGAACGCGAAGGTCGGCGGGCCACCCCTCGGGGTCGTTCCCCTTGCCGCCGCTCTCCGCCAGCTGACCACCGACCTGCTTCATGAAGACCGCCTTGCCGACCGCCTGGAAGGCGCGGATCGTGGACCGCGCCCAGGCGAGGTCGAAAGGCCGGCACCCCGGGCCGGACTCGCCGCCGATCACGATCCAGTCGAGCTTCGCTGCCCAGCGGTGCCAGTCCACCGGACCGAGTGCGGGCTCGTACGACACCCACAGGACAGGCGCGTACCGCCGCGCCGTGAGGAGCGGAATCCGATGGTCCGCCGACTTCTGGTCCTCGACGCTTACGCCGAGCCAGACGTTGTCCGGCCACGTCACGCCCGCATCGTGGAGTTCCGACAGTCGCTCCGGGCGCTTGGTGAGGATCTGGTACGTGTGACGCGGCGTGTCCCGCATCACGGCAAGGATCTCGCCGATCTGCTCCCCGCCCAGGCCCTCGTGGAGGAGGTCGCTCATGGAGTTCACGAACACCACGGTCGGCTTGCGCCAATGGCGGGGCTCGTCGATCCGGCCGGGCAGGAAACGCACTTCTCCTGTCCATCGCGGCTTCCGCAAGTTCCCGTTCGTGAGGCCGTCGTACTCACGCAGACCCATGTTGGCGACGCGCACAGCCATGCGCTCGGCATAGCAATTGCGGCACCCCTCGCTGACGCGAGCGCAGCCGATGACGGGGTTCCAGGTCTTGTTGGTCCAGTCGATGTTGCTCATCTGGATGTCTCCTTGGCATTCGGGTTGAGGGCGGCCGCGTCGTTCGAATCCGCGACGACGGCGGCGACGCCGCTGTTGTGGCAGTCGTTCACGACAAGTTCGCTCACGTACTCGGACGGGCCCTCGCCCGACCGCGTCGTGGGTTCCTGCTTCGGCGGTGCAACGGTGTTCGCGCGCCGCCGCCTGCGCTTCTTACAAATCGTCTAACGGGGTTCGCGGGGTGATGCGGGTGTTCCGCACCGACCTCCCGCATTTCCGGGGCCGGAGCGGGCGGAGGGGGAGCCCCGCGCCTCGGGCCCCTGCCCTGTCTCGTTACCGCCGTGTCCCGCCGCTATCATGGAAGACTATACAACCGGCTCCCGACGTCCCCGAGGCAGGGGTATGAAGAAAATTGCGCCAGATCAAACGCATCCCGGCGGACTGTGCCCGACACCGGGTTGGGAGAGGCAGGACCCGCCGCCTGGAAATCCAGCGCCAAGGAACTGTCGGTGGGGTGTCCGAGAGCGAGGATCCAGCACTGCTCACGGCGCCCGGCGCTCACCCGTCGGCCGTCGGCTGGCATGTCCGGCGGGACCATGTCAGAGGAGGTCCTGCAGGACTCCATGCTGGGCACCTGCGTCTCCTTCATTGGTGTGCGCAGCCATTCGCGCTCGGCAATCCAAGCAGACTGCGCAGGCGCCCCAACCTAGCCCCGTGGTCATCCGTCCGACCGGGCGCCAGCCGCTGCGTCAGGACCGCAGCCTGGCAGCCCCAGGAGGCGAGGTGCAGAAAGGCCGTCGCGGCCAACTCGACGGAGGGCGGGGCAAGCATGTCCTCCGTAATAAGGCGGATCACTCCGTCGGGCGTCTTGCACAGCGCAGGAAGCGCCAGCGCCGTCGCCGGTTCCCACTTCGACGCGAGAGCTGTTAGCTGATCCGACCCGCCCTCGTAGACGGCGATCTCCCCAGTGAAGGCCGGCTGCCCCTGAGATTCCGGCCTCCGGCTGGCGGTCGGGCGAGGCAGCCGGAAGCACACGACCGACCCAAGGCCCACGAGGGCCAGCACGTCTCCCCCCTTTGCCGTGGCCTCCGCGAGCCGGGCGGGGTTGTACCCCGCCGCATTGAGACCAAGGATCAATTGCGAACGGGGTACTACGCTGATGACAAAAGCTCGTTCACCGTTCGCTGCCAACAGCCCCCGGATCAGTTCCGCGCTGGCACCACAAGCCTCGGCCATCGCACGACCAAGCCGGTCGTTCAGGAGCAGAACGAGTGCAACTGGCTGGGCTTGCCCGGCCTGTCGCCCCTGTTGCAAGGCGGACAGTGCACCGTCTCCAAACAACTCGATGACAGTCTCCGCAAACGATGCGCCAGGTTGTGGCGCCCTCTGGTTCAAAACGACATTCTTCTTCAGCTTCTTCACGATCTTCTCCTTTGCGCCTGTCTTGCGGCGCTGTTTGTGAGAGACGGACCCTCTGCGTAGTTCTGGACCGTCTCGGCTCTGCCTCAGTCTGTTCAGCGGCTGTTACGTACCTACCTACTCAACCTCCCACGGCTAACTCGGGTCAGGCTTCATCGCGCACCTCCTTCGTCGCTGTCCGAAGGCTCGAGCGGAGGTTCGCCGAACTCGTCGACCCAGCTGCGGGCCGCCATCGTCCCCGCGGCCTCCCAAAGGGTCGTCGGCGTCTCGTGCGCACCCACGGCGCCATCGCCGACTCCAAACTCGCCCCCCAATCTCGACAGTTCTGCTGCGCGGTCCCCCTCGTCGAGTCTCGCCAAGTGCTCTCGGTAGACCTCGTACGGTGTCCGCGGGTTCGGCGTCCTCGCCAACTCGCTGGCCTCGGCGGGGGGCTCCTGCGGACACCCGACGGGGGTCAGGCAGACCCGATCTGAGGCGGCGGCTCGGACCTTCTCGTCGGACCGGCAACACCGCTCCGGGCTTGTAGTCGCCCCCGAACTGGGCGCTGGCACAGCGGCTCCCGGCCTTGCTTTGACTCGGTTCTTGGATCGATCTTCCTTCTGGCTCATCGTCGTACCTCCTGCCAGCCCCTCGGGCCGGCCTGTTGTTGGCGAACGGGAGGGAATCCCCCGTCCCCTATCTCGCTAAGTTCATCTGTCGGGTCATGCCCCAAGCGGACACCGACCCGGCGAGCGCTGAAGACAGCGAAGTCCTGCCGGCGTCGGCCGAATGGCTTGTTCCCGGATCCTCAGCTCCGCCACGAGAAACGGTGGTCGGGTCCCCGGAAGTTGCTGCGAGAGCTGGCGCAGCAGGCCGATCGGGTAGCCGTGTGCCGGACGCCCGGGGCCTTCTCACTCGTCGTTGTCGTCTTCTCCGGCCCCCACAATCCCGACGGCCTCGGCGCCGAAGTCCTCCACCCAGCTCCGGGCAGCCTGCGGGTCCGCCCGGGCCCATTCCCGGAGGCTGTCCAACAGTGCTTCGGAAAGAACCCGGGCGGCTGGCCCCGCATCTAGCGGGTGCACGCACACGCACAAGTCAGCCTCGCTCGCGATGCCAGCGATCTCGCTTCCTCGGCCTTCATCGTCCATGGTCGCAAGGTGCTGAACGACAGCGGCGCGCGCGGCGCGGTAATCGTTGGCAGGCGGCAAAGCTGAACCACGCTGAGAAGGCGAAAGCGCGCATGTCGCGTCGCTGTGGTCGTTTGCCGCGGCAACGCCTTCTCCCGCGCGCGGTTCTGCTGCCAGAGGGGCGGCGGTGGTCACCGATCGCCGCGACGCCGCACGTGCCGTACGCCTGCCGGGCACGTTCTTGGGGTCCGCGAGCGCGAGGATCGAGCGGAGGCTCCATTTCTCCGGCTTCGGGGATTCCTGCAACGTGTTGCAGGGAGCAACTGCGGTCAACCCGCCGGGAACGTCGAGACCCAGCATCGCCCGGACGTTGCTCTCGGGAATGCGCTTGTAGACCCTGATGTAGTTGTAGAAGGTGCTTTCCCCAAACAGCAAAGAACATTCTTGGATCAGCTTCTTCACGGCCCCACGCCCCCCCAACGCTCTTGGCCGCCTCGCGAAGCTGGTGCAGTTCCCACCCCGCAACCCAGGCGCACAACCCGAACAAGGACGCCGAATTCTGAGTATCCCGCTGGTGGTGTTCGGCCCGGACGATCAACTCGCGCACGTCGGCCACCTGGGAGGGGCGTCCCCCCAAGATGCGGGCGCGGATGAGACCGAGCTCTGACTCGATGGATGGGGGCACCGATGGACTTTCCGGTGCCGGGGCCACGTCGGCCGCCCGACCGCCCGTCACGACCAGCCCAGTCTGGCTGGTACTCGGGACTACTGGGAAGATGCCCGGGGTTGGGACATCTGCGTGGGTGTGGGCCGGCGGCGGGTCGCCGTGCTCGTTGTCGCGTGCGCCATCCTGGGACATGATTGCCTCCTGCCGGCGTTTCGGCCGGCACGTCAGCTCGACGGAGCGAGCAGTAGGTTGACCGGCCGGGCGATTTCCCGGGCCGCGTGGTTACTCCTCCCCGGGCTAACTCATGTCAGGCGCACCCCAGAGGACACAGCGTGACGAAGCATACGGAGAGGCTGTCCCAGTCGCAGCGAGACGAGTTGGAGGCGGCAAAGGACGGCAGTTGGGCACAAGGGCGGGAACGGGTCGACGCAGTCCTGGCTTTCGACCTCACCGGCTCCCCCCTGCCGTGCGAAGGACAGAGCGTTCGACCCGTTCGGTCGATGGACACCTACTTCAAGTGGATGCGCCTCTACCGGCTAGGCGGCGTCGAGGCATTGCTGCGCCCGCCGGGCGCCCGCTGGTCGCCACTGACCGAGGGGCAACGATCCGAGCTTGAAGCGGCAAAGGACCACCCCGAGCGATTCCCTATCCTCCCGGGGCGTCTGTACGAGCGAGTGAACGCGATCCTGGAGATGGACCGCAGCGGCTCCCCGCTGCCCGACCCCGCGGATGTTCGGCACAAGACGGAGACCTATACGATCTGGATCCAGCTTTACCTGGCTGGCGGTATCAATGCCCTGCTGAGGATCCCGGGCCGGACATCAGCACTGACTCCAGCTCAACTGGAGCACGTAGCGGAGGCGTTCCGGGTGTTCAAGGAGACCGCCGTCGGCGAAGGCCAGAAGACGATCGGGAAGGAGTGGAAGAAGTACGCAATGGGCAGGCGCTCCACGAAGGCGAGGCGAGCCCTTGAGCAACTGTTTGGAGTGGGTGCGGACGTCGTGCGCGTAGCCTGGCTCCGATGCGTCAGGCGCACACCCGCACGGTTCTAGCTACGTTGCCCGGCCACCCCGTCGCTGACATTCTGCAATCGGTGCCCCCGTCCACCCCGCCTCCCCCTTGTATAGTAGGAGGTGCAAGGACACCGCCCGAGATCCCCGGCTGTTGACCCCGCCCTCCCGGGTCCGAAGTCCGCCCGAGTACCTGAAGGCTCGGAGGTCGGCTTCAACATCACCTGGACGAGCGAGCCCGGCACCTCAACCCCTTCGGCGCCGGTAGTCACCCTGGACCGACGGGTCATCGCCGAGGTCGCGGGGCATCTCAAGGCCAAGCAGAGCGCCGGGCCGAAGTGAACCAGGCGCATCACCAGCACGGGGCCCATGCGGGCACCGGGGCGACGGCCTTCTACTCCCGGGTGACGCGGGAGGAGAGCGTCCGGAAGGGCCTATCCCTCCCCAACCAGCGGAAGCGCTTCCAGGAGCTGGCTGAGCGCCACAGCTGGAACTTCGTGGCGTTCGAAGAGCCCCGCCAAGTCAGCGGGGAACTGGGCGAGTCGGAGCGCCCCGCCCTCCACGAGATGCTCGAAGCGGTCCGCCGTGGCGAGGTCTCCCGGGTCGTCGTCCGCCACCTGGACCGCCTGGGCCGTGGCCCCGTGCTCGAGGAGCTCCTCGCCGAGCTCCGGACCCGCGGCGTGGACCTGCAGACCTTCGAAGGCCCTGTGGACTTCGCCAGCGCCGCCGGCCGCCTCGCGGTTCGTGTCCAGGGGGCGGTCGGTGCCTTCGAGGTGGAGCGCGGGGGCGAGCGCTCCCGTGAGTCCCGGCGCCAGCGCGCCCGCCAGGGGGTGTACGCCGGGGGCCCCGCCCCCTACGGTTACACGAGCCAAGCCCGCCTGCGGGCGGAGCTCGTCGCCGAGTATGGCCCAGAGGGGGCCGAGCGAGCACGCCGCGAGTCCCAGGAGCGAATCCCGATCTCCCCCGGCCTGATCATCGACGAGGCGGAGGCCCAGGTCGTCCGGGAGATCTTCGCGAAGTACCTCGCCGGCAAAGGCCCCCGGGCCCTCGCGGGGGAATTCAACCGGCGAGGACTGACCCGCCGTGGGGCCAAATGGTGGGCCGTCCTGATTCGCAAGGTGCTCCGCGACCCCAAGGTTGCCGGATTCACGACCTTCGACGAGGAGGCCTATGCCAACCGCCGCCCCTCCTCGTCCCCGATCCACCGTCAGGCGCGGTACCCCGCGCTGCACGAAGCCATCATCGACGTCGAGACCTTCGAGCGGGCCCAGGTGCGCCTCGAGCACGGCCGGCGGAGAATCGCCGGGTTCGAGCGAACCAGCCGCATCTATCCACTAACAGGCGTCGCACATTGTGCGGTGGGTCACCCCATGAAGGGTAGCTGCGGGGACACGGGGGGCGATGGTAGGCACCACTATTACAGGTGCCGGCCCCGCGCCCACCGTGGGACCGACTCCGGGCTTGGCGGCTGCGACGCCCCCTACATCCGGGCGGACAGGGCCGAGGCGATGGTGCGCGAGGTTCTCGTGGAGGTGCTCACCGCCCCCGAGCATGTTCTGAGGTACCTGGAAGCCGCCAACCAGAAGGCGCAGGAGGAGTCGCCTGAGCGGCGGAGGGAACTCCAGGCTGTCGCCGCGGAGATCGACGACGTCCACCGCCGACGGTCCAAGCTCTACGCCCTCCTCGAACGCGCCGGGGACCCGGAGCGAGAGCAGGCCCTCCTCGGCCGCGTCGTCGAACTCAACCGAGAGATCCGCGACCTCCAGGAGAAGCAGGCGGAACTCGACCGGAGAATCGTGCCCCTCCGGGAGCGTGGCGTTACGGAGGCGGAGGTCGTCGCATACCTCGCCGATCTCCGGGACCTCCTCTCGGAGGACCGGGCAGCGGCCAAGCAGCTGGTGCTCCTCATGCTGGAGCATCACGACCTACGGGTCGACATCCTGGACGCCTACCAAGTGCGGGTCAGCATGCAGCTCGACCCCTCCCGGATCATCAGCGGCGATTCCGGCGCACGGACCCCGCGTCTGGTGGCCCACGTCCGCCCCAAGCACGCTCTCACGATCGATGCGGGACGTGCGCGCCCGGTCAGCAACGAGGATTGGGCCGCCGCCGAAAACGCTACGGGCCGCTTCTGCGCGTGTGGCTGCGGGGAGCGGCTCCTGGTGCAGCCCATCCACCGGGCGCCGGGCGTGGGCATCCCGCGGTTCGTCCAAGGCCACCATCGGATGGACATGACGGAGTTCGTGGCCGCCCTGAACGCAAGCGGACTCCTGACGGTCTCCCAGGCGGCGACGAGACTCGGCGTCTCCTCGAACACGATGCGCCGGGCGGAAGGCCACGGGTGGGTCACGCCCCAGTGGCACCCGTGGGGCGGACGCCAGCCCATGCGGTGCTATGCCGAGGCCGACCTCCCGGAACTGCGGCGGCGGTTGGTGGCGGCGGGCTTCCGGTTCCGGGACGACGGGGGCTGATGACGACTCGCCGTCCGCGACGAAATTCGAGTCGGCCGAGTGCGCGATGAACACGCGAGAACCGCAGGCAGGGCACTGTTTCATTGTGCCACCCCGCGCGAATCTCGCTGACAACGCGGCGCACGTTGTGTGACTCGTTGAGCGTGCTCTTTTCATAGTTCACACCTCTACGGGCGACGCAGTGAACTATGAAACAAGACGCGGCATGCAGGTGAGCGGACGCTACAGTGAGCGGACTCTGCGGTATGTCTTCGTGCACAATGAGAAGGACTACGTGGGGGGATCTGCGACGTCACCAACAGGCAGGTCGCCTTGATGAGCAAACCCGAATCGGTTGGCTTCGTCCATTGCTTCGAGAAACGCTTTCTCGATGAACTTTGCCGTTGTCGCGCGTGCCTCCGGTACATGCATTGAGAGAAAGTTGGTGAGGTTGTGCTTGAAGGCACCACTGACGTTGCCCACAACGGCAATCTTGCTGTCATCGGGCCAGGAGCGGTGCCAGGCGGCAAGCAACGACGCACAAGTAGTTGGAGTGCCTGCTTTGTGAAGATGGCGCATGGTCCCGACCAGATACTCAAGCTCGCGAATCGAGATGAACACCGTTCGCTCGTTGAGGCCGCGCTGAGCAGCGGTGAATCGCTGGTCGGCCCATAGTTCTCGACGATAGGGCATCCAGTTTACAATGGGAGGGAGCGGATCTGGGACGACAATGACATAATTGATATTTGCAACAGCAGGGGGCCTACCAAGCTGCGCGATGACGCGTGAGTCGTTGTGGCGCCATGCGTCGAGAAAGCGAAGTCCCTGGTCGAGTGGGCCGCGCTTGGGAGGTCGAGCGCCAGCCGCGGTATCGAGCCATGTATTGAAGTCAGACAGTTTGGGGCGCCCCGGGGGATCGGGTGTGCGGGTCGCTTTCGCCTCGAAGATAGTAACTTCACTCCCCCGCAGGAATCCGTCGGGAGAGAGTTCCGCGTTCCCAAATGGGAATTCGTCGCAAAACAACTCGTCCCTACTGTACGTCGCGCATTCCGAGAGCAACGCTCTGAGATGAGCTTCGTGGCAGTGGCCAAGAAGGGTAAGGACTTCCTCTCGCTCGGACGCATCGTCGTAGGTGGACGCCAGTCGCTGCGAGAGCCGTGCGTCAAGCCCGCCGAGCAACATGCCCGGTTCGGGGGCAATGATGCTGCCATCGGGCAAGCGCAGGAGCGGATGTTTAAGGAATACGCTCCCAATACCACCTAATGGATATCGTTCAATGTCGAACCACGTCCCAACCGCAACATGCGCATCGCAGGCGTACCACTTGACAACCTGATCAACCTGGGCGCCAAAGCGAGTCAACGCGAAGGTCGTGGCTGGGTCAGCGAGTCGCACCTCCTGCTTCGGAATGACGGATGCCGCCATGAACAGGTAGCCCTCAATGCAGTCAAAGGCAGTCGAGAGTGGCTTGAGGTTGCGCGAAAACTGGTGTGGGCGAGCTCGGACGACGTCGTCCCAGTAGCGGCGGTAATAGAGCCAGACGCGCGCGATCTCATGGACCGTGGTGTGGTTTCGATCTTTATGAAGAAAGCCGAGAAGGTACGTCAGCTCCGCAATCGCGCGTCGTCTACTTCGCTCCCCGCCCTGATCCAGCGGCGTCCATACGGCGAGATTCCCAAGGCCGTTTGCCGCGAGCAGAATTCTAAGAAATAGATCGCGGCGCTTGTCGGTAAGGGACTCAGTGTCGTCCGGCTCGGTCGCATCGAAGTCATCAAGAATGAGACGCAGAGCCGCTCGGCAAATTATCGGATGATTCGTGTAGTTATGCACTGCACCGCCGATGAACCGACCGGAGTGCTTCACTTCCTGCTTGGCAGCGTGAATGAGCCGCGACAGCAACCGCCGCGGACCAAATGCTGTGATGTCTGCTCGAAACTGCTGCCAACCGGGAAAGGGCAGGCTCTCCATAACGACAGTGTTCATCGAGTGAGCTGACCCTCGCTGCGCCAATGCGACATCAACGTCGCCTCAAACAGGTGGCCCAGAGTTGAGTTGGTTGACGATCTGAAGGGGAACGCGCCAGGGAGCGAGACGAGCGGACCCTGCGCTTTGTGCCGACGGCAAAAGGCTTACGTGAAAGGGTCTGCGACGATTCCGGGCGCTATTGGGCGCTGTGCGCGTCGGTGCTCTCTTCGCTCAATCCCGCGTTGAACACGATCCGAAAGGGAAACGCGATTCGGACCGTTCCGAACTGCTGTTCCCGGGTGCAAAGAACACAAGATCGGCTCCACATGTTCCCATGCGGCGTTCAACGCTTTCTTGCGCCCGCTGATGCATAGAATGGAGACTTCAACTTTGCCCCGCTCCAGCAGAACACGTGCGTCAATGCCGTAGTGATGAAGCACGATTCCTAAACGCCTACGAGTCACGTCTGCCTTCACCATAGAGTCAATTGCCAGTACACAGAATTCAATGTCAACGGACATCAAGCGCAAGTCAAGCAGTCGCCACCACGTTGCGGGGAAACGCCGAGCTGCCGCTTCAACAATGTCGAGTGAACGATGATACGGGACGAGCGAGCCCTCGATGGCCGGTTCGTGCCAGTATTCGAGTAGCGCGGATGACAGCCCTAGTAGCAAATTTCTTGCCTCAAGAAGTGAGCACGCTCGCAGCGCAGCACATCCCACCACAAGCAGGCTTGTCATGGAGGTCCAGATCTTGTACCCGCGAGAATACTCAAGGCGGCCTCGGTAACGTAGCTCAGCCAAGGACCTCCACGACTCATTCCAGCGTGATGAAGGCTGTCCTAGTGTGGCCAAGGCTTCGCCGATCGTGCCAGACCACAGAGGTTGCAATGACCGTTCATCAGGATGGTCATCTGTGTCTGAGAGTGCCGAGATGTAGATTTTCCAAATCGACTCAACGGCCCGGTGCCTTACGGACGCGTCGCTCAAGCCAAATGCAATGTGGATTTCGAATAGGAGAAACGCTTGACCTGCGATCCCTGCACAGGCGGGCCACTTCGCGAATTCCTGTATCCGCTCCGGATGGACGCCCTGGTCCGAGAGCCAGACGAGACAGGCATTGATCATGGGGACTCGTTCGTGAGTCCCAAGGTAGAGCAGTTCGTGGAGGAGGTTGGCGCAGATTGCAATGACCAGCTCGACGCAGTCAGGTCGGGTCGAGAGCGCGGCGAGCAGTGCTTGAGGCCAATACTGACGGTGCTTGTGTCTCTTCACCCACGTCCGTCGTCCCTGATTTGAAAACGATCTAATGTTGGTCAGGACGGTCGAAAGTATCTGTCCTGCAATCGTAAGGGCCAAGCACTGGTGCACGTCACCATTCTGAAAGGACTTGGGCGCATGGCTCAGAATCGCGGTCGCGTCGAAGTGCGATGAAGAAGACTCAAGATCATTGCACACTGCATGCAGAAGCGTCGCATGTTTGATTCGCACCAAATTCGCAGTCAGTGCGTCGGCGCCCCACACCGCAAGTATTGCCGCGTATGTGTCGCGTGCTTTGCGAGAAATCGAACATTCTCCGCCCGGATTCAAAAGCGATCGAATGCCGTAGGCGACCGCAGGATTAGAGTAGCTACGCACGTCGCGTGAAAGCCAGACCAAGTCTGATGCATGCACCGGACCCGACGCAGCCAGCGAGCGCCAATCCAACTGCGGTAAATCTTCCGTCTCCTCGTTGTTCATCATTCGCCTACCGTCCGGTCAATGGCTTCATGAAGGGGAGTTGAATTCTCCCAGAACGCATCGAGCAAACTGAGAAGATCCGCGTTGTTGTCATGACGCGCCGCAGTGGTCAGGGCGTCACCGAAGTTGTTGAAAGAGCACCCAAGGACCCAGGTTTGATCGTCGACAACAAGAAATCGATCATGAATGTCGTCGGCGAGGAGAACTCGAACCTCGACCTGGACGGAGCGATCTTGCTGAGATATTTGGTTAAGCATTGATTCGATATTGACAAGTCGCCCAAGAGGCTTTTCGACGGCGCCCGGCACAATCTTAGAACGAGTCAACAAGCACTGAACTTTCACGCCTTCGCGACCTGTTGCGAGAGCGAATCGCGCGATGTCGCCCTCGGAGAGGAAGGGATCAACCATACGCACTCGCTTCTGAGCGGTGGCGATTTGAGCACGCAGCCAGGTCGTTGCTTCCGGAATCTGCTTGAGGAACGACACCTGCAAGGCCCGCTCCTCCATATCCCCTCGCTGCGCCCAGCGAAGTTGACGAGAACGGAGGAAGCTTTCATGAGCCGGTGCGGACGTGCCAATGCTCGTTGTTCGCTCGGAACTCACGAGGGGCACCTCGTAGGTTTCTGGTTCAGTGGTTCGTTTCCTGGCTGGCGCAGAGACTTGGCGCGTACCGGATCTGATTCCTATGTTCACTGATATTTGGCGAAGTCGATATGCTGGTGCCTGCGAATACAGTGTGCCCCTCGTGCTGCATATGAGATGCATGCCATTCTTGCCGATATCATGGTTCCACCGTAGTAACGTAAGTTCGCCGCGCACGGGTGCGACCACGACAGTCGAATGTTCCCCAAAACGTTCTTCGAACGCGACAATCGTCAGCTCATCGAGGGCACATCCAACACGTGCTCGCAGATGCACAGCCATGACCTGGTCCTCGGGGAAGAAGACGTCCAGTTCACGCAGCAACGGATTTGGCAAGATGAGGTACACGCACCCGGCCAGGTCAGGGTAGCCAGCAAGGTTCAGGCCGCATCGCGAGTGCACCCACTCGCATAGCCTGCCCCAAGCACCAATTGCTAACGCACTGCGCAAGACCTCAGGCTCGGTGCAGGAATACGATGCGAAGCGCACGCCGGCAGGCACACTTCCCGCAAATGACAGCGGCGATCCAACGGTGCTGCCGGCAACGCAGAAGCTGCCCCACGGGGGTTCGAAGCCCCCCACCGCAACCGTGAGGCGATTATCGACTATTGACGGTCGATCGATTTGTACATGCGGAATGCTCGCGCCACCGACTCCCAAATTCCGGAACCACTTGAGGCCCGCTTCAATATTGAGATGTGCGCGACGGTGCCACGCATCTACGTGTCCCGGAAGCACCGTGTGGCCGTCACGTGGGTTGGTAGGGATTTCCGGTAGTATACACTCGCCTCTGGGAACCAGACGCATTGACGCAAACAGAAGTCGTGCATGTTGTTTTGAGTCCGTCGGCAGGCGGAAGGAGATGATGTCGATAGTTGCTTGCTGATAATCACGCAGCAGAGCCCGCAGCGATTTGTCGCCGGAGTCAAGTGGCCCGCCTGGATTCGACATTTGTGTATTCACTCCTGCACCGACCGATCATGCGCCATCAATTTCGCGTCAGCTCATTCGAAACCGTGCCCGGAGAATTCGCTCCACGCATTGTCGAGGTTCCGCACGAATGCTGCGGAGCCGATCAGGACCCATGCGCCTGACCTTGTGATCGCTCGGCGGGCCTCGTCAGCAATCCGGGGGTGGCGTCAGCCTTGTGGACGATAGCAAATGAGGCCCCTTCGACGACAACAAGTGCGCCGCTTCGAATTGTTCGCGCGAGTTCCCGGCTGGTTGTCCCGGAATCTCACCGGAGTTAGGAGCGCCCCGGAGGCAACCGCCACCGTCCAACTTCACCAACCGATTCCGGGCCGACCTCATGCGACCTACGCGAGTTTGTACATGCCCTGTCCCCGCGCGAAACGGCGGAGCGCACCCCATTGACCATCATCGTCACGGGCCGACGGTTAGGTTGCGCGAACTCCCTGGAGCCCGGTTCTTCCCAGCAGCGGCAAGACTCCCCGCTGCAGGAGACGGCGCCCGCTCGCGCTCGGTGAGCGATCGAGGGAGGGCCTGCCAATTGCGTCTGACTGCCTCCACCGTCAGGCCATCCGCTGCTGATGTGCGAGCTCGACAAGCACCTTGAGCGCCGGCTTCGTCACGTCGCTGTCTTTCAACCGGAGCCGGTAGCAGTTCCACCGGTTATCGTAGCTGAGCGCATCAAGCCCCGCCTCAGCGATTACCTTGTCGATATCCGGCGACTCGCGCAACTTCACCTCCATGACCACGTGCGCCTTCTGCGGAGTGAAAGTGACGAAGTTGATTGCCCTGCCGTCCTTCTGAAGCCCGATGTAGAATTTATTATACTTCAACTCGACGGCTGGGTCGATTTCGCGCGCAATCGCGAAGAGCTTGTCGGCAGTCGCTACCGTGGCGGGCTTGGCGCGCTGCTCCCAGTACGCACGGTCCGCAGGGGCCGCTTCGGCTGCCTCGTCCTCGTCCACGACGCCTCGGCGGAGTTCGTCCAGGACCGTAGTGAAAACAAGCGTCGTTTGATCTCCGACCTCCAGCGCCTGAACCCTGATCGCAACGAGTGGAATCGCACCGTTGAACAACGAAATCACATTCAGGAACCGGCCAGTCACGTCCTCCGCGATGATCACCGCGCAGTGGTCGTACTGCGGATAGCGCTTCCGCTCGACGTCCCAGTACTCGATCGTCCGAACAATGTGCGTCTCGTCCGTTGCGCCCAGCTGCAGCTCAACCTCATACCGCCGCTTGGTCTCCCTGTCCTGCAGCAACAGGTCCAGACGACCGCCCGATGGCTGGATTCGCTCTGCTTGGAGCATCACGAGGTCGCCAAGCCCGAGAATTGACGGATCGTCCTGTATCAACTTTTGCACCCACTTCTCGTCCAACTCCGGGTGCAGCTTCATGTTCAGCATTTTTGGCTTTACATATTTCATTACAACTCCAGGCTGGTCCCAGAAACAGAGTGGCCGATAGGTGCAAATGCAAGCGCCAATGCCGTGCGGCCGGTTACCTACCCCAGCAGCTTCAGCAGCTTCTCCAGTTCGGCCTTCATCAGCACCTTCTCCGTCGGCGTGAGCTTGCCGATCTCCACCTTCACCGGTGAGAACCGGACTTCTCCGGCCTTCAGGTCCGTCTGCTTCGGCTGGAAGAGGCTGACGAACCCCGGAGCGGCCTTCTTCGCGGCTGCTTTGCGGAATTCCTTCTTCAGCTGGGCGACCGAGAGTTGCTCGTCATTGACGCGCTTGACCCAGCGCAGGTAGTCCGCAGGCTTCCCGTCACCGAGCAGCGCACGAAGGGTGATAGCGTGCGTGGCCTGGAAGGGCTGCTCCGGGTCATCCACTGCCTCTTGTACGGCAGGTGGCAGTTTGAGGAGCGACTTGACGTTCCGTTGCTGCCGCTCGTTCAGCCCGAGCACGCCCGCGATGTCGGTCCCCGTGTAGCCGCGGGCCTCGTATCCCCGGATCGCGATGGCCTTGTCGATGTCGCTGTAGGTCTTCCGGTTGGAGTTCTCGAGGACGGAGACCCGATACGCCTCCTCGTCGGTCAGCATACGGACAACAGCGGGGACCTCCGTGAGCCCCGCGTTCCTGGCAGCCGTCGTCCGCCGGAACCCGCAGATCAGCTGAAACTTCGGTCCCTTCCTGCCGTCCTTCGCCCGCAGCACGATGGGCACCTGGATCCCCTGGGCCTTGATCGATTCCTCCAGCGGGCCGGTCCGAAGAGCCGCTCGGAACATGTACGCCTCGTCGGCGAGGTCGATGTCCTCGATGGGGACCATCTGGACCTTGCCGGCACCCAGGGCGATGGAGGGAGCCGGCGAAACCGCCTCGCCATCGGCGGCAGTGCCTGCAGCGCCTTCGGCCGCCTCCAGGCTCGACACCATCGTCTCCGCTTCGGTCTGCTCCCGTTTCCCGCTGCTCACTGAGAATCCTCTTGTCGAAGTTGCCGAAGCACTTTCGGACGATGAAGTTCGCAGTGCAAGGTCAAACTCGGAGAAATGAAGAAGCGGGCGGCAATCGATTGCCGCGACCGTCGCTGGGCGAGAACCGCTTGGAATGACCTTGGGCGGCGCTCGTAGGCCGCAGTCCTGCAGGTCGCCAAAATCTTGGGTCCACGATCATTACGCCTGGCTGACCCCGTACGTCATGCTTCAGCTTGCGGCACGTTGCACGTTGCGAGTCCGTGGGCGCGGCACCCGCGGGCGTCGACGACAATCCAGGAGATCGTCCCTCCGACCGCATCTGGCTCCTGTTCAATCGCGTGCTCGATCCGGAGCGCTGCAACCGTAGTGAGCCTATTGCCGTCGCAGTGCCCTTGACCGCGGGTGAACTCTGGTGCGCTGAGCATCTTGCCACGCGGCGTGCGCCCGAGGCGGCTACCTCTCTTCCTCGGGATGTCGGCCCAACACGACACCGGCACCTCGTCGACCAACTGGAACGACTTCAAATGGCCGCCCTCGTTGAACCCGCCTTGCCATCTGGAGACCCTTGGGAACTCCCCTTGCGTGTCGACGACCAGGATCTCGCACAAGGTCGACACCAACTCGGGCCGATGTTCCCGCAGCCGACGATGAACTTCCCGAATCTGGGCGACAAGCTCCTCGGCGGAACAAGGGACCGTGGCAGTACCTGGGTTCGCCGCCACCGCACTTTCGAGGCGAATGATCGCCTCGAAAACTGATGAGCGCCCGGAGGTTCCGACGAGGAAGCGTCCAAACAAGAGTGCAATCTTGGCGCACGTTCCTGTCACCTTCCCGTCGTCGTCTGTGATCGCGGAATCCGCCGCGATCACAGACGCACTGCTGTCGGCCCATGCCGTAATGTAGGTCATTCTGCCCCCCTTTGGCGTGAAACTCGCTTCCACGCCCCATCAACCATTGCTGCGTCACGGGGCTGCTCTCAACAGCAGGCCTTCGAGGTCCTGCGGGCGAACCCCAAGAAGTGTTGCGATGTCGGCCCGACTGCTTTCCTCCTCTGCAATCTGCAGTGCCTGGCCGAGCACCACCGGGAATTCTCTGTTTGGCTCATCGGGCTCCGCCGTGCCGAAGTGTTGATTCAGGTAGACGAAGGCCCTCCGGTAACTGGCCTCCGAAAGCACACCGAGGTCACGGGAACGGCGGACGATTGCGCGCGCCGAGACACGCCAGCGGCGTTTGAGTTCCCAAATCAGCTCCCAGTTCAGCCAACGCGGCGCTTCACGGATGAATGATTCACTCGGCATGAGGAATGCGCTCGCGAACAGGTTCGCTTGCCGCTCAAGCTCAGGATTGCCCGGCTGCGCATCTACGTGCATCACCAAGTGGCCGAGTTCGTGGGCTGCGTCGAATCGGGAGCGCGCCGGAGCCCCCTTCCCGTCGGAGAGGAACAGGAACGGGCGCTGCTTCCCAGAGCCCGCCCGCCAGCCGGAAAACGCGTCTACTTCGGAGCACTCGTTCGATATATATGTAACAATCGCACCTCTCCCTTCCAATAGCCACACGACGTTGCTGATGGGGCCGGGTCCGAGCGCCCACGCCCGGCGAACTTCATCCGCCGCTCGTTCCACGTCGCCATCGCTCGCGACGGCTCGGTCGAGGCGCGGAATTTGCTCTGCTGGAATCGCTGCGTACTCCTCAAGCACATCTGCAAGTTCGCAAAGAAGAGTTCCCACGGACAGGAGATAGCGCCGGTCCCGTTGGGTGGCCGAGCGAAGGCTTCGGAAGTGACACGACTCCACCGAGAGGACGCCGGCAGCCAGTTCCTTCGCAAAGAATCCCGCCGGTACGCCGAGCGCGAGAGCAAGCTCCCCCACAGTGCGGCCATCGGGCTTGATACGCCCGGATTCAAACTGGCTCATGGCGCTGGGAGTTCGCGCCACCCGCTCGGCGAGCTCAGCCTTCGTGAGCTTCCGGAGCTCGCGCGCGAGCGTAAGGCGTTCGGGGCGAAACAGCTGAGCAGCCAAGTGATGGTCATTAGGACCAAGGGTTAGCGGGGGCTGGAAACCTCGGGTCATGCGCCGCTTCCAGGCCTACGCCGGCGCTGGATGACCGGCACCTCGATCGTCTCCTCGGGCGGCAACGTGGCCTTGATCGGCTCGCGCTCGCGAACCCCGTCACCCCGCTGCCAGATCCGCTCGGCGTGGCCCCATCGCTTGATTCGGTTGTTGTCGTCAATTGAATCGGGGAGGGCGAGGTACACCGCGCACAGGCCGTCGGTCGGGTTTCCGAGATGAGCAATGACCACGCCACCCGCACGCGGTGGGCGCTCGAAACCCGGCAAAGTCAGCTGGTGATTGGACAACGTCCATGCAGCACTACAATTGTCCGGGAGCGCCTCGTCGATCGATTCGCGCTCGTTGCTCCCAACCCGGTGGCAGCCTACCTCGAAGCCTGCCACGTCGAGACGAAATACCGGCGTTCTGCTCTTCACCACCACGCCATGCAGGGATGCGGCGTCGACAAGGCGCTTCGCCGCATAGTGGTAGACGCAGAACCCGAACGTTGACGGGTTGCTCCCCTCTTCGGGCTTGTAGTCCTCGCAGGCCTTCGAATAGGCGTTTCGGAGACTACCGACGATGGCGTCACGCCACTCGGGCACGAAGGCCTTCTGGAACTGGGCACGCAACTTGTCGGGCATCGCAGCCTCCATTCGTTGCGGTAGAATGTAGCATACTGCTCACTTTCTGCAACAAACTTAAGGCAGGTGCGCGTTCCGCAGAGCCGATCACGTGACGGCGGATTCTCCCGGCGCGATGCGGCCGATCTGCTGGGTGGGGTACGCCGAGGGATATCCGTTGTGCATTAAAGCGCAGCTTGCACAACGAGCCGGCCCCTGGTACTCCTCCTCCGCCACGACAACCACGCGGAGGAGTTCACGCCATGGCGTACGTCCGGAAGAAGGGCAACCAGCTCGCAATCGTCCACGGAGAGCGGGACGAGGCAGGCGCGGTCCAGCAGCGGACGCTGTTCACCATCTACTCGAAGGCTGAGGCCCTTGCCGCGGTCGGCGACCAGACGAGCCTCTTCAGACACATCCTCGAGAGCGACAACCCGAACATCAAGTTCAACTGGTCCACCATCGAGCGGGACATCAAGGCCGACCTCGGCCACCTCCCCGACCTGGTCGCCTACAAGCCCCACCGTGTGGAGGGGCAGTTCAGGGAGGCCCTGGTCGGCTTCGCGCGGGAGTTACTCCTGGCCGACCCCCAGACCCTCATCTCGTCCGCCCGCCTCCTCCAGGGCCAGAGGCGTGAGCTGGAGTACGTCAAGAAGCTCATCGACTGGCGGCTCAGCCTCACCGACCAGAAGGAGAACGAGTGGAACCGGGACAACCCCTTCTTCTGGCGAGCGACGATGGCCAGGAAGGGGGTCCCGAGCGACGCCTGGGAGGAGCTGGAGGAGCTGTTCAACTCGGGCAACCATGACGGCGCGGAGGCCCTCGCGAAGCTCCTGGTGGAGGCGTGGGACAACTTCGCCATCGGCCACAACTACCTGGGCCTCGTGAAGATGGAGCGGCGCGACTTCCAGGGGGCCGTCGCGGACTTCCAGAAGGCGATGGAGGTCGGGCGCACGCTGTTCCCGAAGCGGATCAAGAAGGCCGACTACTGGTCGGACCACGAGACCCGGCCCTACATCCGGTCGATGTGCTACCTGGCGCAGGCCTACAACCGGCTCGGGGAGTACAGGAAGGCACTGGACCTCTGCGACCGCCTGGAGAGGGAGTGCGGCCAGGACATCACGGGCACGACGGAGCGGATTCCGCTCTACCTGAACAGCCGGCAGTGGGATCTGGCCAAGCGGGCCGCGTCGACGGTCCACGGGATCTACCCGGAGGAGACCTTCGCACTGGCGTTCGCGACATTCGAACTCGGGGACAGAAAGGCGGCCGCGGCCTACATGCTCCACGCCGTGATCAGGTTCCCCCGGGCCGCCAGGATGCTCTGCGGGGAGAAGCGCAGGACGGCCCCCAAGGGGTACGAAGAGGTCAACGACCACAACACCGGGGTCGGCCTGCTGCGGGACCTGGAGACCTACCTGAAGGAGCACCGAAAGGCGGTGGGATTCTTGAAGGAGTTCATGGGTCGGCCCGAGGTCGTCGCGCTCGTGGAAGAGGCCAAGCAGGTTCGGGAGAAGGCGAGCGCGAACCGCACCGAGGACCGGACCTGGTACGACCGCCGGGCCGAGATGGAGGGGCTGCCGTTCGCACAGGCGAAGGCGATCGAATTGGGGCTGTGAAGCGGCACATCGTGCCGCGGAACAAGAAGAACGAGAAGACGGCGGATTGACAGGGCGGCCCCAATTCGGGCAGTCGATAGCGAGACCGCCATCCTGCCGGGGACCACGCGCCATCCCGGCGCGCCAGGCGGCTTCTGCGGTTGGCCGAGTTCGGGGGGGGTGAGGATCGATGGAGATGCAGGTCGGCGCGTACTTGGTGAGGGGCCTCGCGCTGCGGGCGTTGGTGCTTGGCGTGGTGCTCGGCTACGACTTCGTGCCCGGGGTCGAGTGCAGACGTTGGAGGGACGGGTTCATCGTCGGCGTGTTCGCCGCCCTGGCCGCCCAAATAGCGCTCGTCGTCGTGTCGATTGTCCTGGGCCAGGCCGGCGTTTTCCAGCTATTCGGTGTCGCTGTGCTCGTCGAAGGGGCGGTGCTGGCGGGCGCGGTGTGGCTGGCGGGGCTGAAGGGCCGCTTCGTCGAGGTTCGCAGAGTCCCCGGACTGCTCGCCGTCAGCTTCATCGTGCTGGCGACCGAGCAACTGCTGCGTCTGGTGCTGGACCCGCTCTGGAACCGCTGGTAGTTGGACGCGGTCAGCGAGCGAGCGCGCCGAAGAGCAGGCAAAGCGCGGCCGAGAAGCCCACAAACGCAACAAGGCCGCCGAAGAAGAGCCGCAGCAGAAATATTGCAGCGCTGATCGCGGCGCAGACGGCGGAGAAGACCATCCACCCGCCGAGCGCGTAGCCAATCACCTGCCCAAGCAGGAATGGGCGCTCGATGAGGGCGACGATCAGCAGGGCGGGAACGCCGTAGCCCGCGATGGTGATGGCGCGAAAGAGGCGGAGTTGCTTCTCGTGGGCTGCTTGGCTATCCGCCTTCTCGGAGTGGGTGGCGAACATCGCTACTCGCCTGGCCTCAGGGAACGGGCGATTCGGAAGGCCCACCGGCCGAAGTTGTCTATGGAACGATCCTCGATAATCATCCTGATATCGGCGTTCAACTTCTCCCAATAGACTCCTCTGAGATCTTCCGAGTGAACGCCACCACTTGGCTCATGAGACCATGGCAAGTTAGCAGTATGCGACATCTCGCACAGATCGTCGATAATGTCGGGCAGCCTCAGGCCATTTGGCAAGGCCTTGCCGAGAACGTAAGAGCGTCGACGGCCTTCCTCAACAGCGCCGGAAGATCGATCGAACACCCGGGGGGCAAATGCATGTCGACATTCGTACTCGGTCGGAAGGCGAAAGCCCCCGCTACGCTCGTCGAGCTTTCTGCTGTCGATGTATGCAGAACTCAGACCGCACAGTCTCGACAGTTGATTGCAGAACTCCCGCGCGGCAATCCCCGAGACCCGCGCTGTCCGGTCGGCCGGGCATTTCGAGGATGCGTTGCCAGTTACCGCTTCGTACAGCGCATTGGAAACGGGCGCAGCGCCTAACAAGAACGGAGCGACCGGCGCACCGAAAGGCAGTACCCGATCGCTGTGGCGACTGGTAACCTTCCAAGCAACCTGCCCTTCCGGAACACGAAGGAAGTCGTAAGGACGGACTGGCACCAGGTCACCAAACCCATCAACGACGGAAATCAGCCAACGCATTTCCTGCTGGGTGAGTGTTCGCGTTACGGTCTGAATCCGGGTAACCCGTCGCGTCCGTTCGACAGCCTCAATGACCGGCTTGCGGAAGAGCCCGCCAGGCCGCAACACGACCGTGTCCGTGTAGCGTTCCTCGACCTCAACCGGTTCATTGATGGTCACGGTCGATGCTGTGTCGATTACGTCCTGCCCATGCCGGACACCCCGCGACGATCGCAACTCCGCGATCTTTGCGTTAATCTGACCCTCTCGGTGTGCGGCTGCGCCCTCACTCGTGAATCGTCTGACCTCGGCGATTCCCCAACCAGACCTGCGACCGTCTGCGACCGAACGCAGTTCGACGACGGGCCCGCACGTCGTCAGGACCTGGCTCTTGGCCAGCAACTCGTCGATCGCGCCCATTTCGGCCGCCGCCGCGGCCTTGGCCGCTTCCCAGGCGACGCGGAGTTCCTCTGCGTCGCGCTCGGCCTTGCGTGTCCTTTCTTCGGCCTCCTCACAGGCTTTGCGCGCCCGCGCCTCCTCGTCTTCGACCGTGCGAATCAGGCGCTCGATCGAGGTGACATCCGCAGCCAAGCCGACCTTCTCATATTCGTCGAGCGCCTTCCCACGCCAGTGCTCCTGAAACCGGCCCTCGGCCGCTGCCACCAAGCGCCGAAGCGCTTGCTCGCCATGAACCTTGGGGTGCTCGGCGAACGCACCGACCTTTGCGACCGCGACTGCGGCCCGCTCCTGCAGCCGTCGCTGCAATTCCTGATGGGCCTCTGCCGCCTCCAACTGCCGGACGGCTTTCCGAATGTCGGCGACGTCCGCCTCAAGGCCTTTCTCGGCGTACTGATGCAGTTGAAGCAGCGCCCAGTTCTGCACATCGGCGCGCGCGACCGTCTGCAGCCGGATCGTCGAGTGGGCGCGGGCCAAGTCCTCGTGCGCGCAAATCCGGGCCTCAAAAGGCAGAAGCGCCGCCCGGGCAACCTGTGCGGTCAGTGCAATGCGCTCTTGTCGAAGCGCCTCGAGAAACTCGTTGAGGTCCCGTTCATGCCGGCGGAAGTCAGGATCCTCGCCCGCCCGAACAACAAACGCGATGTCGCGGTCGACGGCCTTCCGCAGCACCGGCAGCCCAAGGGTCGGCGCGCCCAAGGCCATGTGGGCCTTCCCAACCTGGAAGGCTGCCTCGCCGAGGGTTGCGTTCAATGCGAGTGCGCCCTCGGCGTGCCGCAACATGTCCGTGAGCTTCTGGGGGGCGCCGTGCGATTGGGCAAACGCGGCTACGCTCGCCATGAGCAGCGATCGGGCGGCCTCGCGGGGGTCGTCGGCACGGGCGTAGCGGGCGGCGAGAAGGAACGACTGCTCCGCTTTCGCAGTGTCGACCCCTGGCCAGTCACAACGTGCCGGCGAGCCCAGGAGCAGCTCGCCCTTGAGCCAGTGGAAGTGCCAATCCAGCTTGTAACCCTTGGAGTGGGCGTCACCTTCGATCGCCGCGACGACGTATTCCAGCGCCTCGTCCCACAGCCCCCGGTTCAGGGCAAACGCCGCGTAGCGGAAGTTCTCCATCGCCTTGCGTTGCTCCTCCAACTCGACCAGCTCGACGAGCCGCTGGAGCTCGCGTTTGATCTCGTCGGACTTCCTGAGGACCCCCGCGAAGCCGTCGTCGAGGATGCCCGCAACGTGGCCCAGCCCTGACTCCAGCCCGGCGGCGAGCGCCCCAATATCGCCGCTCAACGCGTCGGCAACCTGCTCCGCCGAGCCGATCAGGTCCATCGTCTGTCGCGAGAGACCATCGCGAATCTCACGCAGTCCGCTCACCTGCTCGTCGAGGACCGAGCGCCGGCGCAGGAAGGCCGGGTAGCTCTCGAGGCGACTGTCCCATGAATACGACATGCTACCTACCTACCTAGCTTTCTTTCTGGCTGCTGCAAGCGCGGCCCAGCGCCTCTCGTCGTGTGCCCTCGTCACTTCCACGGAACAGAGCATTCGTTCGAATTCCTCGTACCCGATGACCCTTTGCCAGATCGTCGTGTGCCGATCATAGCTGTTGCCGTCGTCGTACACCGATTCACTCTTCATCCGCACGAGAACGAGGCAGCCCGTTTCGGAAGCGAGCCCGAGGTAATAGCGGAAGGCACCGTCGTTCCCGCCTGGCGGGACGACGACAAACGCCGGCACCCCAAACCCCACATCGTCGTACTCAAGTAGACTGATTTGGCCGAGGTGGAACTCGACTCTGTCCTTCCGGAATCGGTGGTGGTGCGACAGTGGCGTCGGTACGCCAGCCGCGCCAGCAGCGTTCTCGAAGCGGCTAGCCCACATCTCCAGGATGTCGCACATTGTGCGATGATGCCCGGTGGCGGACTGGAAACGCTCCATGGTTTCCGGGTTCGGGGTGCGCTCAACGGACGGCGAGGACTCAGCGCTCGCGGCACGTACCTCGCGCACTTCCTCGAATGTCGCTTGCCATTGCTTCAGGGCGGCGCGCCCGCGCCATCGGGCAACTGGTACGGCCGCGGCCGCCACGGCGCCGAGCGCAAGCAATGTGAGCGAGGGGGCGAGTTCCATTTCGTTCCCGACTCCAGACTCGAAAATGCCCCGTCCTAGCTGGAGCCGTCGAACAGGTCAAGACCCGCGGTCGGCCGCAAGGCCGTTCCTGGCTGTCGTCCGCAGGCTCCCCGGAGCCCTCCCCTTTTCGATTCGAAAGAACGCGAAGGCGAATCTCCCATTCTCTCCCCCGCCTCCCGCCCAACTCTGACGCTTCTGGCACCCACAACCCAAGCCTGTTGGCCCACGGAACGGGTTCCGGCAAGACGATGCTCGCTCGGCGCCTGGCCACGATCCTGCCCCAGATGGGCCAGGACGAGCGGCTCGAGGCATCGGTCGTGGCCTCCGTCGCGGGGTTGCTGCGCCCGGAGGAGCCCCTGCTCTGCCGGCGGCCGTTTCGGGCGCCCCACCACAGCGTCTCCGACGTCGCCCTCATCGGCGGCGGTCCACTGGGCCGGCCCGGCGAGGTCTCGCTCGCCCACCACGGCGTGCTCTTCCTCGACGAACTGCCGGAGTTCCGGCGCAACGCGCTCGAGTCGCTTCGGCAGCCACTGGAGAGCGGCGACGTGGTCATCGCCCGCGCCGGGTACCACCTGACGTTCCCCGCGAGCTCCATGCTCGTCGCCTCGATGAACCCCTGCCCTTGCGGCTACTTCGGGCATCCGCGACAGCCTTGCGCCTGCAGCCCGACGGTCATTCGCGCGTATCGGAATCGCATCAGCGGCCCGCTCCTCGACCGCATCGACCTGCAGGTCGCGGTGGATCCGGTCTCGGCGAACGACCTGCGCGACGCCCCGTCCGGGGAGAGTTCCCGGGATGTGCTGGCTCGGGTCGTCGAGGCGCGTGAGCGCCAGACGCGGCGCCTGGGACGCTCCACGGCCCACTGCAACGCCCACATGCGCCCGGGCGAGATCAGGCGCCACTGCGCGCTCGACGCGGCGGCCTCGAGGCTCCTGGAGTCGGCCATCGACAAGCTCGGCCTCTCGGCGCGCGCCCACGACCGCGTGCTGAAGGTCGGCCGGACCATCGCAGACCTCGCGGGGGCGGAACGCCTGCAGGCCGCGCACGTGGCCGAGGCCATTCAATACCGACAGCTCGACCGGGAGGGCCTGTGATGGCCACGGCGACCCTGCCCCACGACTTCGACACCCCCTTTCGACGGTGGGCGCGCAGCGCCTGGCACCGTCTCGTCTCGGGGCTCCTCGGCAGACGGAGCCTCGCTCATACCCATGGCGCCCGCGGGCGCCCGTTCGAAAATGGAGAGAAGAAGATGTCCCGCAATCCCAACGAGAACCGCACCGACCGCAGCCGCGCCCTCGAGACCGTCCTGGGCAACCTGGAGAAGCAGTTCGGCAAGGGCACCATCTGGCAGATGAACGAGGCGCAGAAGCTCGACCCCGTCGCCGTGCACCCCACCGGCTGTCTGGGTCTGGACCTGGCCCTGGGCATCGGCGGCCTGCCGCAGGGCCGCGTGATCGAGCTCTTCGGGCCCGAGAGCTCCGGGAAGACGACGCTCATGCTCGAGGTCATCGCCGGCGTGCAGAAGCGCGGCGGCACCGCGGCCTACATCGACGCCGAGCACGCGCTGGACCTGGCCTACGCACGCAACCTGGGCGTCGACGTGGCGCGGCTCCTGATCTCGCAGCCGGACAACGGGGAGCAGGCGCTCGAGATCGCCGACGCCCTCGCGCGGTCCGGGGCCGTGGACCTGATCGTCGTCGACTCGGTGGCCGCCCTGGTCCCCAAAGCGGAGCTCGAGGGCGACATGGGCGACCAGCACGTCGGCCTTCAGGCGCGGCTCATGTCCCAGGCGCTGCGCAAGCTGACGGCCGTCTCCAACCGGGCCGGGTGCACGGTCGTGTTCATCAACCAGCTCCGGATGAAGATCGGCGTCACGTTCGGCTCCCCCGAGACGACCACCGGCGGCAACGCGCTGAAGTTCTACGCCAGCGTGCGGCTCGACATCCGCCGAATCGGGGCCGTCAAGGTCGGCGAGGACACGGTCGGCAACCGGACCCGGGTCAAGGTGGTCAAGAACAAGCTGGCGCCGCCGTTCCGTGAGGCCGAGTTCGACATCCTCTACGGCGCGGGCATCAACCGGGCCGGCGACCTCGTCGACCAGGGCGTCACGGCCGGTGTCGTGGAGAAGAGCGGCTCCTGGTACAGCTTCGGCCCGGAGCGCCTCGGGCAGGGTCGTGAGCAGGTCTGTGCCCAGATCCGCGCTCGGGCCGAGCTCGAAGAGGCGATCCGGTCGGCGATCCTCGACCGGGGGGCCGCGCCCGCCGTGACCGCGGCCGCCTGAGCGCGGGCGGGTTGCGAGGCGAGGCCGCGTCGTCGACAATGGACCGATGGACCCCAACGCAATCTGGCCCGGGCTCGTCGGCGGCCTCGCCATCGGCCTGTTCAGTCTCGTCCAACTCCGCGTGACCGGCCGGGCGCTCGGCTGCTCGACGGGCTACGGCAATGTCTGCGGCTTCGTCTCGCGGGCGCCGTACTTCCACTCAGGTCCCTATGCGAATCTGCTGAACTGGCGCTTGTGGTTCACTCTGGGGCTGCCCGTGGGGGGTCTCCTCGCGGTCACGCTCCACGGCGCGGGATTTCAGCCGACTTTCGACCTCGGGCGCATGTACTCCACCGTGATGCCCGAGGCCGGCTGGGCCCGGGCGCTCGTTCTCTTCGCCTCCGGGGGCCTGATCGGCTTCGGCGCCCGGATGGCGGGCGGCTGCACCAGCGGCCACTCCATCGTCGGCATGGCGCTCCTGGCGCCCTCGAGCCTGCTCGCCAGCGTCGGTTTTTTTGTCGGTGGGACCCTCGCCGTTCAGGCGCTGTTCCGCCTGGCCGCCTAGGAGATCCCCATGCCCTGGCTTCTGTACACCACCCTCGGCGCGGTCTTCGGTTATTTGCTGAGCCGCGCCGGCGCCACGGACTACGACTACTACGCGCAGCTCTTCCTGTTCACGGACCTGCAGCTCATGTGGGTCATCGGCGCGGCCGTGGCGATCAGCGCGCCGGGCATGTACTGGCTGAAGCGCAGCCGGCCCCGGGCGCTCATCGGGGGCGAGCCGCTGGAGCTCGCACCAAAGCCGATGAAGCGCGGCCTGTTTCTGGGCGCGGTGCTCTTCGGTGCGGGATGGGGCCTCGCCGGGGCGTGCCCGGGCACGGCCCTCGCCATGCTCGGTCAGGGCAAGCTGTCTGCGGGCGTGACCGTGCTCGGCATTCTCTTCGGCACCTGGCTCTACGGCGTCATGGACGACCGGAAGCGTCGCGCGGCACCGGCTGGCAGCGCGGACACATCCACGTCGATCGCCCCGCCTGCTTGAAGCGCTCGATGGGCGCGCCACATCGTGCGCACGGCGAGCCCTCGCGTCCGTAGATCGCGAACGGATTCTCGACCTCGCCCTCGTTCACGTAGCGCATGGGCGTGTCGGCGTCGCGCCGGAGGGTCTCACGCATCGCGGCCTGGATCTCGAGGCGAAGGCGGGCGACTTCGGCCGGCATGAGGCTGCCGCCGCGTCTCAGGGGGTGAATGCCCGCAGCCCAGAGGCCTTCGCAGGCGTAGATGTTCCCCACGCCGGCGAGCCGGTGCTGGTCGAGCAGCGCGGGTTTGACCGGTCCGGCGGATGCCAGGGCGCGGCACCAGTCGTCGTCCTCCGCCTCGAGCGCGTCGGGACCCAGCGCCGCGAAGGCAGGGTGGCCCGCGGCGTCTGCCGAACGGCAGAGGGCGAAACGTGCGAAACGGCGCGGGTCGATGAAGTGAACGGGCTCGACGCTCGGCGCGCCGAGCGTGAAACGCGTGTGCGGCGGCGGATCGACGCCGCCAATCGGCGGTCCGAATCGGCCCGTCATGCCCAGGTGGAGGAGCAGCGTGTCTTCGGAGCCGAAGTCCAGAGCGAGCTGTTTGCCGTGGCGCCGGACCCGCTCCAGACGCCGCGCCGGCATCGCCGCCAGCGCGTCGAGGGAGGCGTCACGCCCCGGCTCGGCCACCGTGCACTGGAGGCCGTCGACGCCGACGAGCCGGACACGGACGTATGCCGCGGCCAGCTCGACCTCCGGGAGCTCAGGCATCGTCCTCGTCGGCGTCTTTGTCGCCAGCGTCGGCGTCGGCGTCGGCGTCGGCCTCGTCGTCGACCTCCTCCTCGCCGTCGTCGCTCTCGTCGAGCTCCTCGTCGAGTTCCTCGTCGAGTTCCTCGTCGAGCTCTTCGTCGGCGCCCGCGGCCTCGTCGAGCTCGGCGCTGTCACCGGCGGCATCGGCCTCGTCGGCGCCGATCACGCCCTCGTCCTCGTCCTCGTGACCCTCGGCGCCGCGGCCGCTGCTCTCGCCGCGGGACCGGAACACGATGCGGACCGGCGTCCCCGGAACATCGAACACGTCGCGGAACTGGTTGATCAGGTACCGCTTGTAGCTGAAGTGGACGTTGTCCGGGTGGTTGCAGGAGATCATGATCGTCGGCGGCTCGATCGCGACCTGCGCCGCGTAGTAGAGCCGCACGCGACGGACCCCCATGACCGGGGGGCTGTGGCGCCGCTGGCAGTCCTCGAGCCAACGGTTGAGCGGGCCCGTGGTGATGCGCTGAAGCTGGGCCGCGCGCACCCGGTCCACTTGCTCCAGGAGTCGCGGGATGCGGAGTCCCGTCAGACCGGACACGTAGAGAATCGGCGCGAAGTGCACGAAGGGCATCTTCAGCTCGATCTGCTCGGCGAAGGCCTTGGCCGTCTTCTCGTCCTTTGCGACGGCGTCCCACTTGTTCACGACGATGACGAGGGCGCGACCCTTGTCTTCGATGTGGCCGGCGATGCGGGCGTCCTGGTCCGTCACGCCTTCGGTGGCGTCCAGCAGAAGCACCGCCACGTTGCAGCGTTCGACGGCGCGCAGCGTGCGAATGACGCTCAGGCCTTCGGTGCTCTCGCGGTCGATGCCCCGGCTGCGGCGCAGACCGGCGGTGTCGACGAGCACGTACTGTCGCCCGTTGCGTGTGAGGGCGCTGTCGACGGCATCGCGGGTCGTCCCGGCGCGGCTGTCGACGATCATCCGGTCCTCGCCGAGCAGGCGGTTCGTCATCGTGGACTTGCCGACGTTCGGACGACCGACCAGGGCGACGCGGGTGATGTTCGGGTCGCTCGGCGGCTCGACATAGCCGCGCGGCAGAAGCTCGACGATGGCCTCGACGAGCGCCGGCATCCCACGACCGTGGGCCGCGGAGACGGCCATCACCGTCTCGGCGCCGAGGGCGTAGAAGTCCGCCGTGAGCGACTGCTGAGAAGGTCCGTCGATCTTGTTCACGGCGACGATCAAGGGCTTCTCGGAGCGACGCAGGATGTCGGCGACCTCCTCGTCGGCCGGCACAAGACCTTCGCGAGCGTCGACGACGAACACGACGATGTCGGCCTCTTCCACGGCCATCATCGCCTGACGGCGCATCTGCGAGAGCACACCCGTGTCGGCCTCGGGCTCGAACCCGCCGGTGTCCACCAAGGTGTACGGGATGTCGTCGTAATGGGTGTCGGCGTAGTTGCGGTCGCGGGTCACGCCCGGCGTGTCCTGAACGATGGCGCGACGCTCACCGACGAGTCGATTGAAGAGCGTGGACTTGCCCACATTGGGGCGGCCGACGATGGCGACGATGGGGCGCATGATTTACTCGTACCCCAGCTTCCGCAGGGTGACATCGGTGTCGGACCAGCGGTCCTCGACACGGACGAAGAGGGCCAGGTGGACCTTGCCGCCCAGCATGTGCTCGATGCTTTCCCTCGACTCGGTGCCGATGCGCTTGAGCATCTGCCCGCCCTTGCCGATCACGATGCCCTTCTGGGACTCGCGCTCGACGTGGATGACCGCGTCGATGAAGGTCATGCCATCGGCCCGCTGCCGCCAGCTCTCGATGGTCACGGCCGTGGCGTATGGCAGCTCCTGGTCGAGCACGTGAAAGAGCCGCTCGCGAATCAGCTCGGCGGCCAGGAACCGCGACGGCAGCTCCGTGAGCTCGTCCTCGGCATAGAGGCGCTGGGACTCCGGCAGGTAGGAAACCAGCGTGTCGACGAGGTGCTCGACGCCGTCGTGGCGCAGCGCGCTGATCGGCACGATCTCCTTGAAGTCGTGCAGCGTGCGCCACGTTTCGATGATCGGCAGCAGCAGCGGCTTCTCGATCCGGTCGACCTTGTTCAGGACGAGCATCACGGGGCGACCCGTCTGCGCCAGCTCACTGGCGATCTGCTTGTCCATCTCGGAGATGGTGACCTTGGACTCGCCGCTGATGCCGGCTTCGGCCAGATAGAGGATGACGTCGGCCTGCGAGAAGGACTCGCGGGCCACGTTGTTCATGTAGCGGTGAAGCGCGCCGCGGGCGTTGTGAATCCCGGGCGTGTCGATGAAGATGATCTGGGCATCCTTGCGAGTCAGGATGCCCGGGATGCGATTGCGCGTGGTCTGGGGCCTCGGCGAGGTGATCGCGAGTTTCTCCCCGAGAAGCGCGTTGAGCAGCGTGGACTTGCCGACGTTCGGTCGTCCCACGAGCGCTACGAATCCGCAACGGTCGGACATGGAAGGCGTGCCTCGGAAAAACAAGGGGGCGGAATCTAGCAACCGCGCGTCCCCGTTGACAAGTCGCGCCCCCTCCGATTCAAACTTCGCCGGTTTCGTCCAGCGGGCGACCCGGCTCTCGTTCACAGGTTCGAAGTACATGATTCGCCGCCTCGCCCCCTTCTCCCTGGCCCTGTGCCTCGCCGCGAGCCTCGCGGCGTGTGACTCCGAGCGCGCGGGCGGCGCCGCCGACGCGGCCACGCCCCAGCTCAGCCGCGTGACCGCGGACAGGTCGGATCTCCTGTTCCGATACAAGAAGGGCGAGGCCATCGAGTCCGCGACGACCATCGCGGAGATCCCGGCCGAGGCCAGACAGGCCGTGCAGGTGGTCGATCTCGCCCTGCCCCCCGAGGCCCGTGGGAGCACGGCGTTCGTCCAGGTCTTCGACTTGTCGCAGCCCGGTCCGGATGGCACGTTCCCCGGCCGCCTGGTCCCACGCAACGCGCTGGAAGGCGAGCTGCGCAAGTCCGCCGCCACGCCGAGCCAGGTGCCGGTGACCATCTACAGCGCCGCCTGGTGCGGCGTCTGCAAGAAGGCCAAAGAGTTCATGCGCACCCAGGGCATCGCCTTCGTCGAGAAGGACGTCGAGAAGGACGCCGCCGCCGCCGCCGAGATCGGCCGCAAGGCCCAGGCCGCGGGCGTGTCGACGGGTGGCGTGCCCATCTTCGACGTCGGCGGGCGCATTCTGGGCGGGTTCGACCCCAATACGCTCCTGGCGGCCGCCCGCCCCACCCCACAGCCCTGAGGACACTGGATGTCGCCGACGCTGCTCATCGGACTCGCCTTGCTGATCGCCGGACTCCTGTTCGGCAAGGTCTTCGTCGCCAACTTCGAGCTCGAGACCACGGGCAAGATTCGCAAGGGCCTCGGCGTGGTGGCCGTGGTGGCCGGCGCGCTGCTGGCGCTGCGGGCGCTCGGCCTGATCGGGGCCCCGGTCCACGCCGAGGGCGGCGGGGAGGTCACCTGGCGCAGCGACCCGGTGACCGCGGAGGTCGAGGCCCGCGAGAAGCGGCAGCCCATGATGATCGACTTCTCGGCCGAGTGGTGCAAAGCGTGCAAGGAGCTCGAGGCGCACACGTTCTCCGAGCCCGGCGTGGCCAAGCGGCTGTCGGCGTGGGTGACCGTCCGGGTCGACATGACGGACGACCGCCCCGAGCACAAACCCTTGCGCGAGAAGTACAAGATCCAGGGCCTGCCGACGGTGGCCTTCGTCACGGCGGACGGCCGGTGGCTCGAGGATCTGACGCTGACGGGCTTCGAGCCGGCGGCCGAGTTCAACGCCCGGCTCGACCGCGCCGAGGCCGGCCAGGGCGCCGGCGCCGACGAGACGCTGGCCGGGCGCATCAAATCGGGCCTGAAGGCCGGCTCGTGGTGGGTCTACCTGCTCGTGTTCCTCGCCGGCGTGGTCGGGTCGCTCAGCCCGTGCGTGTACCCGTTGATTCCCATCACCATCAGCCTCTTCGGCGCGCGCTCGGCGAGCTCTCGGGCTCATGGCTTCACCCTCTCGCTGGTCTACGTGCTCGGCATCGCGGTCACCTACTCCACGCTCGGCGTGCTGGCCGCGACCTCTGGCGGCCTCTTCGGCAGCGCGCTTCAGTCGGCCTGGGTCGTCGGCACCGTGGCGACCGTCTTCGTCGCGATGGGCCTGTCGATGCTCGGCGTCTTCGAGATTCGCATCCCCGACGCCGTGAACCAGCGCCTGAACAACGTCGGCGGTGGCCACAGCAGCCGCTTCCTGACCTCGTTCCTGATGGGCACCGTAGCCGGCATCGTGGCCGCGCCCTGCGTGGGCCCGCCCCTGGTCGCGGTGCTCGCCTACGTGGCCACCACGGGCAGCACGAGCGCCGGCATCACCCTGCTCTCGGTCTACTCCCTCGGCATGGGCATGCTCTTCATCTTCCTGGGGACCTTCACGCAGTACCTCACCCGCATCCCCAAGAGCGGCGGCTGGATGGAGGTCGTGAAGGGTGGCATGGGCATCGTGATGCTCGTGGTCGGGCTCGTGTACCTGCAGGACATCATTCCGTTCCTTCCCTGAATTCGAGCCCCGAGGAGCCTGTCCCCCATGGATGAGATGGTCGTCGAGACCGGGCGCCGCGTGCTCGCCACGCTGCCCGCCGGTACCCCTTTGATCGCCGCCGTCGATGCGATCTGCAGCCGCCACGAGATCACGCAGGGCGAGGTCCGGCTTCGCGGCGCCTTGCGCGACGTCGTGCTGGCCCTCGGCGACGACGCCGAGCCGCTCACCTTGGCGGGCACGGTGCAGGTGATCTCGGCCGACGGCGAGCTGGCCCCGGACCTCGGCGTGACCGGCTTCTCGGCCGTCGTGGCCTGGTCCGACCGCGGGATCCCGCGCGTTGCGGCGGGTTTCATCGAGCAGGCGGAGAGTGCCGGCGTGCGGGTCAGCATCGAGGTCTGGGACGAGGTGGCCCGCGAGACCGCGCCCCGCCCCCGCGCGAACCCCGCCGCCCGTGGCCCCGAGCCCCGGAACGAGGCGCCTCCGGCGCTCGAACGGCCGGCCTCGCCACGTCGCGATGTGCCCGCCGGCCCCGCGCCGACGATTCGCGGCCCGTCCGAGGCCGCCCGCCCCTCGCCTGCGGCCGGGAAACCCGTCGGCCCGGCCCCGACCAGCCGCCCGGGTCCCGCGCCGGTGGCGGCTGCGCCAGAGCCCGCACCGCCGGCCGCCGGGGGTGGGTGGGCGGCCGCCGTGGCCGCCAGCAAGGCGCCGCCCACCGGTGGAGGCCGCCCGGGCGCGCCCGGCATCACGTCGAACGGGGCGGGACCACTCGATGAGGATCCCGAGGCCAAACCCGGAGACATCCTGGTGCATCCGCAGTTCGGGCGCTGCAAGGTCGTCGGGGGCACCGACGGCGAACGCGTGAAGATCCGCATGGCCACCGGCCGGTTCGTGGATCTCCACCTCGGCTATGTGAAGCTCCAGCGGCAGGCGGACGAAGACGGCGTGCGCGTCTTCCGGGTTCACCCGACCAAACGCTGAGCGGACCTACTTCTTCGGACCCAGGATCCGGTTGAAGAGGCCGCCCTCCTTGGGCTTCTCGCGCCGCCGCGTCTCGAGCAGGCGAAGCTCGCGGAGCGCATCGGCGTTGGCCGGATTCAGCGCGAGCGTCTTGCGGAAGAAGCGCTCGGCGAGCTCCTCGTTCCCCGCGGCCTTCGTGATCTGGCCGAGGAAGAGGTATCCCGCATCCTGGCTCTCGTCCGCCGAGAGGGCGGTCTTGATCTCCTCGCGGGCGTCGTGTCGCGTGCGGTTGTCGGCGGCGTCGGCGCACAGGTAGCGCGTCCACCCGCGATAGATGCGGTAGACGGCCTGGTGATTGTCCTGGCGCGCCGCCGCTTCGAAGAAGTCCAGCGCACGCCGGTTCTCGCCCTTGGCCAGGCAGGTCTTGCCCTTCTGGAAGTTCGACTCGGCCTTGACGATGTCCGGCTTGCCCCCCGTGTCGCCCACGGGGGCGATGTGCAGGACGTCGTACTCCTGGCGCCGTTTGGGGTCGCTCAGGACCTCCCATGCCAAGGCGACGCGGCGCTGGACCTCCGTCGCGCGCTTGCGCAGGTCGTCATCGGCGCCCGGCCCGAGCTGGTCGGGGTGGGCCAGCCGCGCGAGCCGCATGAACGCGCTCCGGATGGACTCCACGGGCGCCTCCGGGGCGACCTCGAGGACGTCGTAGTGCGTGGCCTGGGCCAGCACGGTGAACTTCTCGTGGATGAGGATGCGGACGACGTCCTCGCTGCCGGGCCGGGCGACCCCCGGATCGGTCCGGCGCGACACCGTCGCCTCGCCCGTGAAGCCGGGCTGCGGCGGCAAACGCACGGCGGCGTGGTTGCCGCTGGTCATCGGGCCGAGGGGCTCGGGCGCCCCCGTCGGCCGGTGCGTGGGCGCCATGACCGGCTGGGACCCGGAGGCGCGGGTGCCCGTGGGCGGAATCGTGACCGGTCGCGCCGCCGGCGGTGGTGCGCTCGGTCGAACCGGTCGGGCCGGCGTCGTGGTCGGCATCGGCGCAGCCGGCGGCGGCAGGACGGTGCCCGGCTGTGTGCCCCGGTCGCGAATCGGGGTCATCCCGATCGAGGGCCGACCTACGGGCGCGGCCTCACCGCGGTCGAACGCGACGCACTTCATGATCTCGAGCGCACGCAGCGTCCGCAGCGTGTCGACGAGGCCGAACTGGCTGGTCGCGATGAGTGCGCCGACGGTCACGACGCCGTCGCAGGCGTCGGCGAAGCGCATCTCCTCCGGGAAGTCCTTCAGGAGGCGGGCGTAGTCGCGCAGCTTCTCCGTCCGGCGCACCGGGAGCGCGCCGTGGGCGTCGAAGTGCGACACGAGCGGGGCGATCGGGAACGACCGTTTGATCCCCTCGAAGATCAACACGAGCGGGTTGACCTCGAACGCAGTCAAGCGGTCGGCCACATGCGGATCGTAGCTGAGCCCGTACCGCGCCCCCGACCAGTCGAAGCAGCTCAGGATGCGCTCGCGCACCAGCTTCCGCTGGACCTCGAACAGCTCGGCGGGCCCGATGGCGCCCAGATCCGAGAGCGCCTGGGCGGGATCGATGCCCTGGGCATCCACCATCAGGCGGTAGCGCGCATGCCGTGTTTCGTCGAGGATGCCGTCGAAGTGCAGCCGCCAGCCGAGATCCTCACTGCGGACGTTGCTGTCGACCTGGATGGGGAAGCCGTTGCGGAGCGTGATCCACTTCGTCACGTTCCCGCGTTGCAGCACGAGGCGACCCGTGAAGATGTCCCGGAACGCGTTGTAGAGGAGGTCACCGAGCGGGATCTCGCCGTAGATGCCCTGCGGTTCGCTCGGGTTGGCCGGCACCATGGGGCGCAGGGCGTAGGCGCCCTCGTTGTCCCGCGCCGGCGAGATGTCCGAGACGTGCTCCGTCGCGGGGACCTCGGGCTCGAAGGTCGGCTCGGCCGCAAGGGCGACCGGGGGCACCGAATCGGCCACGCTGACCGCGACCTCGGCCCGGAGCCGCGAGCTGCTCGGCGGGTCGACGTCGTGATAGAACGACGACTCGACGGCCTCGTCGTCGAACGCGTCCGAGCCATCGAGGCTCTCGAGGGGCGCCTCGACGCTCATCGTGTGGATGTCCGCGACGAACGCCTCCGTCAGCACCGGCCCACCGAGACCGTACGGTTTCCGCGGCAGCGGCGGCTCGGCCGGTTCGATCCGGGCGGCCATGGGTCCGGGCGTCGCGGCGACCCTCGGGAGCGGCAGGCCGAGGGCGTCCGAGATCGCCGCAGTGAGCGCCGCCGCATCGAACGGCCGGATCAGGATGTTCCGGATCCCGTAGGCCGTGCGCGCCTCACGCAACATCGGCGAATCGGCCGGTCCCCCGGAGATCAGGACGAGCGGGAGCTCGGGATCGAGCGTCAGCAGACGCACGCAGACGTCCAGCCCGCCGACCCACGGCAGCGCCTCCTCGACCAGGACGAGCGTCGGGCGCTCGTGCTCGAAGAGTTCGAGCCCACCATTGGCGTTGTCGACTTCGAAAACCACGAAGTCGAGGTCGTCCAGCACCTGAGCCGCAAACTCACGGATTCGCGGATCATGCTCGATGAGGAGGATGCGTTCCCCGGCCATTGACGGGTAAATTAGCGCACCGCCCTGCCCTTGGGAACTTCGGAGGCTTCGATGTCCGCAGTTTTGGATCAGTTCGATGCGCGCCTGGCCGAGCTCGGCGCCCGGATCGGCCGCCTTCTCGCGGCCGACGTCCGATCCTTCTTTCCCCAGACCGTCCGCGACCGCTTCACGGACGCGTCGGCCCTGGCCGACGCGATGGACGACGACGCCCTCGCTGCGCTCAAGGCCGACACCGTGACCGCGGCCGAGGCCCTGGCGGCCACGGTCGAGCAGCGCCTCTCGCCGGCGACCGCGTGGCTCGGCGCCGCGTCCCCACCGAAGGACGCACCGGGCACGCCCTCGCTGGCGACCCACCCCCCGGTCGCCGAGGTCATCTCGGAGATCGAGCGCACCGTGGCGGCGTTTCTGCACGTACGCGGCCTCGGCGCCGACGCGCCGGTCGCCTACCGCCTGCCGATGCGGTTCATCGATGGAGAGAACCTGGCCACGCTCACGATGAACTTGTGGAAGGCCGTGCAGCGACGCCAGGAGCACCGCGCCAAGGCCGGCGCGGCCGCGAACGCCGCTGCGCACGGCGAGCGCCGGCGCCGCTGGGACGAGGCCTGAGCCGAAGCTCGGGTCGACTCCGGTCGCGTCACTCCAGGTAGAACTCGACGCGGCGGTTCGCCGCGCGTCCGTCCGCGTCGCGGTTCGAGTCGATGGGCTCGCCCTCGCCCTTGCCGACGGGCTTCAGGCGCGTCGCGGCGATGCCGAGGTCCGCGAGCAGATCGCGAATCAGGTCGGCGCGCCGCTGCGTCTTCGCCAGGTTCTCGCGATCGCTGCCCTGGCTGTCCGTGTGGACCTCGATCCGGAGGACACCGAGATCCTCACGCGCCGCCATCAGCGCCGCGACGTCGGCCAGGGCGGCGCGCGCGCTCGGGGGCACCCGGTCGGACTTCTCGGCGAACTGGATCGGGTGGGCCAGGACGATCTGCCGATCGCGGATCTCGGCATCGCCGTAGCGCGTCAGGGGTGCGACGACCTGTGTCGGCTCCACGTCCGGGCAGCCGTCCGCGTCCTCGCGACCGTCCATGTCCTCCGGCTCGCGGGGGCAAAGGTCGCGGACGTCTGGGATCTGGTCGTGGTCGTCGTCGGTGTCCGGACAGCCGTCCTCGTCCTGTACGCCATCGCGGTCCTCGGGACCGTTCGGGCACAGGTCGGACTCGTCGGGGATGTGGTCCTGGTCGTTGTCCGGCTCCGGGCAGCCGTCCTGCTCCTGGAATCCGTCGAAGTCCTCGGGTGTGCCCGGGCACTTGTCGACGTCGTCGAGGACGCGATCGCCGTCGGCGTCGACGCGCTCGGCGACGGGCGCGCGGGTCACGGTGACCTCCGTCCGCGGTGCCTCGTCGGGTCCGGCGTCGTGCTCCGGCGACGCCCCGGCCTCACACTGCCAGGACAGGCCCCCGAGCACGCGCCAGCTCGGTGAACCCGCCGCAGAGAGCAGCCCGGCGCCGCCTCCGGTGGTGACGCGGAAGCAGGACTGGAACGCCCAGCCGAGCACCCCCAGCGCGTCCAGGCTCGCTGACGTGCGTTCCTGACCGACGGCCGGCGCCTCGCCGAAGCCCTCGGCGCCGAGGGAGACGCCGCCGCCCACGTCCACCCGCACGCCCCCGGCGTAGGTGAACGCGTCGTCGTGGTTCTCGCCGAGAAGGCGCTCGCCCTCGCGGCCCCGATAGCCCGCGTTCGCCGCCACGAGCACGCGCCCGATGGCGCCGTCCATGATCAGCCGGGGGTTCCACGTCGGACCCGGCGAACCGAGCCACCGGTCGGCGTTGCCGGTCGGCGCCGTGGCCTCGAGCCCGATGGCGAGCCCGAGTCCGTCGCCGCGCCGCTGCACGAGGGCGACATCGAGCACCGCCCGCAGATCGCCCAATGCGCCGCCGCGTGGATTGTCCGCGTCGTCGCCCGTCAGGATCTCGCCGCTGCGGCCCGAGAGGCCGAGTCCCATGGGCATCCCGATGCCGAGTTCGAGCCGCCCGAAGAACGCCATGGAGGCGCCGAGATCGACGACTGAGAGGCTTTGCAGGAGCGGGCCGAGCTCGGCGCCATCCGGGTACTCGGCAACCAGCGGAGACCGCGCGTAGTGGTAGAGCACGGAGAACCGGGTTGCGAGGTGATCGCCGATGGCGGCGGACTCGACCGCCGTGAGCCCTTGCGTGCCCAAAGCCGGTCGCAGGATGTTCGCGTCGAAAGCCCGCGCGCCCGTCGAGGGGAGCAGAACCGCGCCGAGCGCGCCCAGGGCGGCAGCGCGGCGTCGCCGCCGAAGGGCGAGCAGCACCCCCACCGCCGCGCCACCGAACCAGCCGGTCGGCCCGCGGGGGGCCAGGCTCACGGCGCTGCAATGTCCCACGCCGCCGCGCGCGCGGATCGTCTCGGGGTCGACCGGCAGCCCGTCGTCGTCCACCAGGCCCGGGGCGTTCCCGTCGTCGCTGGCGTCGTTGGGATCGGTCTCGCCCGGGTCCACGCGCCCGTTCCGGTTGATGTCCTCATCTCCGTCGGAGGCCCCGCCGCCATCGGTGTCGGCCTGTTTCGGCGAGGTCTGCTCCCGGGGATCGGCATCGGCCCGGAAACGGCCGCTCGCAAGGCTCGTGCCGCGGATCGGCTGCGTTCGGCCAGCCTCTGTCCCGTCGAGGAGCCCGTCACCATCGGCGTCGGCATCGAGCGCGTCGAGCGCGCCGTCCGCGTCGGCATCGCCGAGGCCATCGTCGGCGTCGCCGAGGCCGTCGTCGTCGGAGTCGGCATCGAAGGGGTTCAGGCCGGCGGCGCTCTCGGCGTCGTCGTCCAGGCCGTCGCCATCGGAGTCGGGGGCGTGGCCGTTCAGGGACTCGGGGGCCGAGGGCGAGATGGGCGGCGGGGTGGCGTCGGCCTCGCCGGCATCGGGTGCCGGGAGCGGGGCGTCCGCGTCGGCGCCCAGGTCTGCCTGCGAGCCTGCGTCGCCTGCCACTGGCGCGTCGGCGCGCCGCGGATCAGTCTCCCCCGTGTCCACGCGGCCGTCGTGATCGGCATCCTCGACGCCGTCCTCGACGCCGTCGTCGTCGCTGTCCGGATCGAGGCCGTCGCTCAGCCCGTCGCCGTCCGTGTCCACGAGGGGCTCGAGCCCGTCGACGAGGCCATCGGCGTCGGAGTCGGCCCGAGTCGGGTCGGTCTCGCCGGGCTCCTGCGCCCCGCTCCCGTCCACGTCCTCGGCGCCGTCCGTGAGCCCGTCCCCGTCGGAGTCCGCGCGGAGCGGGTTCGTCGTGGTGCCGGGGTCCGCGTCGGGCGCGAAATGCGCCGCGTCGGTCCCGCGGGCCGCCCGGGTCACGCCGCGCTCCACGCCGTCCTGCACGCCGTCGTCGTCGCTGTCGGCGTCGGCCGCGTTCACGTCGCCATCACCGTCGGTGTCCGTGATCGGATCGGCCTCGTCGCCATCGACGATGCCGTCGTCGTCGGTGTCGGCGTCCTGGGCGTCGGTCCCGGCGAGCGCCTCGGTGGCATCGGGCAGACCGTCGGCGTCGGCGTCCGGGCCCCCGGCGCGATCGTCGGCGGCGCGGTGCGGCGAGGTCTCCCCCGCGTCGATCCGACCGTTGCGATTCGTGTCCTCGACGCCGTCGGGCACGCCGCCGCCGTCCGTATCGGCGCGCAGCGGGCTCGTCGTCGTGTCGGGATCGGCGTCGGCGGTGAAGTGCCCCGCGCCCGGGTCCGTGCCGGCCCCCGCCAGCTCGACGCCCTGCTCCAGGCCATCGGGGAGCCCGTCGTCGTCGCTGTCGGGATCCAGGGCGTTGACGCGCCCATCGCCGTCGGTGTCCTGCGCCGCGAGGATCTCCATGCCGTCCTGCGCGCCGTCGTCGTCGGAGTCCGCGTCGTCGGGCGAAGTCCCCTGCGAGCGCTCGACGCGCGCGCTCAGGCCATCCCCGTCGGCGTCCCGTTCGAGGTCGTCCGTCGGGTCCGAGGGGCTCGTGCCGTCGGCGAGCTCGTCCCCGTCCGACGTGCCGCCGGCGTCCGTGTCGAAGCGCCGGGGGTTGGACTCTGCGCCGTCGACCCGCCCGTTGCGGTTCGCGTCCTCACGGCCGTCCGGGAGGCCGTCGGCGTCCGTGTCGGCCTCGATGGGCGACGTGCCGCTCCCGGCCTCGAGGCCGTCGTCCAGGCCGTCGTCGTCCGTGTCGTCGTCGAAGGGGTTCGTGCCCAGCGCCCGTTCGGCGGCGCTGCTCAGCGAGTCGCCATCCAGGTCGCCGCTCGGGTCGTCCCCGGGATTGCGCGGATCCGTGCCGAGTCGCCGCTCCTCGCCGTCGCCCGAGCCGCCGCCATCCGTATCGTCCAGCCGCGGGTCGGTCTCGCCGGCGTCCAGGCGACCGTTCAGGTTCGTGTCCTCGGCCGCGTCGTCCAGACCGTCCGCGTCCGTGTCGGCGCGCGTCGGATCCGTGCCGCCCACCCGAATCTCGAAGGCGTCGTCGAACCCGTCGGCGTCCGTGTCCGCGGCCGCGGGGTTCGTCCCGCGGGCGGCCTCCTCGAAGTTCAGCAGGCCGTCGCCGTCCGCGTCGCCCTCCGGATCGTCGGTGGGGTCTTGGGGATTCGTGCCCGCGCTGCGCTCGACGGCATCGTTGGAGCCGCCGCCGTCCGTGTCGGCGCGCCCGGGATCGCTCTCGTCCGCGTCCAGCGCGCCATCGGCGTCGGCGTCTTCGGCGCCGTCCGTCAGGCCGTCGGCGTCCGAGTCGGGGTCGAGCGGGTCCGTGACCGTGATCGGGTCGGTGTCGCCGCGCTCGCCGATCTCCAGGCCATCGCGGAGGCCATCGTGATCGCTGTCGCCGCCGAGCGGCTCGGTGCCGAGCGCCCACTCCGTACGGGACAGCAGGCCGTCGCCGTCGGGGTCGGCGTCACCATCGTCGAGCGTGGCCAGGGGGTTGGTGCCCTCGGCGACCTCGGCGCCGTCGTTCGTGCCGCCGCCGTCGGTGTCCGGGTTGCCCGGGTCCGTCTCGCCGGGGTCGACGCGGCCGTTGCCGTCGGCGTCCTCGACGGCATCGGGCAGGCCGTCGGCGTCTGCGTCGGGCGCGCCGCCGGCGCGGGCCACGGACGTGAGCATGCAAGCCGAGGCCGCGCAGATCAGGACGTGAAGGAGACGATTCATCCACCGACACTTGCGTTATGGTGCCACTTCCCGAGACACACTGGCACGCGCAGAGCATGTGGGGTTCCGGCGTTTCGGGCAAGTTCCACTCAATGTGTACTTCGACTCGGCCGCGGGTCGAGCAGGAGCAGTCCGTGTCCGCGGGTGCAGCATTCGACCGACTGGTGACCATCATGGCCCGCCTCCGGGCGCCCGACGGGTGCCCGTGGGACCGCGAGCAGACCCTGGAGACCCTGCGGAAGTACGTCGTCGAGGAGACCTACGAGGTCCTCGAGGCCATCGAGCAGGGCGATCCGAAGGCCCACTGCGAGGAGCTCGGCGACCTGCTTCTCCAGGTGGTGTTCCAGGCGCGGATCCGTGAAGAAGAGGGCGCGTTCGCCGTCGCGGACGTCGCCGACGCCATCTCGGACAAGCTCGAGCGGCGCCACCCCCACGTTTTCGGCGACCGCAGCGTGATCGCCGAGGACGCCGCGACCGTGGTGCAGAACTGGGCGGCCATCAAGGCCCAGGAGAAGGCCGCCGCGGGGCCCGGTCCGAAGAGCGCGCTCGACGGCGTGCCCCAGGCCATGCCCGCCCTGCAGCGCGCCATGCGCATCGGCGAGAAGGCCGCAGTGGCCGGATTCGACTGGCGCGCCATCGGCAGCGTCCTGGACAAGCTGGACGAAGAGGCCGCCGAGCTCCGAGCTGCCCTGGAGAGCGGGGACACCGCCGCCATCGAGGGCGAGCTCGGCGACTACCTGTACACGATCGTCAACGTGTGCCGGCACCTGAACGTGGACGCCGAGGCGGCGCTCCGCCAGACGACACGCCGGTTCGAGCAGCGTTTCCGCCGCCTCGAGGCCGAAGTCGTCGCCGAGGGCCACGTGATCAGGGACCTGCCGGACGACGAGCTCGAGCGGCGGTGGCAGGCGGCCAAGCGAGCGCTCGCCGGGCTCTAAGGCGCGCCGTCCAGCAGTTCGGAGACGAGGGCGTCCGGCCCGACTTCGCCCCGGTCGAGCCGGTCGAGGAGCGTGTCCATGCCCCCTGCCCGCCCGATGGCGGCCTCGGAGCGCCGCCGCAGAGCGTGGAAGAGCCGGTCGGTCAGCTCGCCCTGCCGCCGGGCGCGCAGGCGCGTCTGCCAGGCGCCGGTGGCCCTCAGGTGCGCCAGATGGGCCTCCACGGCGTCCAGCAGGGCCTCCACGCCGCGGTTCTCGGTGGCGACGGTGCGCAGGACCGGCACGCGCCAGCCGTGGCGCACGCCACCCTCGAGCTCCAGCACCAACTCCAGCTCGCGCACGACCCGGTCGGCGTCCGGCCGGTCGGCTTTGTTCACCACGAAGAGGTCGGCGATCTCCAGGAGCCCGGCCTTGAGCGCCTGTACGCCGTCGCCCAGGCCCGGTACGAGCACGACCACCGAGCAGTGGGCCGTGTTCGCGACGTCGACCTCGTCCTGGCCGACGCCCACCGTCTCGATGAGCACGCGGTCGAAGCCCATGGCGTCCAGCACGTTGACGACGTCCCGCGTGCTGCGCGAGAGGCCGCCGAGCAGGCCCCGCGTGGCGAGGCTGCGGATGAACACGCCGCGATCGGCGCTGTGGCGCTGCATCCGCACGCGGTCGCCCAGGATGGCGCCCCCCGTGAACGGGCTCGACGGATCGATGGCCACCACGCCGACCCGCAGGCCGCGGGCCCGCCAGGCTCCGATGAGCTGATCCGTGAGGGTGCTCTTGCCCGCGCCGGGGTTGCCCGTGATGCCGACGACGTCCGCCTTACCCGTGTGCCGATGGAGCAGCCCCATCGTCTCCGCGGCGCCGGGGACCTCATCGTCCAGGTCACGCATGAGCCGCGCCGCCGTGCGGACATCTCCGGCGAGGACGGCCGCGGCGCGCTCGGCCGGCGTGCGCGTCACGCGCCGAACTGGGTCAGGATGCGGCGGGAGATGACCAGGCGCTGGATCTCGCTCGTGCCCTCGCCGATCTGGCAGAGCTTGGCGTCGCGCCACATGCGCTCCACGGGATACTCCCGGGTGTAGCCGTAGCCGCCGTGGATCTGGATGGCGCGGTCGCAGGCGCGCATGGCCGCCTCGGAGGCGAACAGCTTGGCCATGGCCGACTCCGTGGTGGAGTTCTGGCCCTTGTCCTGCACGGTCGCGGCGCGCCAGACCAGCAGCCGGGCGGCCTCGAGCTCCGTGGCGCTGTCGGCGATCATCCACTGGATGGCCTGGAAGTCGGCGATCGAGCTGCCGAACTGCTTGCGCTCCTTGGCGTAGCGGACGGCGGCCTCGTGCGCCGCGCGGCCGAGGCCGAGCGCCAGCGCGCCGATGCTGATGCGCCCCCGGTCGAGGATCTGCAGCGTGTCCAGGAAGCCGCAGTTGTACTCGCCGAGCCGCTGGCTGTCCGGCACGCGGACGTTCTCGAAGACGAGCTCGGCCGTGTCCGAGGAGCGCATGCCCAGCTTCTCGATGTGGCGGCCCGTGGAGAACCCGGGCATGCCCTTCTCGAGGATGAAGGCCGTGATGCCCTTCTGCTTGCGCTCGGGCTCCGTGGCCGCCAGCACGACGGCGACCTCACCGACCCCGGCCTGCGTGATGAAGGTCTTGCTGCCGTTGATGACCCAGTCGTCCCCGTCGCGGACGGCGCGCGTGCGCAGGCCGGCGGCGTCGCTGCCGCTGCCCGGCTCCGTGAGGCCCCACGCGCCGAGCTTCTTGCCCGTCGCGAGCTGGGGCAGGTACTTGCGCTTCTGCTCGGCGTTGCCGGCCAGGTTGATGTGGCCGGTGCAGAGGCCGTTGTGGCTGGCCACCGTCAGCGCGAGCGAGCCGTCGCCGGCGGCGATCTCCTCGACCGCGATGGCGTAAGACAGGTAGTCCATGCCCGCGCCGTCGTACTCGTCCGAGATGACGATGCCGAGGAGCCCGAGCTCACCGAGCTTGGGGATGATCTCCTTGGGGAACCGCTCCTCGCGGTCCCACTGCGCGGCCTTCGGCACGACCTCGGCCTGCACGAACTCCCGCACCATGCGGCGCAGCATCTGGTGGTTTTCGCTGAGCTGAAAGTCCATGGCGGCGTCCTTTGCGTCAGACCGGCACCACGCCGTGTTTGCGGCGGGCGGGCGGCGGATAGTGGTCGAGGTAGAGCGCGAACCGGCGGGCCAGAACGCTGCGCAGGTCGTGGCCGGGCACGACGTCGTCGACGACGAGCTCCGAGGCGAGCTTGTAGAGGTCGACGTCCTCGGCGTACTCCTCGCGCAGCTTCTGCACGAAGGCCGGCCGCTCGTCCTCGGGCAGCGCCTGAATCTTGTTGAAATACACGGCGTTGACCGCGGCTTCCGGACCCATCACTGCAATCATCGCCTGGGGCAGCGCGATGCAGCAGTCCGGCTCGAAGCCCGGGCCGCACATCGCGTAGAGGCCAGCGCCGTAGGCCTTGCGGATGATGACGCTGATCTTGGGCACGGTGGCGTCGCTCACGGCGCTGATCATCTTGGCGCCGTGCCGGATGATGCCCTGCTGCTCCACCTTGCTGCCGATCATGAAGCCGGGCACGTCCGCCAGATAGAGCAGCGGAATGTTGAAGGCGTCGCACAGATTGATGAACCGGGCGGCCTTGTCCGCGCTGTCGACGAAGAGCACGCCGCCCTTCTGCTTGGGCTGGCTGGCGATGATGCCCACCGGGAAGCCCTCGATGCGCGCCAGGCCCGTGACGAGCTCCTTGGCGAACCGCTTCTTGATCTCCAGCCACGAGCCCTGGTCGATGAGGGCGTCGATGACGCCCTGCATGTCGAACAGTTTGTTCTGGGCGACGGGTACGATCTCGTCGATGCCCGGGCCGGGCTTGGGGTCCACCGGCTCGTGGCGGGGCGGGCGCTCGCTGCAGTTGTCCGGGAAGTAGCCGAGGTACTGGCGGCACCAGGCCAGCGCCTCGTCCTCGTTCTTCGCCAGGACGTCCCCGCAGCCGGAGACCTCGCAGTGCATGCGGGCGCCGCCCATCTCCTCGAGGGAGATCTTCTCGCCGATGACCATCTCGGCCATGCGGGGGCTGCCCAGGTACATGCTGGCGTTCTTGTCGACCATCACGACGACATCACAGAAGGCCGGGATGTAGGCGCCGCCGGCGGCCGACGGCCCAAAAAGCAAGCAAATCTGAGGAACTTCACCCGACAACTTCACCTGATTATAGAAGATGCGCCCGGCGCCGCGGCGGCCCGGGAACATCTCGACCTGATCGGTGATGCGGGCCCCGGCGGAGTCCACCAGGTACAGCAAGGGGCAGCGGCGTTTGGCCGCCTGCTCCTGAATGCGCAGGATCTTCTCGACCGTGTGTTTGCCCCACGAGCCGGCCTTGATGGTCGAGTCGTTGGCCATGATCGCCACGGGGCGGCCATGAACGCGGGCCAGGCCGGTCACCACGCCGTCGGCGGGCAGATCGCCGGCGCGCTGGTTGGCCCAGAAGCCATCCTCGACGAAGGACCCAGGGTCGACGAGCCGTGCGATGCGCTCGCGGCAGAAGAGCTTGCCCTGCGCGGCGTTCGCCTGGTGGTACTTGGGTGCGCCGCCCTCGAGGACCTCGGCGCGCATGGCCTCGAGCTGTGCGGCGTCGTGCTGCGCCATCGTCACTCTCCCTTGAACTGGGGCGCGCGCTTCTCGGCGAACGCCTTCAGGCCTTCCAGGCGATCCTGGGTCGGAATGATCACGTCGTAACAGGCCCGCTCGAGGGCCAGAGCCTCCTCGAGGGGCAGCTCCCAGCCCTGATTCACGGCGCGTTTGGCCTCGCGCACGCTGATCGGCGCGGCGAGGCAGACCTCGTCGGCGAGCGCATGGGCGGCGGCCTCGTGGTCGTCCGCGACGCGGTTGACCACCCCGAGCGCGAGCGCCTCGGCGGCCGTGATGCGCGTGCCGGTCAGGATCAGCTCTTTGGCGCGGGCCATGCCGATCAGACGCGGGAGTCGCTGCGTACCGCCGGCCCCGGGCAGGATGCCCAGCCGGACCTCGGGCAGGCCGATCACGGCGTCCCGCTGGGCGACGCGCAGGTCGGCGCAGAGCGAGAGCTCCAGGCCACCGCCCAGACAGGCGCCATGGATCGCGGCGATCCAGACCTTGGGTGAGGTCTCGATGTTGCGGAAGCTCTGGTTCAGCAGCGTGACGAAGGCGCGGACCTCGTCCTGGTTCAGGCCCTGGCGCTCTTTGAGATCGGCTCCTGCGCAGAAGGCCTTGTCGCCGGCGCCGCAGAGCACGATGGCCCGCAGCGTCTTCACGGCGGCGGCCCTTTCGGCGGCCTCGATGAGGCCCGTGACGACGGCGCGTCCCAAGGCGTTGCGGCGCTCGGGCATGTTCAACCGCACGACCCACTTGGGGCCGTGGTCTTCAATCAGGACGGCGTTGCTCATTGCGCCGCCCCCCCGCCCCGCTTCGCGGGGTCTGCCCCCCCGAGAGGGCATCGCTCACCGTGTTCGCTCATGTGTTCACCTGTGGAATTGGTCGGCGTGTGACGGGGGAATCGCGGTGGTGCAGGTGGCCGCGAGCGCGCGCAGGGCGCGGCCGGGCAGCGGCCGACCCAGCAGGGACTGCGCGAAGAGGCCGGCCACGACGAGGCGATCGAGGTCCACGCCCGAATCGATCCCGAGGCCGTTCAGCATGTAGACGAGGTCCTCGGTCGCCAGGTTGCCGCTGGCGCCCGGCGCGTAGGGGCAACCGCCCAGGCCGCCGACGCTGGCGTCGAAGGTGGTGATGCCCATCTGCAGGCCGACGAGGCAGTTGGCCAGCGCCGTGCCGCGCGTGTCGTGCATGTGCATGGCCAGCTGTGAGGCGGGCACGCGGGCGAGCAGGCGCTCCAGCAGGTCCGACGTCTGCCCCGGGGTGCCGACGCCGATGGTGTCGCCCAGGCTGACCTCGTAGGCGCCCAGGTCCAGCAGGCGCTGCGTGGTCTCCAGCACGGCCTCGGCCGAGACGTTGCCCTCGTAGGGGCAGCCCCAGACGACGCTCACATACGCGCGAACCGCGACGCCAGCGCTGCGGCACGTCGCGAAGACCGGCTCGAACGCGGCGTAGGCCTCGGCCCGCGTCTTGTTGATGTTGCGTTTGTTGTGCGACTCGCTCGCCGACATGAAGACGGCGACCTCACGCAGACCGTTGGCCAGCGCGCGTTCCAGGCCCTTCTCGTTGGGGACCAGCGCCGTCAGCCGCGGCAGGTCGGCGCGGTCGCGCAGCATCGCCGACAGGTTCTCGGCGTCCGCCAGGGGCGGGATCCACCGCGGGTTCACGAAGCTCGTGATCTCGATGGCCGGCAGGCCCGCGGCCGCCAGCAGCTCGATCAGGCGGGCCTTGTCCTCCGTCGCGAGGAACGCGGACTCGTTCTGCAGGCCGTCCCGGGGGCCGACCTCGTACACGCGCACACGCTCCGGGACGCTGAAGGCCACTCAGTTCTTCTCCGCCGCCTTCGCGCGCAGCCAGGAGACGATGCCCTCGAGCGAGGCGCCGGGTGTGAAGATCTCGGCGACCCCCTGCCCCTTCAGCGCCTTCGCGTCGGCCTCGGGGATGATGCCGCCGCCGAAGAGCACGATGTCCTTCGCGTCGCGGGCGTCCAACGCCGCGCGCACCGCCGGGAACAGCGTGTTGTGCGCCCCGGACAGAATGGAGAGGCCCACGAAGTCGACGTCCTCCTGCACGGCGGCGTCGGCGACCATGTCCGGGCTCTGATGGAGCCCGGTGTAGATGACCTCCATGCCGGCGTCCCGAAGGGCCCGGGCGATGACCTTTGCGCCGCGGTCGTGGCCGTCGAGGCCCGGTTTGGCGACGAGTACGCGGATGCGACGTTCGGACATGGCGACCTGACCTACTGCCACTGCTTGAGGATCTCGCGAGCGATCACGATGCGCTGGACCTCGCTCGTGCCCTCGTAGATGCGCGTCACGCGGACGTCCCGCAGGTGGCGCTCGACGGGGTACTCGCGGGTGTAGCCGTAGCCGCCGTGGATCTGCACCGCGCGGTGGCAGATCTCGTTGGCGACCTCGGTGCAGAACACCTTGGACATGGCCGCCTCTCGGCTATGGGGCTGCCCCTTCTCCTTGAGCGACGCGGCCCGCAGGCACATGAGCCAGCCGGCCTCGAGCTCCGTGGCGCTGTCGGCGATCATCCACTGGATCGCCTGGTTCTGCGAGATGGGCCCGCCGAACTGCTTGCGCTCGGTGGCGTAACGCGTGGCCGCCTGCAGCGCCGCGGTGGCGATGCCGAGCGCCTGCGCGCTCACGCCCACGCGGCCGCCGTCCAGGGCGGACATGGCCACCTTGAAGCCGATGCCCTCGTCCCCGAGGCGGTTCGCCACGGGCACGCGACAGTCCTCGAGGACGATCTGCGTCGTGTGCGACGCCCGCAGGCCGAGCTTCTCCTCGGGGCGCGTGGCGGTCAGGCCCGGCGTGCCGGCCTCCACCAGGAAGGTCGTGATGCCCTTGCTGCCGGGACCGGGCGCGGTGCGGGCCATGATCAGGTACACGCCGGCATGCCCGCCGCTGGTGATCCAGGCCTTGGTGCCGTTGAGCACGTAGTGGTCGCCGTCGAGCACGGCCGTCGTGGTCATGCCGGCCGCATCGCTGCCGGAGCCGGGCTCGGAGAGGCAGAAGCTGGCCGCGGGCCATTCGCCGCCGCAGATGCGGGGCAGGAAGCGCTGCTTCTGGTCCTCGTTGCCGTAGCGGACGATGGTCTCGGCGACCATGTTGGTGACCATCAGGGCCACCGTGGTGCCGGCGCAGCCCGCGGCCAGCTCGCGCACGGCCAGGGCGTAGGCGACGACCCCGGCCTCGGAGCCGCCGTACTCGGCCGGCACGTTGATGCCCATCAGGCCGAGACGACCGAGCTGCTTCAGCGTCTCCCCCGGGAATCGCTCCTCGGCGTCGTTCCGGGCGGCGTGGGGGGCCAGCAGTTCGCGGGCGGCGCGGCGCGCCGTGTCGCGGATCGCCGCCTGGTCCTGATTCGGCGTGACGTCCATCAGCCGACGAGCTCCTTGATGACGTTCAGCGCGATGACCAGGCGCTGGATCTCGCTGGTGCCCTCGTAGAGCTCGGTGATCTTGGCGTCGCGGAAGTGACGCTCGGCCGGGTAGTCCTTCAGGTAGCCGTAGCCGCCGTGCACCTGGATGCCCTGCGTGGCGATCCACATGGCCGTCTCCGAGGCGAAGAGCTTGGCCATGGCGGACTCCTTGGTGTGGCGCACCTTGCGGTCCTTCAGCGTCGCCGCCTGCAGCGTCAGCAGGCGGGCGGCGTCCAGGCGCGTGGCCATGTCGGCGAGCTTGAACTGAATGGCCTGCAGGTTGGCGATGGGCGCGCCGAAGGCCTTGCGCTCCAGGCTGTAGCGCGCGGCGGCCTCGTAGGCGGCGCGGGCGATGCCGAGCGCCTGAGCGGCGATGCCGATGCGGCCGCCGTCGAGCGTGGCCATGGCGATCTTGAAACCGTCGCCCTCTTTGCCGAGCAGGTTCTCGACCGGGATCAGGCAGTTCTCGTAGATGAGCTGCGAGGTGCTGCTGGCCTTGATGCCGAGCTTCTTCTCGTTCGGACCGACCGTCAGGCCCTCGGCCGGCATCTCGCTGATGAACGCGCTGATGCCCTTGTTGCCCTTGGAGCGGTCCGTCGTTGCCAGCAGGATGCACAAGTCGGCGTTGGGGCCGTTCGTGATGAAGTTCTTCGTGCCCTCCACCACGTAGTGCTTGCCGTCCGGCGTGAGCGTGGCCGTGCACTGCGCGGCGCCGGCGTCGCTGCCGTTGCCGGGCTCGCTGAGGGCGAAGCAGCCCAGGATCTTCCCCGAGGCCATGGGCGTCAGGTACTTCTTCTTCTGGGCCTCGTTGCCGAACTTCAGGATCGGGTCGCAGGCCAGGGAGTTGTTCACGGACATCGCGACGCTGGTGCCGGCGCAGGCGACGGAGACCTCCTCCATGGCCAGCACGTAGGACACGGTGTCGAAGCCCGCGCCGCCGTACTCCGGGGGCACGGCCACCCCCATCAGGCCGAGGGCGCCCATCTTCTTGATGGCCTCGGTGGGGAACGTGCCGTTCTCATCCCACGCGTGGGCGTGGGGCGCGACCTCCTTCTGGGCGAAGGACCGCGCCATCTCGCGCACCATCAACTGCTCTTCGGTGAGTTCGAAATCGACCATGGTACGAAAACCTGCGCCTGACTTTGGTGACGGGCGTTGTAACGAGGCCCCGTGAAAGTGTCAACGCGGCCCGGGGCCGCCTATGATCCCGATCCGGAGGCCGGTCGGATGGCGAGGATTCTGTGGGCGTTGGGGCTGCTCCCCGCGCTGTTCGCGGGCGTAGCGCGCGCCGACACGGGCGAGGGCTCGGTGCGTTGCGGGCCCGAGGTCCATCGCACGTCGGAGGCGGCGGCGGGACGGGACGCGACGGCGTGGCTCCTCGGCGGGCAGTGCACGCTGGCGATCGGATTCCGCGAGTCCCTGTCCGGATTCGCGCGTTACGGTTACCTGCGCAGCGGCGAGCTGCGTGTCCAGGCCGACGCGCCGGACACCTCTCAGGTGTTCCACCTCGACCGACACGACCTGACTGCGGGTATCGCCTGGGCGCCGTCCGACGCCTTCACGCCGGTCCTGCTGGTCGCCGGCGGGGCCACGAACGCGACGCAGTTCGAGCGCCAGTGGCGCCTGCAGACGGACGCCGGCGAGCGCCGCATCGCCCCCCTGCTGGAGGACCGGAGCGGATGGCGACCGGTGGTGCGGGCGGACGCCCTGATGGAGTGGCGCTTCCGCGACTTCTGGTCGGTGTCGGGCGGGGTGTTCGGGGGGTGGGCCGGCGCGCCGGAGTTCGGCGCGGGCGTCACCGTGGCGGCGTATCGGTATCTCTAGTCCTGAGCCGGGCGGCTCAGGGGGCGACGGCGAGGGTGCAGAACTCGGGGAAACCCTCGGGGATGCCGGCGGCGTAGGGCTCCTCGGCGATGGTCCGCGGGTGGTCGAGCAGGAACTGCAGCGCCCACGGCGTGAACTCGGGCTCCCAGGTGTGGCCCTGGCCGTGGTTGCAGGCGAGCGCGAAGTGGCCCGCCGGCACGATCTCACCGATCAGGTCGAACGCCAGCGTGTTGAAGTTCTGGTCGAAGGCGAGGTCCTCCTCACCGCCCCAAGCCACGATCATCGGCCGCTTCGCCGCGGGCATCGGGTACGGCACGAGCAGGCCGCCGGAGAACGCCACCGACGACGCGATCTTCTCGCTGCGGAACATCGTCAGGTAGGTCGTCCACAGGCCGCCGGCGGAGAGGCCGGTGGAGTGCACGCGGTCGAGGTCGACGCCGTAGCCCTTGTCGACGCAGGTCAGGATGTCGTCGAAGAAGACGAGATCGGGGTTCTCACCGACGGCGAGCTGGTCCCACTCCACGCCGGGCTTGTCCTCGGCCTGGGAGTCGGGCACGACCGCGATGATCTCCTTCTCGTCCACGAAGGACTCGATGGCCGAGCCGGCCTGGATCTCGTCCTGGGTCTGGCCGAGGCCGTGCCACACGAAGACCAGCGGGTACTTCTTGTCGGCCGTCCACGTCGAGGGCACGTAGAGGCGGAACGTGCGCTCCAGGCCCGCCGAGGGGAAGCCCGGGTTGTCGCCGGCCACGAGCTCGGGGCAGTTCGCCGGGTCGATGGGGGTGAAGGTCTCCATCTCGACCGGCTCGCAGGAGAAGGGCCGCTGGTCGGCGGGGAGGTCCCAGGGCACGCCGCCGAAGGTGCTCATCGTCAGGTCGGACTCGAGCGTGATGATGCGGCCCGTGACGCTGCCGCACATGGCCGAGTCACCCGTGGCGGTGCCGCCGAAGTTGACCGTGACCTCGACGTCCGAGCCCGTCGGCGTGAACGCGCCGGGCAGCACGACGTTGGCGAAGCCGAACTGGAAGGTGCCGTCCGGGGCGACCTCGATGCCGCTCACCGTGCCGAGCGGGTCGCTGAGCGTGACGCCGTCCGCCGCGACGGCGCGCAGCACGGCGCTGTCGATGGTGCGGGTGGCCTCGGTGCCGTCGACCTCGAGCTGGAAGGGAATCTTCAGCGAGAACTCGACGAGGTCCACGGTCACGGCCCAGAGGCCGTCCTTGGGGAAGTTGCCGGCCGGGAGGGGCTCGCCGGCGTCGGCCTCGACCGCGCCGCCCTCGCCCTGCCCGCCCACACCGCCGGCGCCGCCCGTGCCCCCGGCCGGGTTGCCGCCGAGGCCGTCGCC
>CAINDO010000450.1 GCA_903847385.1 uncultured Myxococcales bacterium
GGCCAGGGCGGCCAGCGCCGGCAGCTCGGCCCACAGCGCGGCCGAGCGCAAGCGGCGCCACGCCCGGGCGCGGGTCGCCTCGTCCAGGGATTGTGCGGCCTCGCAGGCCGTCAGCAGCGCCCGACACGTGGCCCGGAACTCCTCGCGGGCCCGCGGGTCGGCGTCGGCCGCGGCGTCGCGTTCGGGGGTGTCCTCCACGGGCAGCGGCGGTATGGAGGCGCCGGCCGCCGCCCCGAACCGCGCGAGCACGCCGGCCAGCGCCCGCAGCGTGACGGGCTTGGGCAGGTGTTCGTTCATGCCCACCGCCAGGAAACGCTCGCGGTCGCCGACCATCGCATGGGCCGTCACGGCCACGATGGGCACGTCCCGGGCGGCGTCCGCGCGGCCGCGGATGGCCCGGGCGGCCGTCTCGCCGTCCATGTGGGGCATCTGCCCGTCCATGAGCACCAGGTCGAAGGGCTGCGCATCCAGGGCCGCCAGCGCGCCCAGACCATCGCCCACCAGCGTCGCCTCGACGCCGAGCTGCGCGAGCATCGCCCCCATCACCCGCTGGTTGACCGGGTTGTCCTCGGCCACCAGCACGCGGAGCCGCCGGCCGTCGGGCAGGGTCGCCACGCTCGTCGGCGGTCGTGTGCCGGTGCGCGCGAGCGGGTCCGGGGCGGTGCGCGCCAGCAGCCGCCGCCGCAGCCGTTCCACGCGGATCGGCTTGGAGAGCCAGCCGTGCACGTCCGCGGGCAGGGGCTCCGGCGCGCCGTGGCCCATGCACAGAACGACGGCTCCGGGCCCGCCCAGGCCCCGCGGCCGCGGCCAGTTCGCCGGCCACAGCACCACGTCGCAGGGCTCGAGGCCCAGGGCGGCCTCGGGCGTCTCGGCCGCCACCCCGGAGACCCCGCACTGCGTCAACGCGTCGGCCAGGCTGGCCCGGGCGCCGGCGTGGGGCTCGGCGTACAGCACCCGCAGCGGACCCAAACCGGGCGCGGGGGTCGCGTCCCCGGCGTGGGCGAAGGGCAGGCGCACCCGGAACCGGCTGCCCTCTCCCGGGGCGCTCTCCACGTCGATCTCGCCGCCCATGATCTCCACGAGCTGCCGCGTGATGGCCAGGCCCAGGCCCGTACCGCCGAAGCGGCGCGTGGTCGAGGCGTCCCCCTGCGTGAACGGGCGGAAGAGCTCCGCCTGGACCTCTGGCGCCATGCCCAGGCCGGTGTCCCGCACGGTCAGGCCCAACTCCACGCGACCGTGCTCGGGCAGGTCGCGGGCCTCGAGCCGAACGGCGACCTCGCCGGCCGGGGTGAACTTAAGGGCGTTGCCCACCAGGTTCAGGGCGATCTGCCGGAACCGGAAGGGATCGCCGGCCACCCGCAGGCCCTCGGGCGCCGTCAGGTGCAGCTCCAGCCCGGCGTCCGCGGCGCGGCTCGCCAGCAGGTCCACCACGTCCCCCAGGACCTCGCCCGGCTCGAAGGGCACCCACTCCATGGTCAGGCGACCGGACTCGATCTTGGAGAAGTCGAGGATGTCGTTGAGCACGCCCAGAAGCGCCTCGGCCGAGGCCCGGATGGTCTCGGTGCGTTCGCGCTGCTCCGCGCTCTGGGCGCCGGCCAGCAGCAGGTCCGCCATGCCGATCACTGCGTTCATGGGCGTGCGGACCTCGTGGCTCATGTTGGCCAGGAACGTGCTCTTGGCGCGGCTGGCGGCCTCGGCGGTGTCGCAGGCGGCGCGCAGGGCCTCGCGGCTCTCGGCCAGGCCCTCGACCATGCGCCGGTGCGCATACTCGTATCGGCCCAGGATGGCCATCGCCAGGCAGACCAGCGTGACGTTGCCCACCAGCTCCAGGGCCTCGTGGGCCTCGACGGAGAGCGGGTTGGGCACGGGCACCGCCAGCGCCCGCATCACGTAGAGCACCACCACCGTGGCCGCGCAGATGCTGCCCCACAAGAGCCCCGAGCGCAGGTCGCTGATGAGCGTGGCCAGCATCGGCACCAGCACCAGCCAGACCACCACCGGCGCGCCCCAGCCGCCGGTCGTGACGGCGATGCCGGCCAGGGCCAGGAAGAAGGTGAGCGAGTACTGGCGGGCGACCTCGGCCTCGGTCTCGGGCCCGGGCGTCCGATGCAGCCGGTGGAGCAGGCCGGCGCAGCGGGCGCTGGCCAGACCGGCGACGAGCGTGGCACCCGGCGCGTCGAGCAGCAGGTAGACCCCCGCGAACAGGAGCCCCGTGGTCAGCAGGATGTACCCGAGGGCCTGAAGGAGCGGCCAGCGCTCTTCCCGGAGCGCGTCCACGGAGTCGAAGAGATGTTGAAGCGACATCAGGCGCCGAGGGCCATCGGTGGGGCAGAGGGGTCGCGGGCGTGGTGCCGGTCGAGGCTCGCCTCTACGCGGGCCAGCAGCGACAGCACGTGCACCGCCAGCCGGCGGGCGTCGTCCGGGGTGCCCGTGCGGGAGACCCCCATGAGCTGCCGGCAGGTGAAGGCGGCCTCGCGCGCCTCGATGGCGCCCAGTGAGCCGCAGACGCGGTGGGCGACCTCGGCGACCCGCGGCCAGTCCTCGGCGGCGACGGCCGCACGCAGGGCGTCGTGCTGCGGCAGGGCCAAGGACGCGTAGTCGCGCAGCATGTCCAGGGCGTCGGCCTCGGAGCCGCCCAGGTTCTCGGTCAGGCGCTCCAGCGAGACCGGCGTCGCCTCGCACATGCCCAGCCGCGGTTGGGCCGCGGCGCGCCAGGCCCGGGCCTGCTCCGCCGTGAAGGGTTTGGTGGCGGTGCGCGGCCAGCCGCGCAGCTCCGTCGAGGGCACGCCGATGGCCAGCACCGCGGTCGCCTGCGCCAGCGCGGCGCTCATCAGCGCCACGGCGGCCGGGGGCCCGATGCCCTCCGAGTGGTCGAGATCCACCACCAGCAGGGCCACGCCCCCGCGGGCGAGCCGCGCCAGGGCGCTGGCCACGTCCGTGGCGAGCTCGACCTCGAAGCCGCCCTCCACCAGACGCCGCAAGCCGGCGGTGGTGGTCAGGGGCTCGTCGCTCAGGAGCAGGGCAGGCATCGACATGTGCATTCTCGCCATCGGCAGCCGAACTGCAAAATTTGACGGGTCACCTCACTCGGCGTGAGTAAACCGCGACAATTCGGCACAATCGGCAAAGCCCCCCCGCATCCAGCGAGCAGAGGTGCATTTGTTTTCGTGCACAAACGACGCCCCGACGTCCCAGCACTACGCGCTCCGGTCGGTCCGAACGCGGATCGGCGAGGTCCTCGACCTGGCCGCGTGGGCCGAGTGGGCGCAGATCCCCCACCGGGGCGAGCCGGGGCGGATCGTCGATGGCGCCCTGATGGCCCAGTTGCTCGGGATCAGGTCGAAGTCCTGGGCGCCCGAGGTCTTTCGCCGCCCGGAGACCGTCGCGGCGCTCGGCGAGGCCGCCCTCGAGGCCGCCGGCTGGACGCCCGACGACGTGGACGCGCTTTTGCTGGTGACCTGCACGCCCTATGAGCTGAGCCTCGACCAGGACGCGCACCGCTTCGGGCGCCTGCTCGGCCTGCGCGACGACGTGCCCGTGCTGCTGCTGCACGCCGGCTGCGCCGGTCTGGCCCGGGCCATCGCCCACCTGGGGCGCATGACCTCGGAGCGGGTGCTGCTGCTGACCTGGAACGCGCCGAGCGCCTACATGGTCATGCCCGACGGCCGCCCCAACCCGCTCTACCGCGACAACACCACCCACCCGACCGCGGAGCTGTTGTGGTTCTCGCCGGCGCTCTTCTCCGACGGCGCCGCGGCGGCGACCCTGGAGCGGCGGCCCGAGGCGCAGGGCGTGCGCTTCTACACGCGCGACGCCCGGGATTTCGACGGGCAGGGGCCGTTCCACGACCCGCTGGTGGTCTACCCCGGCGGCGGCGCGCTGCACCCGCCGGGCAGCCCGCAGTCGTTGCCGATGAGCGCCTTCGGCATGCACGGCCCGGCGATCCAGCGCTACTACACCGAGGGAATGCTGGCGAATGGTCGGGCGTTGGAGAGCCTGGCCCCCGACCACGTCGACCGGGTGGCCCGCATCTACACCCATCAGGCCAGCCCGCGGCTCATCCATGGATTCCTCGCCCGGTCCGGATTGCCCCTCGAGAAGGTGCCGCGCAACTGCGAGCGCCTGGGCAACCTCGTGTCCGTCAGCACGCTCCGATTGCTGGACGAGGACCTCGCCGCTGGCCGCGTTCGACCCGGGGACACGATGTGTTTCTCCGTCGTCGGCGCCGGGCCCGAGCGCGGCGCCTTCACGCTGCCCTACGACCCGCCCGGTTGAATTGACCCACCGCAGGGGGTTGTGCGTAGGCATGCCGATAGGGTCAGGCAGTCCTCGGTCGACGGTTCCCGAGCGGGAGTGGTCCATGGCGCGTGCACGCAGTGCGATGGTCGTGGGTGACGATGGCGCCGAGCGGCGGCGCATCATCGCCTGGTTGCCCGACGATTGGTCCGCGGTGGACGCCGGCCGCCCGGGCCCGGCCCTGGACGCGGTGACGGACGCCCCCTGCGGCGCCGTGATCTTCACGGCCGCCACCGAGTCCATCGACCTGGCCACCTGGCACCAGGCGCTCATGCTCTCGGGCTACGACGGCCTGGTCATCGACACCCGCCCCTCGGGCGCGCTGCCGGCGGGTGTGCGGCGGGCCCACGGCCGCGTCGAGCTCGCCCTTGCCCTGAACGCCTGAGGCGCCTCAGCCCCGGCGGATCACGATGAACGAGCCCCCGGCGCCGCCGAAGGGGCCCTGTCCGCCCGGACCGCCCGGCCCGCCCGGCCGGCCGAAGCGCCGCACGATGATGCGCGCCACCAGCCGACGCACGGGGGGCAGGAGCAGCGGCAAGGCCACGACATCACTGAAGAATCCCGGCACCATCAGCAGCACGGCGGCCACGAAGACCAGCGGCCCGGCCAGCACGTCCGGGCTCGGCGGAGCGCCGGTCTGGATGCGGCGCAGCGCGGCCAGGCTGTGGCCCCGGATGAGGCCGAGCCCCAGCATGAAGGCCGTGGCGAGCAGGAGCATGGTCTCGAACGCCCCCACCCACTGACCGACCTTCAGGATCCCGTAGATCTCCAGCGCAGGCAGGCCGATGAGCACGAGGAGAATCGGCCCGCACATGGTGACCTCAGGGGAAGAGGGCGGTCTGGGTGAGACCCATGTCCTCGGGGAGACCGGCCATCAGGTTCAGGCACTGGATGGCCTGCCCCGCGGCGCCTTTGGTCAGGTTGTCGATGACGCTCTGCACACACAGCAGGTCGTCTTCCTGGAACAGGCCGATGTGGCACAGGTTCGTGCCCCGCACGTGTCGCGTGTCCGGGTGCGCGCCCGCGGGCAGCACGTGGACGAACCGCTCGCCGGCGTAGCGGCGCTCGTAGGCCCCGCGGACCTCGGCCAGGTTCACGCCGGGCTTGAGCCGCAGGTAGACCGTGGAGAGGATGCCCCGGTTCATGGGGATCAGGTGCGGCGTGAAGCGCACCTTCAGGCCGCCGAGCGCCCGGCTCATCTCCGGCGCGTGCCGGTGATCCAGGGTCTTGTAGGCGTGCAGACCCTCGCTCGTCTCGGGGAAGTGCGTGCCGGCATTGGGGGTGCGCCCCGCGCCGCTCACGCCGCTCTTCGAGTCGGCGATGACCTCGTTCGTGGCGAGCAGGCCCGCCTCGAGCGCCGGCGTGACCGCGAGGATCACGCTCGTGGGGTAACACCCCGCGCAGCCGGCCAGGCGCGTTTTGCGCAGGGCCTCGCGGTTGAGCTCCGGCAGGCCGTACACGGTCTCGGCCAGCGACGCCGGGTGGCGGTGCGGCGCGTAGACGCGGGCGAACTCCTCCGGATCGGCGAAGCGGTGGTCGGCGCTCATGTCGATCACGCGCACGCCCGCGGCGAGCAGGTCCGCCGTGGCGTCCTGCGCGGTGCCGTGGGGCAGGCCGAGCACGGCGAAGTCCGCGTTCGCCGCCACGTCCGCCGCGTCGAACTTGACGAGCGGCGGCAGGTCCGCGCCCACACCGTAGAAGGGGGGCAGGACCTCGGAAAGAAGCTGCCCGGCCTTGCTCTCCGCGCAGAGGCGCGTGAGGTGCAAGGCCGGGTGCAGGCGCGACAGCCGGAGGAATTCGGCGCCGGTGTAACCACTGGCGCCCACCAGGGCGACGCGCACGGGCTCCAAGATCAGCGCTTGCTGAACTGGAACCGACGACGGGCGCCGGCGCGACCGTACTTCTTGCGCTCGACGGCGCGGGCATCACGCGTGATGAACCCGGCGCGCTTGAGCGTGCTGCGGAACTCGGGGTTGTTCATGCACAGCGCGCGGGTGATGCCGTGGCGCACCGCGCCGGCCTGACCCGTGCCGCCGCCACCGGCGACGGAGATCAGCACGTCGAACTGCCCGACCACGTTCACGGCCTCGAAGGCCTGCATGATCAGGGCGCGGTTCGTCGCGCGGGGGAAGTAGTTCTCGAATGAACGACCGTTGACGAGGATGGTCCCATTGCCCGGCCGCAGGTACACCCGCGCCACCGAGGTCTTCCGTCGGCCAACGGCCGCCCACTGCTGAGGCTGCTCGAAGTTCATCTTCACTCCAGGCGTCGCGCCGAGGCCTTCCGGCCTTCGATTGGACCGGCTCTCACCGGTAGTTGATCAGGGCGCGAACACAAAAAAGGTTGTCGAATCAGGTACCAGGAATCAGGTCGAGGTCGCGAGCACGGTGTCGAGGTCGAGCTTCACCGGCTGCTGGGCCGTGTGGGGGTGCTCGCTCCCGGCGTACATCTTCAGCTTCTTGAGCTGAGCGCGCCCGAGGGGACCAGAGGGCAGCATGCCCTTGACCGCCAGCTTCAGGAGATCCTCGGGGTGATTGGCCACCAAGGTGCGCGCATTGGCTTCCTTGAGGCCACCCGGGTAACCCGTGTGCCGGTAGTACATCTTCTGGTCCCACTTGCGGCCCGTCAGATTGATCTTGTGAACGTTCAGCGCGACGACGAAGTCGCCATCATCCACGTGCGGGGTGAAGCTGGGCTTGTGCTTACCGCGGAGGATGTGGGCGATCTTCGATGCCGCGCGCCCGAGGGTGACACCCTCGAGATCGACCACCAGCCACTTGCGCTCGGCAACGGCGGCGTCGGATTTGGTAAACGGCGTATGCATCGTTCGACCTCTTGGTTGGTGCCGAGTCTTGGCACTCGGCGGCAATGGGAGCGCGGCTTTCTAGCGGAAACCCGCCATGCGGTCAAGGCCGGCGTTGTCAAGGGGGCTTCGGCGGTGTAATGGTCGGGCGCGATGCGCATCCCCTCCCTGAAACTCAGCAAGCGCCGGGCCCTCGGTCTGCGCCTGCGTCTCCGACGCCCCGCCTTCGATCTTCGCAAGGCGATGTTCATCCTGCCGAACCTCTTCACGGTGGCGTCCATCTTCTGCGGCTTCTACGGCGCCGTGACGGCGGCGGAGGCCCACGGGGACACCCCGGCGATGTACCGCGCCTGCGTGTCCATCCTGCTGGCGGCGTTCTTCGACGGCATCGACGGCCGCGTCGCCCGCATGACCAAGACGCAGTCGGCCTTCGGCGTGCAGATGGACTCCCTGGCGGACGTCATCTCCTTCGGCGCCGCGCCGGCGCTCATCGCGTGGTTCTGGGGCCTGTCCCACTGGGGGCCCCTGGGCCTCTTCGCCTGCTTCTTCTTCTGCGCGTGCGGCGCCATCCGGCTGGCGCGCTTCAACGTGATGGCCGCGCAGGCCGCGGGGCCGTCGCACTTCTTCGTGGGGCTGCCCATCCCGGCGGCGGCGTGGCTGCTGGTGGCGGTGATCATCGCCTGGCTCAACGCCGACGCGCCCCCGCTGACGGGCGCCGAGCCCTGGCCGCCGTTCCTGCTCTTCGGCCTGGGCGTGCTGATGGTCTCGACCATCCCGTTCCGCACGTTCAAGGCCTCGCGCATGAACAAACGCTCGGTCACGGCGATCGTGACCGTCATCTGCGCCACGCTCTTCGTGGCCATCGAGGTCCGGCCGTCCTTCGCCGTCGTGGCGCTCATGGCGGCCTATCTGGCCTGGGGCCTGGGGGAATGGCTCTGGCGCTGGACGCGGAAACTGGCAGCCTCGGCGACCGGTGGTAACGTAGGTCCCACGCCGCGGTCCTGAGGGGGGTGTCTTGATCGAGCGTCAGCAGACGGGGGCCCGCACCGGCGGTACCCACCGCACCGAGGCCTTCATTCATCTGGACGCCACGCGTCTGCGCGCCGACGAGAGCATCCCGTTCGATCTCTACATCCGGAACGGCGGCAACTTCCTGCTGTTCCGCCGGGCGCACCACCCCATGACCTTCGAGGACGTGAAGTCCTTCAAGGCCAAGGGCCTCAAGGAGTTCTTCGTCGACGCGCGCGACAAGAAGACCCTGGCGCGCTACTTCGAGCAGGAGCTCGCCGTGCGGTTGAAGGACCCGCGGCTCGCCCTGGACGAGAAGGCGGGCTTCCTCATGGAAGCCAGCCGGATCATCATGGACGACCTCTTCGCCCACCCGGAGTCGCCGGACACGCTGGGCACGGTGCGGTCGCTGGTCGAGCAGACGGTCGGCTTCATCTCGAGCGGGCGGCAGGCCTTTCGCAGCGTCATCCGCCTGTGCAGCCACGACTATTACACGTACACCCACACGCTCCACGTCGAGGTCTACAGCGTGGCCCTCGGCAAGCAGCTCGGCCTGTCGGCGGGCTTCCTGCAGAAGCTGGGCGAGGGCGCGCTGCTGCACGACATCGGCAAGGCCCTGGTGCCGCCGGAGATCCTGACCAAACCTGGGCCGCTGTCGCCCCAGGAGTGGCAGGTGATGAAGCAGCACCCGCAGCTCGGCATCGACCTGCTGAGCGCGCAGGGGCCCATGGACGAGGTCACGCGGTGGGCCATCATCGGCCACCACGAGCGCATGGACGGCAAGGGGTACCCCTACGGCCTGCAGAAGGACGAGGTCGTGCTGCCCGGCCGCATCGTGGCGCTGGCCGACATCTACGACGCCCTGACCACCAACCGCTCGTACCACGCCGCCGCGCGCAGCTTCGAGGCGCTCAACGTGATCAAGGACCACATGCTCGGCGGCGTGGATCCCGACCTCTTCCGCGAGCTGGTCATCCTTTTGGCCAACAACGCGCCGGAGTGGTAGCGGCGCGGCACGCCGCGAAGGTTGATCCGGGCGCGGCGCGCGTGTAATCCACGGCCCGGGCCGTTCTGCCCCGAATTTTCCCGTCGGAGGGTCTCTTGCGAAACATGGGTTCGATGCTGCGGGTGGCCGTCGTGGCCCTGGCCGTCGTGGCGGCCGGCTGCGGTCAGAAGACGAAGGACCTGGTGGACGAGGCCAAGATGCGCCTCATCTCCAAGGACTACGAGGGCGCGCTGGCCAAGTACGACGAGGCCCTCAAGAGCGACCCCTCCAGCTACGACGCCCTGTGGGGCAAGGCCCAGGCGCTGGGCAACCACGGCGCCTTCGCCCAGGAGCAGGAGCTGCTGCAGAAGATCCTGGCCAACCCGGACCTGGTCAAGAAGTACGGCGCCAACGTCAAAGAGGCCCTGGACCGCAGCTACCGCACGGCCGCGGTGAACCTGCCCAAGGAGGCCGAGGCCTTCCTCAAGAAGGCCCTCGAGCTCGACCCCAAGAGCGCGGCGAAGAGCCAGCTCGCCGACCTGTACAAGGCCCAGGCCGAGAAGGCCATGCGCAGCGACTCGCCCACGCGGTATGCGGACGCCAAGGCCGCCTACGAGAAGATCCTGACGCTCGACGTGAGCAAGTCGAAGAAGCGCGAAGCGGGCAACCAGGCCGATCTGGCCGGGTTCCTGGACTTCAAGGGCAAGTTCCAGGCGGACGTCGACGCCAAGAAGGGCGAGTTCGAGAAGGCCGGCCAGTACGACGCCGCCAACGGGCGGTTCGTGGTCGAGGCCACCGCCGACGCCGCCGGCGCGCCCAAGGACGAGGGCTTCGAGGCCAACGCCGAGAAGGCCGCCCTGGCCGCCGCCCGCAACCTGCTCTCGGACATCGCCTGGAAGCTCCACGGCCAGGCCCGCGCCGACCAGAACCCGCTGCCCTTCGAGGACACGGACGTGACGGTCGACTCCAAGGGGTGGGCCAAGCCGAACAAGTCGTTCCGCGTCAAGGCCTCGGCCCCCCTCGACGCCGTGACCTTCCAGGTCTACCGGCTGCGCAATCCCCGCGCGGCGGAGACCCCCGAGCCCGAGAAGAAGTAATCCATCGGCGCGTTCAGTCGCCATCACGTCCCCTTGCTGGCCAGCGTCGCGCTGGCCGTGGGGGCGGCCTTCGGGGTGCACGGGCTCTTGCGCGGGCCGGCGGCCCCGGTGCCCGCGGGCATCGACGCCGACGCCCCGCCGGAGCGGCGCGCCCGCGAGGCCCTGGTGGCCTATGTCGAGTCCCTGGGTTACCACACGGACGAGACCGAGTCGGCGGGTTTCATCGACGTCTTCGGTGAGCCTGGCGTGGACGCGGCCTTCGACGAGCGGCGGCTGGTGTTCGTCGCCCGACAGGGGGAGGACCCCCACCGGGACGTGTTCCTGCTCCGCGCCCGAGTGGCGCCGAATGGCGCGCCGCTCTCCGTCGGCACGATCTACAACCTGACCCGCACGGCGGACGGCGACGAGGCCTGGCTGACGCCGCGGCCGGGGCAGGTGGCCTTCACCACCCGGTTCGCCCACCTGTACACCGGCGTCACGGTGCTGGACCTGAACGGCACGCCGCCGGAGCCGGGGGCGACCCTCGAGGCCCTGCTCACCCGGGCGCTGACGGACCTGCTCGAGATCGGCGACTGGCGGGGCGTGCACGTCGCCCGCTACATCCTGACCGAGCCGGCCGCGGACATGCGCCTGAGCTGGGAGGGGGACGAGCTCAACGTCGCCCGGCGCGAGGGCGAGGGCTGGCGCGAGGCCCGGCTGGACCTGGGCTCCGTGGCCGCGCGCCGACCGCCGGACGTGCCCTGGCTGCGGGCCGTCGAGACCCACCGGGCGCCGCGCTCGCTGCTCTCCTGGGCGGTGGACACGGCCCGGAGCGTGTCGTTCATCGGGCCGGAGCGCATCTACGCGCTGGAGACCGTGTTCTTCCGGCTGGCGGACACGTTCCAGACGGCCCGGTTCCGGCTGATGGGGGGTGTGGTCGCGCCGCTGACCGGCGAGGCGGCGCAGGCCCCGGAGCCGCCGCCCCCACCCCCGCCCGAGGCCGCCGGCGTGGTCGATCCGCTGGGCCCCTGGCCCCTGGAGGCCCCGCCGCCGGACATCACCCCGCGGCTGGATCCGCCGCTGCCGGGCGAAGGGCGCTGGCGGCCGTTTCACTTCGCCCCGGCGACGCCGGGGGCGCCGCCGATCTTCTGGCGCACCACGATCCGCGTGGACACCGAGCGGCCGGACGCCATCACCGAGCTGGTGCTGGTCGACCCGCGGCAGGCGGAGCTGCGCATGGTGGGCGGTACGGAGCACCCCCGCAGCACCACGGGCGAGGTCGGCACGGGCATGGTGCCCGGCGCCGTGCGCGGGCAGACGCTGGCGGCCTTCAACGGGGGCTTCCAGGCCGTGCACGGCAACTACGGCATGGTCGTGGACAAGACCGTGCTGCTGCCGCCCCTGCCGCAGGTGGCCACGGTGGCGACCTACGCCGACGGCAGCGCGCTGATGGGCACCTGGGCGGACGACGGCGGGCCGCTGCCCAAGGGCCTCGTGTCGCTGCGACAGAACCTGCCGCCCCTGGCCGATCGCGGGCAGTTCAACCCCCTCGGGCGGCGCACCTGGGGCTTCACCATCAAGGGCAGCGACCCCATCTTCACGTGGCGGTCGGGCATGGGCGTCACCCGGGCCGGGTTCCTGGTGTTCGGCGTGTGCGTGCGCTGCTCCGCGGACACGCTGGCCGACGGCCTGATGGCCGCGGACGCCGAGTACGCCATGCACCTGGACATGAACATCTCCAACATCGGCTGGGAGTTCTGGCGGCCGGGGGCCGACGCAGGGCGCATCGAGCGGCAGTCGCTGATGCCGGACATGTGGCGCTCCGAGGACGCCCGCTACGTGGACCCGCACACGCGCGACTTCTTCTATCTGGTGTCGCGACCGATGTTCCCCGTGCCGGAAGGGCAGAGCTGGGTCCACCCGCTCTCGGGGGCCGGGCTGCCGCGGCCGCAGGGCATGTGGCCGCCGCCGCTGGCCCGGGGTGAGCTGCGCGCCGGCGCCGGCACGCTGTCCGCGGTGCGGGTCGACGCCGAGGCCCTGGGCGCGCGCGCCGGTGAGGCCGAGCCGGGCTGGTGCGAGCTCCTGCTGCACCGGGGCGCCACGGGCGAGGGCCTGCCGCACCGGGACCTGGGCGAGGCGCCGCGCACGGACCGCGTCACGCTCCAGATCGGCGTGGACGGCCGCCTGAGCCTGCTCGCCCCGGCCGACCTGCCCGCGGCGGGGTCGTTCTACCAACAGCTCGTGCCGGTGGTGGTCGGTGGGGTGCCCGTGGCCGGCGTGGTCGCCGGTCCCGCGCGGTGGCTGCTGGGTGTGGACGCGCGGCGCGCGCTCTGGCTCTTGGGCGGCGAGGTCGACCACGCCACGCTCCTGGCCGGCGCTGCTTCCCTCGGGCTCGTGACCGCCGGGGCGCCGATGGCCGGCGGCGTGGCCCCGACGCTGCGCTGCGGCGACGTCGCCGTGCTGAGCGGGCCGCGACCCCCGAGCGTGCATCGCCTGGCCCTCGGGCGCGCCACGACGCCGCCGCTGTGGCCGCTCATGCGGACCACCGACTTCCCGGACCGGCGCTGATGGTGCTCGCGCTCGTGCTCGCCGGTGCGGCCTTCGCGCTGGGACCGGACGGGGAGATCGGCGCGTGGATGCAGGGCCCCGTGACGAGCGCCCCCGGCGGGCGCCTGGACCCGGCGCCCCGGGACACCCGCTCGCCCGGCGCGGCCTGGAGCGTGGTGGGGCCCGGGGCCGACGGTGTCATCGACCTGGGCACGACGCGCAACGGCGCGCGGGCGCTGGTCACGACGCTGGTCTGCGCTGCACCCTTCGAGGGCTTTCTGGAGCTCGGCAGCGACGACGGCCTGGCCGTGTGGGTGGACGACACCCTGGCGCACGCCGCCGACCGCCCGCGGGGCTTCCGGCCGGACGCGGACTTCGTGCCCGTGCGCCTCGCCCCGGGCCGCCACCGGGTGCTGGTCGAGGTCGCCAACGTGGACGGCGCCTGGCGGTTCGCCGCGCGGCTGCACGCCCTGGACCACGGGCCGCCGGTGGGCGTGACCGGCGAGGTCGCGTCCGCCGTGCTGCCCCCCGCGCCCCGCCCTGCGTCGGCGCCCGCGACGCCCGTCGTGCCGCTGAACGACGCGCCCGCCACGCTGCGCCTCGGCGTGCAGAGCGTGACGGTGCGGACCCCGAGGGACGGGCGGCCGCGGCCCTACATCGTGTCCCTGCCGGCGGTGCCGCCGCCCCCGACGGGCTACCCCACGGTCGTGCTGTTGCACGGCTTCCAGCAGGCGGCCGAACCGCTGGTGCGTCTGCTCGCCGGCGATCCCGGCGCGGCGGACGTGGCCATCATCGCGCCACACGGCCACGGGGACATCGTGTTCCGCGGGCCGGGGGAACAGGACGTGCTGGACGCCCTGGCGTTCCTGGGCGCCCGCGTGCCCGTGGACCCGGAGCGCACCTGGCTGACCGGAGTGTCCATGGGCGGCATGGCCGCCTTCGAGCTGGGCGTGCGGCACCCGGACGTGTTCGCCGCCGTCGCCCCCCTGTGCGGGGCGAGCGACTGGCGGATGGTGTGGCACCTGGACGACAATCGGCTGATGTCCTGGGAGCGCGTGCTCGTGGACGCCGGCTCCCCGGCGGGGCTGGCGGAGAACGGCCCGCCGATGTTCTGCGTGCACGGCAGCCGCGATCGCGTCAACCCGATGCAGAACTCGGTTCCCTTCGTGCAGGCGTACCGGCGGCTGCGCAAGACGTTCCGCTTCGAGACCCCACCCCTGGGCCACGAGGTCTGGCCGTGGGCGTACGGCACGGGGCGCATGTTCTCGGCGCTGCGGGCGCTCACGCGGGACAGGCATACGGACGACGTGGTGCTGCGCACCCCGAGCGTGGGCATGACGCCAGCGCGGCACGCCTGGCTGGGCATCGAGGCCGTGCGGAGCGTGGGTCCGGCGGCACGGGCGACGGCGGAGCGGCGACCCTCGGGGCGCCTGCGGGTGCGCACCGAGAACACCCGCGCCCTGCGGCTGGACATCGAGGCCGTGCCGACGGTGCTGGACCTGGATCGCCACCGATTCGCGATCAACGTGGCCGGGCCGCAGCGGTTCCACTTCGCGGGGGGCCACTGGCGCATCGGGGCCCTGCCCGCGCCCGACTTCCCCGGGCCGCGGCGGCCGGGTCTGGCGGGGCCGGCGGACGCGGTGTACGCGCACGACGTCCGCATCGTGTACGGCACCGCGGAGCCCGGCGCCGTGGGCCACCTGCGGGCGCTGGCGGAGCACCTGGCGCGCTACCGCGACGGCTCGGATCTGGCCCTGCCGGTCATCCCGGACACGGCCGTCGGCGACCGCACCGCGACGGCGCTGATCCTGGTCGGCACCCCGGCGCAGAACCCGCTGGTGGCCGAGGTGCTGCCCGAGCTGCCGCTGCGCATCGAGCGCGACGCCATCCGCGTCGGCGGGCAGACGGTGCGCGGCGCGGTGCTGGGGGCGCTCGTCGGCTACCCCGACCCCAAGGCGCCCGGGCGCCCGCTGCTGCTCGTCACGGGCAATGATCTGCGCGGCGTGGTGCTCGCGCGGAGCCTGCCGGAGCTCGTGCCGGACTACCTCGTCTACGACGCCGGTGTCGTCGGCCGCACGGGGGGGAAGGTGCTGGGCGAGCGCAGCGTGCGCCTCGGCGGCTTCTTCGGCCCGGACTGGGAGGGCCCCCCCGGCCGGCGCGCGCGCTGAGTCAGGGCCAGAAGGCCACGGCCGAGAGCACGGCGGCGAGCCCCAGCGCCGTGAAGGCCCAGGCCTCCCACAGGGGCCCGAAGGCCACGCCCCGCCGCCCGGCGAGCCGCCCGAGCGCCGCCGCGGGCAACGCCACCGCCCAGGCGAGCATCACGCGCCCGTACCAGACCATCTCCACCGGGCTGGCCACCCGGTCCAGGCGCCACGTCCCACCCACGGGGTCGTAGACCGGCGCGGGGGGCGACCAGAGCAGGCCCGCCATCCAGGACACGCCGAACGCGATGAGCCCGATCAGGGCCGCGCCGCGGGCGCCGCGGGCGTCAGGGGTGTCCATGCACGGTCTCCACGCCGGCGGCGAGCAGGGCCGCGGTCAAGAGCAGCGCGGCGGTGGCCAGGGCGAGCCCCCGCACGAGCGCCGGGCGGGCGGCCCGGGCGCGCAGCAGCCACCACAGCGCGAGCTGCATCGGCAGCGCCAGCGCCACGAGCTGCTCCTTCAGGTCGAAGGCGCGGGTGGCCTCGGGGTGGGCCTGCTCGAGCCAGGCCACCCGGATCTCGACCTTGTAGGTCGGGTAGATCAGCGCGCCGACGACGTAGGCCGCCAGGCTCGCCACCAGCGCCCAGCCGGCCAGGCGGCGCGTTCGGGCGGCGTCCGGCGAGCGTCGGGCGAAGACGGCCGCGTGCACGGCGGCCCCCACGGCGGCGACCGCGAGGACCAGGTGCAGGACCACCGACCAGCGCATGGCGGCGGCGTCAGAAGGTCGCGGTGAAGATCACCGGGAACTCGACGGGGATCGGGTCGCCGTCGAAGGGCGGGAACGCCCAGCGCTCCACGGTGTTGACGATGCACTGCTGCAGCACCGTGCCGTCGAAGCGGCGGTCCATGGACACGTTCTTGGCCCGTCCGTCCGACTGGATGCGGAAACGGATCGTGGCGCGGCCGTCGGCGACGCTGTCGTCCCGCTTGAGCTGGCGCTGGTAACACCCCTGCACGGCCTTGATGTTCCGCTTGATGACCGCGGAGATCTCGGCCTGCTCCAGGCCGGCGGGCAGGTCCTCGCCCTTGGCGGCGGCCTTGTCCGGGACCTTGGGCGCGGCGTCGCCCCGGGCGGCGTCCAGGCCGGCGAAGGCGCTCGGGCGGGACGGGGGCGCAGGCCCGGAGGCAGGCGCGGGCTTCTCGTTGGCCTTGGGCCCGCGGGCGGCCACGGCGGGGCGTCCGGCACCGCGCGGGTCGCCGGCCTTGACCTCGGCGCCGCCGACCTCGGGCTGGGGGACCTCGGCCACGGCCACCGTGGCGGGGGCGGTCGGGGGGGCGGTCGGGGGCTGCGTGGGCGGGGCGGTGGGGGCCTGCGTGATCGGGGCGGAGGGCGCGACGCTCACGGGGGCCGCGGCCTCGGACGCCGGCGCGGCGACGGCGGGGCCGTCTCCCTTGGGCGCCAGCCAGATGCCCAGCACGATGCCGCCCACCACCAGCACGGCGCCGGCCCCGATCAGAAGGGCGGGCGGCAGGCCGCGGCGGGGCGGGGGGGCGTCGTGCACCACGTGCACGGCCGAGTGCGAGGCCGGCAGCGCCGTCGGCAGCTCGTTCAGGTCGCCGAAGCCGAAGTTGTCCTCGGCGGTGGGTTTGGCGGCCTTGGCCGTCTTGATGGGCGCGGGCTTGCCGCCGCGGCCCTGGGCCACGGGCTCGGCGGTCCGCGTGGGCGCCTGGCTCAACTGCTCGGCGAGGGCCGGGGCCTGCACGGTGGGCGGCGCGGCCATCTCGGCGGCCATGAGCGCCGCGAGCTCGTCGTTCTCCACGGGCCGCGTCGGGGCCCGGCTCGAGGGCATCAGCTCCGTGGGCGGGCCCTCGTGGGCGGGCGGGGCCGAGGGCGCCGGGGCGCCGACGGGTCCGAGCAGGCTCAGCAGGTCGACGTCCAGCTCGCTGCCACCGCCCACGGCGGGCATGGGCTCCGGCGGCGGCGAGGGCGGGTGCAGGCGCAGGGGCGGCTCGTCCGGCGGGGGCGGCGGCGCGGCCAGGATCTCGTCCGCCAGGGGCGAGCGCGGCCGCTTGGACTTCGGCGCGACGACGGGCGCCGGCACGGGCACGGGGATCGGCGCCGGGGGCTCACCCAGGTCGATGGCCGGCGTGGGGATCGCGACGGCCACCGGCGAAGGCGGCGGCGGCGGCACGGGGCGCGCGCCGGTGCCCGGCAGCGGCGGCGGGGGTCGCGCGGCCTTGGGACGGAAGAGATCGCCCAGCACGTTGACCGTCGAGGCCGGCACCCAGTCGGACATCGTCTCGTTCCAGACGAAGTCCTCGCCCTTGAGATCGCCCGTGCGGATCATGTCCCGCAGGCGCTCGAGGGGCATCGGCCCGGCCTGCCCGGAGTCGGGCGCGCAGTACCACTCGACGTCCGAGACCGGCGCGAGGGGGTCGCCGACCGAGGTGCGGTCGTTGGGGAAGTCGTCCCCCAGGGACGTGGCGGCGATGGCCGGCGCCCGGGAGCTCGTGGGGCGGCGGATGGCCGAGGGCTGGGCCTCGAGGCCGGCGCCGTCCGGGTCGCGCACCGTGATGACGTTCTCGCAGACCTTGCAGCGGATCTTCAGGACCCGGTTCTGCACCTTCTCGTCGGCGATCGTGTACCGCGTGCCGCACTTCTCGCACTTGAACTTCATGCGGCCCGCAGTCTCCTTAGGCGACGCGCGATACGGCGTGGGGGGCGCTCGCCCGACGAACCACGCGAGTCAGATCGACTGGCAGGTTAACAGCGGTCCCGAATTGCGGCAATCTATCGCACGGGAGGACCGCCGACCCTGTCGCCTTCGCTCGACCCCACTCGAAATCCCCGCGCCACCCGCGCGCTCGTCTACGCCGTCTGGGCGGTCGCCAGCCTGTCGTCCGTGGGGTTCGCCCTCGGCCGCAGCGGCGGTGGTCTGCGGGCGTCGTTGAGCGTGCACACGGTCGCCGAGGCCGGCGGCGAGCGGGTCTACGTGCTGCAGAACGACGGCGCCGCCGTCTGGCATCGCGCGCGCCTCTGGCTGGACGACCGCCGCTACGCCGAGCAGCTCGAGATCGCCCCGGGCGAGGCCTGGCGCATCACCGAGGGCGAGCTGATGGACCTGCACACGGCCCCGCTCGCCCACGCCGACCCCTTCTACGCCGGCCTCGTGCCGGCACCGCCCTCCGGCACCGCCCGGACGCCCCCGCCCCTGCCCACCCTCGCCCGGCTCGTCGTCGGGCCCGACGCCCTGGAAATTCGCGGCGCGGAGATCACGACCGGCGAATTGTCGACACCTTGACGCCCGCCCCACGTACTCCTTAGAGTCCCGCGAATTTTTCCCCGGATTCGGCCTCGGCCGATCGGGCTGCATCAGGTTCATCACAATGGGAGGCATCGGGGAGATGCGTACACTCGGATCTCAGAGCTTCATGCGCGCAGCGCTTCTGCTCTCGCTGGCGGCCGGCGGCTGCGGCAAGAGCGCGAGCGGCGGCGACGACACCGACGGCGGCACCGGCGGTCAGGGCAGCGGCGGTCAGGTCACCGGCGGCGAGAGCACCGGCGGTCAGGGCAGCGGCGGTCAGGTCACCGGCGGCGAGAACACCGGCGGTCAGGTCCAGGGCGGCGAGAACACCGGTGGCCAGAACGCCGGCGGCAGCAGCGGCGAGGGCCTGCCCCTCGGCGCGGAGTGCGAGACGCCCGCCTTCTGCCAGGGCAACGAGGACGATCCTCCGGGCTGCTGCACCGGCGGCGCCGACGACTCCGAGGCCTGCCAGACCGGCGGCTGCCGCTCCGGCGTCTGCACCCGTCGCTTCAGCGAGCTGATCGGCATCTGCACCCGCGACTGTCAGCGCGACTCCGCCTGCGAGAACTTCACGGACGGCCCCCTCGGCAGCAGCTACGTCTGCGTGCACGACGACACGGACGGCCTGTGCATGCCCGGCTCGAACCAGCGCTGCGACGGCAGCGCCAACGGTGAGTGCCCGGACGGCGAGATCTGCACCTTCGGTCAGACCTTCTCCTCGGACGCCCAGTACGGCGGCCTCTGCCAGCCCCCGCGCCCCGGCGCCGGCGTCGGCGAGCCCTGCAACGACGACGAGGGTCAGCCCTGCGCCAACGGCATGTGCCTCCTCGGCAAGTGCAGCACGTTCTGCGATCCCACCGCCGAGACCTCGCCCTGCACCAACGGCCAGATCTGCTTCGACGACTTCTCCCTCGCCGAGGGCCGCATCCTCCTCGACATCTGCCTGCCCGGCTACTGCGAGAAGAACAGCGACTGCGGCGAGAACGAGGTCTGCGGCATCACGCTCGACTTCACCGGCCAGCCCTTCATCGTCGGCTTCTGCCAGCCCATCGTCGAGGGTGAGCCCCAGGTCGGCGACGTCTGCCCCGCGGGCATCGACTTCTGCGGCGGCGGCAACCTCTGCCTGAACGACTACTGCTCCGGCTTCTGCGACACGGACGCCGACTGCCCGAACGGCGCCTGCAGCATCATCTCGCTGCTGCTCGACTCGGTCACCATGCAGACCGCGCAGGCCCAGGTCTGCGTCGCCGCCACCCCCGGCAGCGGCCGCGAGTGCGCCAGCAACGACGACTGCGCCGCGTCCGGCGACATCCCGGCCGAGGCCTGTGACCTCGTGATCCGCGGCACCGTCACCGGCGGCCGCCCCCAGGACGACATGCGCGTCACCGGCCGCTGCGTCGCCATCCCGGCCGACGCCGTCGCCCCCGGCGAGGCCTGCTCCGAGGCCGCGCCCTGCACCACCGAGAACCTCTGCAACGACGGCTACTGCTCCCAGCTCTGCGCCGTGACGGCCAACTGCGGCGCTGGCGCCTACTGCGGCACGGCCCTGGTGTCCGACAACGACACCCCGACCACCATCGACGACCTGTACACCGGCCTCTGCATCGCCGACGCCGGCAGCCTCGGCGCCTGCGACAGCGACGCCGACTGCCCCGTGGGCACCGAGTTCTGCCGCGCCAACGTGCTGCTCCAGAGCGGCACCCCCACGCTGGAGACCTTCTGCTCGGCCAACACCGGCCTGGGCATGGTCGGCGCCGGCGCCGAGTGCGCCCGCGCCGGCGACTGCGTCAGCGGTCGCTGCAACGCCTGGTCCCGCGTGGTCGCCGATCCCGGCTACTGCTTCGGCCTGTGCGGCGCGGACGCCGACTGCTCGGCGGACGGTTCCGTGACCTGCGAGAACTTCGTCGCCTACTCCGGTGAGGAGGGCGCGGCCGACGACGTCACCATCAAGGGCTGCGTGCCCGTGCACGTCTGCGCGTCCTGCGACTTCGCCGAGGGCGCCCGCCCCTGCGCCGGCGACACGACCTGCAGCCTGGTGGACTTCGCCGGCGGCCGCGCCGGTGGCGCCTGCCTGGAGTCCTGCGGCGCCGGTGGCGCCTGCCCCGATGGCTTCGCCTGCCAGCCCGCGCGTGACGCGGCCGGCGCCGAGGCCGGCGGCGACGTCTGCGTACCCGTGGACGCGGACGAGACCTGCCGCAGCGCTCGCCCCCTCCGCTGATCGCCGCTGATTCCAGCGTCTCCCCCCGGTTTTCCCTCCGTTTTGTCCCCCGCGCATTCGCGCACGCTCGCCTCGGTACGAATCATGCTTCTCCTGCGCTGATGTCCGTGCGTCAGAAAACGCACCCACACGCTGGAGAGTCTTTTGCCCCTGCATCGTGCGCCCGTCCTTCGCCGCCGCGCGGCCGCCGCCCTCGCCCTCTCCTTGACCGCCGTCGCGGCCCCCTGTCTCGCGGACGAGACACCGGTGCCCGAATCGCACGTCACCCTGCCGCCGACCCCGGCCTGGCTCCCGCCCCACCGCGACGACACCTCGCACCCCACGGTGCTCGAGGCCGGCCGCAGGCTGCGCGACAAGCTCTGGCGGCCGGCGCCCCCCACGCCGGAGACCCGGCGCGAGCTGGGGCTGCCCATGCAGCGCATCACCAACGAGGACCAGGGCAACATCACGATCGCTCGCGGTGATCAGGGCGAGCTGGACGTGAACTGGGAGGACCCGGAAGAGCTGCAGAACGCCCTGCTCTCCATCATCGAGTCGTTCTACCAGAACCACCCGAACCGGAATCCGCACTTCATCACGGTGGTGACGACCTTCCAGGTGCAGAGCCTGGCGGCCTTCTACATGCCCCTGGCCAACGACGTGCGCGGCATCGGCTACCAGCACTCCGGGCGCGGCGGGGAGATCTTCAACTACGTCGGCGGGGGCCTCGCCCTCGACGGCATCATCTTCATGAACAACTTCCGGGGGTATCTGGGCGTGTACGCCCCCCTCGGTCGGCTCACGTTCAACCAGGAGCTCGGGCACCGCTGGGGCGCGCACGTGGCGTTCCAGAGCCGCGCCGGCGAGTCGATGGACCTGCTCGGCCGCGACTGTTCGCACTGGTCGTTCTTCATGGACACGAACAACTCGGCCATGGAGGGCAACCGCTGGGTGGACAACGGCGACGGCACCTTCGAGACCAACAACAGCTTCTACGACTTCGGCTACAGCCAGCTCGACCGCTACCTGATGGGGTTCGCCCCGGCCGAGGCCATTCGCCCGTTCTACTTCGTGTCCGGCGCGGGCGCCTGGAACTGCGCGCAGCAGTACCGCAACGGTGAGCTGAACCCGGGTCACTACCCGCCCATCTTCGGCGGCGCCGGGCAGGATCAGGTGCGCGTCAGCGGCCGGCGCACGGACGTCACGCTCGACGACGTCATCGCCGTGGAGGGCGACCGCGAGCCGGAGTACGGCGCGGCCCGCAACCGCTGGACGATGTCGTACATCCTGGCCGCCCGCCGCAACGACACGGTCAACGAGCGCGCGCTCCAGCAGGTCGAGGATCTGCGCCTGGAGTGGGAGCGCCAGTGGGAGCAGGACGCCACGGAGCCCGGCTACGAGTCGCCGGATCTCGTGACGACCGCCGACGGCAGCAACGACCCCGTCGAGCCCGATCCCGAAGCGGGCGCGGGCCTGGGCGAGGCCTGCCTGGCGTTCCGCGACTGCAACCCGAACGAGACCGAGCGCTGCGTGGGCACCAACGCCGGCGTGGGCGTGTGCACCAAGACCTGCAACGCCCCCGCGGACTGCCCCTCGGACTTCTGCTGCGTGCCGTCCGTGCCCGGTCCTCGTCAGGACCGCTTCGACTGGTACTGCATGAAGAAGACGACGGACATGTGTGAGGACTACGAGCAGGGCGGCGGCGAGGGCGGCAGCAGCGGCGCCGGTGGCGCTGGTGGCGGCGGCGCGGAGCCCCCGGTCGGCGGCAGCGGCGAGACCGGCGGCACCCCCGTCGAGGTCACGCCGGACGCGGGCGCGGCCGTCGAGGCCGACGCCGGCGCGGCGGTGGACCCGGGCACGGGCGCGACCGTCACGAAGAAGGGCGGCGGCAGCAGCGGCTGTCAGTCGCTCCCCGGTCGCCCGGCCGCGGGCGCGGGCCTGATGGCCCTCATGGCGGCGGGCCTGCTCGGCGCGCGTCGCCGGCGCACCCGGCGCTGAGCCCGTCCGGAGTCGTCCGGCCGCCTCAGCCGATGAGCCCGTTGCGGCGCAGGAGCGGATCCAGCGACGGCGGGCGGCCCACGAAGGCCTCGAACAAATCCTCGGGCGCGGCGCTGTTGCCGCGCGAGAGGAGCGTCTCCAGGAACCGACGCCCGGCGGCGGGGTCGATGCCCTCGCCCGGCGCGAGCGTCTCGAAGGCGTCCGCGTCCAGGACCTCGGCCCACTTGTACGAGTAGTACCCGGCCGAGTAGGCCACGGGGCTGGCGAACAGGTGGCTGAAGGCGGCGATCAGCGCGTGGTCGTCGGGCAGCGGGGCCGGCGTGCCGCGCTGCAGGATGGCGCGGGTGAACGCCAGCACGTCGCCATCCCGCTCGGGCTCGTAGTCGATGTGCAGCGCCAGGTCGAGCTCGGCGAAGGCGAGCTGGCGCATCTGCGCGGTCGCCGCCCGGAACGTGCGCGCGCGCCGCAGGGCGTCCAGGAACTCGGCGGGCATCGGCGCGCCGGTCTCGTGGTGGCCCGAGATGAGCGGCATCACGGCCGGCGAGTAGCAGAAGTTCTCGTGGATCTGCGAGGGCAGCTCGACGAAGTCCCAGGCCACGCTCGTGCCCGAGAGGCTGCGCACGGGCACGCGGCTGACCAGGTGGTGCAGCAGGTGGCCGAGCTCGTGGAAGACCGTCTCGACCTCGGCGAAACGCAGCAGCGCCGGCGTGTCCCCCACGGGCGGGCTCATGTTGCCGGCGATGAGGCCCAGGTGGGGCGTGCCCGGCGCGCTGATCATCAGCGGGTTCATCCAGGCGCCGTCCCGCTTGGTGGGCCGCGGGAAGAGGTCCACGTGGAACAGCCCGGCGACCTCACCCGACTCCGTGCGCAGCTCGAACGCCCGCACCGAGGGGTCCCAGGACTCCAGGTCCGGCCGGGGCGTGACGCGCAGCCCGTAGAGCCGCTCGAAGAGCGCGAAGGCGCCGTCCAGCACGCGCGAGAGCGGGAAGTAGGGGCGCAGCTGCTCGTCGTCGAAGGCGTAGCGGGCCTGCTGCAGCTTGCGGGCGTACCAGCCCACGTCCCAGGGCTGGAGCTCCGGGGCGTCCGGCCCTTCGAGCTCGCGACGGAAGGCCAGGAGGGCGTCGATCTCGGCCTGATAGGCCGCCCGGGTGCGCGCCTGCAGGTCCAGCACGAACGCCTGCGCGCGCGCGCCGGTGCCCGCCATGCGATCGGCGAGCACGAAGTCGGCGTACTGCCCGAAGCCGAGCAGGTGGGCCTTCTCCTGCCGCAGCGACAGGACGCGTCGCACGTGGGGCAGGTTGTCGTGGGGGGGCGTCGTGGCGCGGCGGTTGTAGGCGCGGTACAGGATCTCGCGCACGCCGGCGTCGTCCGCGTGGGCCATCACGGCCTGATAGCAGGGCATGGCCAGCGTGAAGCAGTAGCCCGAGACGCCGCGGCGCTCGGCCTCGGCGCGCAGACCGGCCACGGCGGAGGCGGGGAGCCCGGCCAGGCGAGTCTCGTCCTCGGTCACCCAGGACCAGCCCGCGGTCGAGTCGACCACGTTCTGCGCGAACGTCGAGGTCTCGTCCGAAAGCGCGCGGTTGATCGCCTCGAGCCGGGCCTTGTCCGCGCCGGTGAGGTCGGCGCCCTCGCGGCGGAAGGCGTCCACGACCTTCTTCAGGTGGCGGGCGCGTACGGGGTCGAGCGCGGCGGCGTCCGGGCTGGCCGCGTAGCTCTGCAGCACGCGCCAGAGGCCGGCGTCCAGGGGCAGGCCGTCGAGGAAGGCGGAGACCTCGGGGCGCACGGTGTTGTAGGCCTCGCGCCAGGCGGGTGTGGTCGAGACGTCCTCCAGGTGCCGTACGATGCCCATGGCGCGGTCCAGCGTGAGCTCGACCTCCTCGAGGGCGCCGAGCGTGGAGTCGTAGGTCAGGGGACCGGTCTGGGCGGCGATCTCGGCCACCCGGGCGCGCGCGCCGTCGAGCAGGCGGGTCAGGGCGGGCACGACCTCGGGCGCAAAGAGCGCGGAGAAACGAACGGCGGGCTCGGCGGAGGCGAGCGGGGACGAATCGGCGAAACGCTGCGTCATGGCGCCAGAATGCCCGCGGCAGGCGCCCGTGACAACGGGCGGGGCTTGAACGGCCGGAGGAAATCTGACATGTACCCCCCACGTGCTCCGGGACGGGCAGAGGTGGCGGTCATGGATGGTCCCCGGCGAGTGCTCCTCATCGAGGACGATGACGCCGACGCCCAGCGAATCGGGTCGTGGCTCGCGCATCTGGGCTCACGGCGTTGTCTGTGGGACTGGGCGCGCGACCTGACGAGCGCGCGGGCCCTGCTCGCGGGGCTCAAGCCCGACCTGATCCTGGTCGACCTCACGCTGCCCGAGGCCAGCGGCCTGGACGTCCTGCGGGCGCTGGGGCCCTGGCTCGAGTTGTCGGCCGTCGTCACGCTGGACGCCCGCGGCACCGATCCGGACTCCGCCGCGCCGAGCCCCATCGAGGCCGGCGCGCAGGACCACCTGGTCAAGGGCGTCACGGACGAGGCGACCTTCCACGAGCGCGTGCAGAACGCCCTGGAGCGCCATCGGGTGCACCGGGGTCTGCGCACGCAGGTCGACCTGCTCAACGGCATCCTGTCCACTATCCCCGAGGCGGTGCTCGCCGTGGCCGCCGATGGCACCGTGCGCATCTGCAACGCGTCGGCGCGGGCGCTGCTCGACTTCGCGTCCGGGCCCGCCGCGGCGCTCGGGCCCCTGCGCGCCGAGCCCACCCTGCTGGAGCGGGCGGCCCGCGGCGACTCCATCGACGAGCTCCCGATCCGCTGCGGCGGAGCGCACGGGGAGCGGCGCGACTTCGTGGCCACGGTGCGGCCCGTACAGACGGAGACGAACGACCTCGGTGGCCTGGTGATCCTGCGGGATGCCACGCAACAGCGCGAGATCGACGACCACATCAAGGCGCTCAACGCCGACCTGGCCAACAGTCTCGAAGAACGGACGGACGCGCTCCGCGTGGCCGAGGACGCCAACCGCCTGAAGATGAAGTTCCTGGAGGCCGTGTCGCACGAGCTGCGCACGCCGCTGACGCCGATCCTGGGCTTCACGCGGCTGCTGTTGCGCCGGCCGACGCAGGAGCTCGCGCCGGAGGACCAGGAGACGCTGGAGCTCATCTACGACAACGCGAACCGGCTGCTGCGGGTCGTGGACAGCATGCTGGACTTCCAGGCGCTGCAGCGACACTCCATGTCGCTGGATCTGGCGCCCACGGCGCTGCCTTCGTTGGTGGCCGACGTCGCGCAGACGGCCCGGTCGTCCCTGGGCGGCGGGCCCGTGCAGGTGGTCGTCGAGATCGCCGAGGGCACGCCGGAGTTGCTGGTCTGCGACGGCCGGCGCCTCGGGCAGATCCTGCATCGGCTGGTGCAGAACGCCGTGGCGCACACGCACCGGGGCGAGATCCGCATCTTCGCGCGGTGGACCGCCGCGCGGCTCACAGTCGGCGTGCGCGACACGGGCGTGGGCATCGCGCCGGAGCACCAGGCCCGCATCTTCATGGCGTTCTACCAGGTCGACCCCGGCACGGGCCCGGCGCACGGCGTCGGTCTCGGGCTCGCCTACGCCCAACTGCTCGCCAACGCCATGGGTGGTTCCATCCAGGTCAGCAGCGAGCCCGGCCGCGGCGCGGAGTTCACCGTGGACATCCCGGCACCGCGCGTCGAGCTCGACGCCGAGGCCTCCGGCGCAGGCGGCGGGGCAGACCCCGCGCAGCGGGGCGGGGGGGCGGCGTCATGACCGACCATCGGGAGGGCATGAGCCCCATCTCGAGGCGGCAAGTGCCGCCGAAGGGATTGAGCCCGAAGGGCGGCGGGGCAGACCCCGCGCAGCGGGGCGGGGGGGCGGCGTCATGACCAGGCCGCTGATCTATGTCGTCGACGACGAGCCCTCCATTCGTCGATACCTCGAGGCCGCGCTGCACGCGCTCGACTGCGACGTCGCGCTTTTCGGCGAGGCGTCCGTCTGCGTCGAGGCCGTGAAGAAGGTCCGGCCGGACGTGGTGATCATGGACTGGCTCATGCCCGGCCTGAGCCAGGGGCCCGCGATCGCGGCCCTGCGGGCCGTGGGCGTGTCGCGCCTGGTGGTCTGCTCGGCCCTGGTGGTGCCGGACGAGCTCGAGCGCATGCGCGCCGAGGGGCCGGACGACCTCTTGCCCAAACCCTGCACGCTGGACGACATCGAGGCCGGGCTGCGGCGCTGGCTGCGCTGAGCATGGTCGCGCCGGCCCTGCGGGTCGCCGTGGTCGGGCACGTGGAGTGGGTCACGTTTTTGCCCATCGACCACGCGCTGACGCCGGGGGTCATCGCCCACGCACACGGCGGCTGGGACGAGGCCGCGGGCGGGGGCGGCGTGGCGGCGGCGGAGCTCGCGCGCCTCGCCGGGCGCTCGACGCTCTTCACGACGCTGGGCGCGGACGGAAGCGGTCGGGCCGCGGCCGCGCAGTTGGCCGACCTGGACGTGGACGCGCGGGCGGACGCCACCCCCGAGCAGGCCCGCGCGATCACGATGATCGATCCGTCGGGCGAGCGGACGATCGTCGTCGTCGGGGCGGCGGCCGGCCCGCAAACCCTCGACCCCGACGTGCTGGCCGGCTTCGACGCCGTGTACTTCTGCAAGGGCGACGCGGCCGCGCTCCGGGCGGCCCGCCGGGCGCGGGTGCTCGTGGCCACCGCCCGCATCCTGCCCGTGCTCTGCGCGGCCGGCGTCGAGCTGGACGCCCTGGTGCACAGCGCCCGGGACGCCGGCGAACGGTACGCCGATGGCGACCTGGAGCCCGCGCCCCGCCTGGTCTGCACGACGGACGGCGCCGCCGGCGGCGTCTTCCGGTGCCTCGACGGCCGCACGGGCCGGTGGGCGCCCGCGCCCTTGCCTCCGGGCCGGGGCGACGCCTACGGGGCCGGCGACAGCTTCGCCGCGGGCCTGACCTTCGCCCTCGCCGCCGGACTCGACGCCTTGGAGGCCTGCGCCGTGGCCGCGCGGAGCGGCGCCGCGGCCAACGCGCGTCGTGGCGCGCACGGCCGCTTCGCCCCGGCCTGACGCGCCCGCCGCCTCCTGGTTGCGCGGGTCTCGGGGTCGGCGTAGAAGACGCTCTCGAATCGTCCCCATCGGAGGCTGCATGAGCATTGGTCTGATCATCACGCTGGCCGGACTCGGAGTCGCCGGCTTCTCCTCGTTACTCGGCGTCTGGCTCGAGCGCGACGACGACAAACCCAAGAAGATCGCGGTCGCCCTGTCGACGCTGATCGTCCTGGCGACCGGCGTCGGCATGGTGCAGGCCATGATGGACGAGCAGGACAAGGAGAAGATGGAGGGCGACCTCGCCCGCATGCTCCAGACGCTCGACAAGATCGCGTCGTCGTCGGACATCGCCATCCCGGAGCTGGACGCGCTCGTGAAGTCCGAGCTCAGCGCCCAGAGCCGCAACAACCCGGACGTCGTCAAGAAGATGGCGCAGCGCGTGGCGGACGAGGGCGGCGATCCCAACGCCATGCTGGGCAATTACCTGTCCGCTTCCGAGGTCCAGTCGCTGGGCCGCAAGGGCGAGCTGAAGGTCAAGCCGCCCGCGGTGGCGGTGGTGGCCGTGGGCAAGGACGCGGAGAAGCCCCGCGACCGCGTGCGCCCGACCCTGGCGGACGTCGCCTCCGGCAAGGCGCCTCCGCCCTCGAAGGCCGCGCCCCCGACGGCGGCCCCCACGGAGCCCCCGGCCCCGCCCACGCTCGCCGCCGCCCCGCCGACGGAGGCCCCCACGGCCGCCCCGCCGCCGATGGTCGCCGCGGTGCGCAAGGCGCCCCCGGCCCTGAAGTCCATCGCACCGCCGGTCCCGAAGCCCGCCGCCGCCGCGTTCTCCAACTTCAAGGCGCCGCCCACCACGCCCGCCGCGGCCGCCGGCGCCGCGCAGGACAAGGCGAAGGCCGAGGCCGAGGCCAAGAAGAAGGCCGCCGAGGACGCCGCGAAGGCCAAAGAGGCCGAGGCCAAGAAGAAGGCCGAGGACGCCAAGAAGAAGGCCGAGGAAGAGAAGAAGAAGGCCGAGGCCGCGGCCAAGAAGAAGATCGAGGACGCCAAGAAGAAGATCCCCAAGGCGCCCTGGTGAGTGGCCCCGGGCTCAGCCCTCGCTGAGCTCGCACAGGAACGGCCGGGTGCTGTCGCACTCGCGGTCGTCCCACTCCGCGGCCCGGTTCGGGTCGGTCATGATGATCCCGCAGTCCTCCCCGCCGTTCCCCCCGTTGTTCGGCTCCCCCTGATCCCAGTGCGAATAGAGCAGCGGTTGGCCGTCGAGCCAGACCCACTGGCCCTCGGCCACGTGGTCGTTCAGGCCGATCCACGCGCCGCCGAGGCCCCGGCGCTGCAGTTCGCCGAAGAGGAACGCGTCCTCGCCGGCGTCGTTCGCCACGGCGAGGTCGTAACCGACGCTGTGGCAGATGTTCCGCGCGGCGAACCAGCCCATCGGGTTGACGCAGATCAAGTAGGGGAGGCCGCCGTAGAGGGCGACTTCGCAGGGGCAGCCGGCGGCGTCGTCGATGGCGCCGTCGCAGTCGTCGTCCAGGCCGTTGCAGGTCTCCGCGGCGGCGACGCACTGGGGCGCCGGGGCGGAGCCGGGGGCCGAGCCGGGCGCGCCCGGGGGCTCGGTGGCCGGCGCGGGTGCAGCGGGGTCGACGGGCGCGCCAGGGGCGTCGGGGTCGGCGGGCGCGCCGCCGGCGCCTTCGAACACCACTGGGGACTCGGGACCCGGGGCGCTGGCGTCCGGCGACCCCACCTCGGCGTCCGGCGTGTCGCCGTTCGAGGGCAGCCACTGGTCGGGTCCGCCGGGGGGGCTGGCCTGGGCCGACAGGAGCGGCATGTCCCCGTCGGGCGCGTCGTCGGCCACGGTGCCGGCGGCGCAGGCGGCCAAGTGCAGGCAGAGGCCGAGCAGGGCGGCGTGGCGGACGTGGCGGCGGGTTTCGGGGCGTGCTCTCATGTCGGTCGAGCATTCTGCAACGCACGTGCCATCCGACGAAAGAATCGTGCCATGACCACCCGCCTCCACGCCGCGTCGCTGCTGGCCGCCTTCGGGCTGACGGCCTGCGGCTCGCCCTATGGCGCCCGCCCCGAGTGCCGGCCCGCCTACGACGCCTGCGTGAACAACTGTGCGGACGCCTGCGAGCAGGGGGCCGCCCATGCGGACAGCACGGGCGCCGGCGACATGACCAACACCTGGGACGGCCGCTGCGGCGAGTGCATCGAGCGCTGCAAACACCTGCTGGAGAACTGCGGCCGCTGACCGGCGCGCGGGTTCAGCCCAGGGCGATCAGGAGGTCTTCGGGCACGCGATCCCCGTGGACGAAGGCCCGCAGCAGGACCTTCAGGGGTCGCTCGTCCGGCGGCAGCCCGGCGGCCTCGCGGGCCTCGCGCCACAGGCGCCGCTCGGCGCCGGTCATGCGGCCGTCGATGATGGCCGCCACGCCGAGCACCCGCAACACCAACCCCTGCTCCGGGGCCGGCAGCGCGCGCAGGCGGGAGAGGAAACCCGCCGTATCGTCGAGGCCCTCGGGGGGCGGCGCGCCCGGGGCCGCGGTCGAACCCACGGCGTCGCGCACGGCGTCCAGCACGGCCAGCAGGTTGGGGTGGGCGTCGACCGTGCGCACGATGGTCGCCGCCACGCCGCGCAGCACCACGTCCCGCTGCGCCGGGGTCGGCGTGCCCGCGGCGCGGAACACCGAGCCGACCATCTCGCGCGCCGCCGAGGCGCCCATCGCGCGGATGCGCGCTTCGCGGAGGATGAACCAGCACACCAGGCCGTTCCACGCCGCCGTGACCGGCACGGCCACGAAGGGGAGCAGCCAGGTGCGCAGCATGGTGCGGCCCAACATGCGGCGCACCAGTGCCTTCACCACGAAGTTCGTGACGCTCACCTTGAGCTTGTAGAAGAGCGAGGCGAGCACCAGCCGGGCCCGCGAGGCCTCGCGCCGCGGGTCGATGCCGTGGACGGGGTCCGGCGGGTTGGGCAACTCCAGGGCCGCCCTCGCCATGGACGCCGCGACCGCATGGCCGGCGTCCCCGTGGGGGAAGAGGTCGAGCCCGGCGGCCGTCGCCAGGCCGTGCACCGCGCGCAGGCCGTCCCAGTACAGGTAGAGGATCTCCACCACCGAGGCGAGCGCCGTGGCGCCCCCGACCACACCCCAGAACACCCAGGGATCGGCGGCGGTGTCCGGATGGGGCGGCGTGACCCAGATCTCGGCCGCGGCGCTGACGATGCTCGACACGGAACCTGCGGCGGCGGCGCGGGCGATGGCGGCCCGCTGGATCCGCCGCAGCGAGGCCCGCTCCTCGGTGTTGAGCTCGTGGACCGGATCCGTGGCCGCGCGTTGGCGGGCGGCCCGCGAGAGCGCGCGGAAGTACCAGATGCCCATGCGTTCGAGGAGCGGTGGGCGCGCCTGGGGGACCGGACCGGCGGTGGGGGGCGACGGGCGCATGAAACGCTTCTGCATGGCATGGACGGACGCGCGCTGCAACCGGTCCCGCGGTTTCGGAACGTTGAACAGAATTTCACGCGAGCTTGACAACCTCCTGAGCCTCGCATAGAAGGCAGCGCTGAGGTGCGTGGGGTCTCACGCGCCCGAGACGAAACTCACAGGAGCGTTGAATGAAGATTCTCTCTGCTGTCCTCTTGGCCTCCATCGCGCTGACCGGCTGTGGCGGGGCGATCTCCGGCAAGTCCGCGGGCGCCGGCTCGATCTACTCGAACGTGAAGTTCAACGAGCAGATCTCCGACAACACGGTCGGCTCCAAGGCCGGTGAGGCCTGCGCCTCCAGCATCCTCAGCATCATCGCCACGGGCGATGCCTCGGCCGCCGCTGCGGCCAAGGCCGGCGGCGTCACCAAGATCGCCACCATGGACGGCACGGCCATGAGCATCCTCGGCCTGTACAGCAAGTACTGCTCGTACGTCACGGGCGAGTGATCTCACTCGGATGAAGCCGCGGTGCCCCTCGGGGTATCGCGGCTTTTTCTTTGGTTCTACCGTGAACAAACGCACCCTCCTGACGCTGGCCTTCGTGGCCGTAGCGACCTGCCCGGCCGCCGCAGAGACACCCTCCGGGGACGCCCCCGACGCGGTCGAGCTCAGCAGCGGTGCGTTCTTCCGCGGCCTCGTGCTCGAGGTGGAGCCCGGTGACCATCTGGTCATCCGCCTCCCGAGCGGTGAGGAGCGGCGCCTGCCCTGGGGCCTCTTGAAGAGCGCCACCCGGGGCGGCAACCCGATTGCCCTCGCGGCCGCGGGCCCTGCGCCTGCGTCCGTGGCCCCGTCCGCCCCGGCCAGTGCTGCGCCCCCGTCCGCCGCCGCCGGGCCCGCCAGCCTGTCCCCCGCGGACGAGGCGGTCATCCCCGGCAGCCGCGCGATCCTGGTGGCGATCCCGGGGCCGCGCATCAAGCTGGACGTGGACGCCAGCATGGACGGTCAGCTCCAGCGGCTGATCGGCGCCATCCCCAAGGACGAGGTGGTGGGCTACAACACCATCTGCAACCTGCCCTGCGTGGTGAACCTGCCGGCCGACGACCCGCAGCCCTACCGCATCGGCAGCCCCATGGCCGAGTCCACGGAGTGGTTCAAGCTGCCCCCACAGAGCGCGCGCGTGCGCGTGGACCTGGCTCAGCGGACCTGGGCGCTCTGGGCGCCGGCGTTCCTGGTGGGCGCAAGCGGCACGGCCCTGGCCGGCGGCATCACGTGGCTGGCCCAGGGGGCCGAGACGGATCGCGCGCCCGGCACCGGCGTGACCACCCTGGGCATCATCTCCGGCGCGTGCCTGATCACGGCGGGCATCTTCGCCCTGGTGGTGCCCGAAACCACGATGTCCATCGAGCCCTTGCCATGACGACGCCCAGCGTGCTGGCCCTTGCCCTCGCGACCGCGCTCTGCGGCTGCCTGAGCATCCCGGAGAACATCCGGGCGGAGCTCCAGGCCCAGCCGACGGCGCAGAACCACTTCGACCCGACGGGCAAGGCCGCGGCCCCCGCGCCCGCCAGCGCCGCCCCGACCAGCGCGCCCGCCGCCCCGGTGGCCCCGTGAGGCGTGTGCTCCGGGCGCTCGCTCTCCTCGGCGCGGGTGCGCTCTCGGCCGCCTGCGGCGGTGCCGTGGCGCCCACGTTCCGCTCGCAGGTGCTCTTCGCCGAGGACCCCCCGGCCGGTGTGACGCCCTACCTGGGCCTGCCGCTGCAGACGGGCCAGATCCTGCTCTCGGAGTCGCCGGGGCCCTACACGCTGCTCTTCGTGCTCTCGCAGAAGGACTACCGCCCCCTGACCCACGCCGCGATCATCGTGGTGGACGAGGTCACCGGCGAGCCCTGGGTCTACGAGATGGCCGCCGAGTTCAAGCCCGTGTTCGCCAGCACCATGCAGGAGGCCCTGGAGGAGGGCGGCATGCGGCGCACGCCGTTCTTCGACTTCGTCGCCCAGAACGTGCACGCCGAGGTGGTCGACCCGAACACGACCTTCGACCGCAAGGCGTTGGGGCGCAAGGTCATCGAGATGTACGAGGCCCGCGTGGCCTTCGACCCGCGCTGGGACTTCTCGGACCGCAACGCGCTCTACTGCACCGAGTTCGTCGGCGTGGTGTACGAGTCGTTCGGCATCCCGATGCCCGCGCTGGTGCAGTCCAACCCGAACCCCTCGATCCAGGCGTTCCTGGAGTGGTTCGGCGTGAAGGCCCCCACGGGTGGCCTGCCGGGCGGCGCCTTCGCGGAGAACACGCGCACCGTGGCCGTGTTCAGCACCTGGGGCAACCGGGCGGCGGCGATGGCCCACTTCGAGGCCAAGCGCGAGCTGCACCGCCGCTTCACGATGGACCAGCGCCTGGGCAACCTGCTGGCGCTGGACGGCATGGAGATGGTCATCCGCCCCCCGGTGGAGGCCTTCCTGCAGCGCGCGCCGGGCCTGTACCCGGGCAAACACACGCCGGACGTGCCGCCCCCCGTCGAGGAGGTCCGCGCCCGGGTGCGGGCCCTGGCGGACGAGGTCCTGGGGCCGTTTCCGGACGCAGCGCCGGCCGCCCAGACCGCCCCCTGAACGGGCTCAGGTCGCGCTGGCGAGCTCGCCGATGCGGGTGCGGGACGCGCTGAGGCGGGCGATCTCGTCCACGAGCTCGGCCTCGCGCTCGCGCTCCTTCTCGATGATGTCCTCGGGGGCGCGCGCCACGAAGGCCTCGTTGCCGAGCTTCTTGCGGATGCCCTCGAGGTTGCCGTTGGCCTTGGCGAGCGCCTTGTCCAGGCGCGCGAGCTCGGCGGCGATGTCGATCAGGCCCACGACCGGCACGTGGACCTCGGCCTTGCCGGCCACGGCCACGGCGGTGCCGCGGGGCTTCTCGGCGCCCTCGCCGAGCACGATCAGCGTCTCGATGCGAGCGAGCTTCTGCACGCGCGCCCGCTGGCTCTCCAGGGCCGCCACGGTGGCGGCGTCCGGGCAGAGCACGGTGACCGTCGGCGTGGCCGCGGCCTGCAGGCTCAGCTCGCCGCGGATGTTGCGGATCGCCGTGATGACGTCGATCAGCAGGCCGACCTCGGCCTCGGCGTCCGGATCGCGGGTGAAGGCGCCGCCCTTGGGGAAGTCCGCCGTCATGAGGAACTTCGAGCGGCCGTCGGCCAGGGGCAGCGTCTGCCAGATCTCCTCGGAGGCGAACGGGATGAACGGGTGGAGCAGCCGCAGGGCGCTGTCGAGCACCTGCACGAGCGTCCACTGCGTCGCGCGCTTCTCCTCGGCGCCGGCGTCCCCGTAAAGCAGGGGCTTGGCCAGCTCGATGTACCAGTCGCACAGCTCGTTCCAGAAGAAGCCGTAGATGGCGTCCGCGGCCTTGTCGATGGTCAGGGCCTCCAGGGCGCGATCGACCTCGGCGATGGCCACGTCCAGCCGCGACAGGATCCAGCGGTCGACCATGCCCAGCCGCTCCGGGGGGGCGGCGTTGGGGTCGTAATCGGCCAGGTTCATCAGCGCGAAGCGGCTGGCGTTCCAGATCTTGTTGATGAAGTTGCGGCTGTTCTCCACGTAGCGCGGCGAGAGTTTGATGTCCCGCGGCTGCCCGGCGAGCTGCGCCAGGGTGAAGCGCAGGCTGTCCGCGCCGAGCTCGGGCAGCAGATCGAGGGGGTCGATCACGTTGCCCTTCGTCTTGGACATCTTCTGGCCGTGCTCGTCGCGCACCATGCCGTGGAGCAGCACGGTCTTGAAGGGCACCTCACCCATGAAGTGGATGCCCATCATCATCATCCGGGCGACCCAGAAGAACAGGATGTCGAAGCCCGTCTCCATGACCGCCGTGGGATAAAACGCTTTGAGATCAGGGGTCTGCTCCGGCCAGCCCAGCGTCGAGAAGGCCCACAGACCGCTGGAGAACCAGGTGTCCAGCACGTCCTCGTCGCGGGTGATCTTGCCCGGTACCGAGGCCCCGCAGGCGCTGCAGGTCGTCGGATCCTCGCGGGTGACGTGAACGGCCTCGCAGTCGCCGCAGTAGAACGCCGGGATCTGGTGGCCCCACCAGAGTTGGCGGCTGATGCACCAGTCGCGGATGTTGTCCATCCACTGGAAGTAGGTCTTGTCCCAGCCCTCGGGCAGGATGTTGGTCTTGCCCTCGCGCACGGCGTCCGCGGCCGGCTTGGCCAGGGGCTCGGCCTTCACGTACCACTGCTTGGAGAGCATGGGCTCGACCACGCTGCCCGAGCGCTGACAGTGGCCCAGGTTGAGCTTGTGCGGCTTGATCTCGACCAGCAGCCCGGCCTCTTCCAGGTCGGCGACGATGCGCTTGCGGGCCTCGAAGCGGTCCAGGCCGCGGTAGGCCTCGGGGCCGTTCGCGTTGATCTTCGCGTCCTTGTCCAGGATGGCGATCGACGGCAGGTCGTGGCGCTTGCCGACCTCGAAGTCGTTGAAGTCGTGGGCGGGTGTGACCTTCACGGCGCCGGAGCCGAAGGCCATGTCGACCAGGATGGCGTCCGCGATGATGGGGATCTTGCGGTCGGTCAGGGGCAGGTCGACCGTCTTGCCGATCAGGTGCTGGTAGCGCGGGTCGTCGGGGTGCACGGCCACGGCGGTGTCGCCGAGCATCGTCTCCGGGCGGGTGGTGGCGACGACCAGGCGCTCCTCGCTGCCCGTGACCGGGTAGGCGATGTGCCAGAGGCTGCCGTCCTTGTCCTCGTAGGTGATCTCCAGGTCGGAGATGACCGTCTGGCAGCCGGGCGACCAGTTGACCAATCGGTCCGCTCGATAGATCAGGCCCTCTTCATAGAGCCGGACGAAGACCTCGCGCACGGCGTGCGACAGCCCGTCGTCGAGCGTGAAGCGCTCGCGCGTCCAGTCCACGGAGCAGCCCATGGCCTTGATCTGGCCCGTGATGCGCGCGTGGTAGCTCTCCTTCCACTCCCAGACCCGGGCGAGGAACTTCTCGCGGCCGAGGTCGAAGCGGGTCAGGCCTTCTTTCGCGATGTGGCGCTCGACCATCATCTGCGTGGCGATGCCGGCGTGGTCCGTCCCCGGCAGCCAGAGGGCGTTGTAGCCCGCCATGCGGCGATGGCGGATGAGCACGTCCTGGATCGTCACCGTCAGGGCGTGGCCCATGTGCAGCGAGCCCGTCACGTTCGGTGGCGGGATGACGATCGTGAAGGGCGGCTTCTTGGAGTGGGCATCGGCGACGAAGCAGTTGGCCTCCATCCAGGCGGCGTACCAACGGGCTTCGACGTCACGGTGATCGTAGGCTTTGGCGAGTTCCATGGCTCGGCGGTGTACACCAGCCGCGGGCGCCCGGGCAAGGCGGGCCCCATCGGCGAGAAAATCGACGCCCCCGAAAAAGAAACGGGCGGCCGTTTTCATAGAGCAGGGGGCAACCAGTCACCCAAACCCGGAGTACCCATGAAGTCCGCCCGCTCTGCCGCCGTCACCGCCCTGCTCGCCCTCGCCGCCACCGCCCTCGCCGCCTGCGAGTCCCCCGCCGACGCCGACGCGTCCGCCGCCGGGGCTTCCGAGGGCCAGGTCAGCGTGGCCGTGGCGCCCCTGAGCCTGCCCGGCGTCAGCAATGCCTGTTACGGCCTGACCGTGCGCAACGGCGAGGGTGAGGTCGTGTGGCAGCAGTCCGGCCTGTGCTCGGACGCCTACGGCAACGGCGCCGGGGACATCGCCTATGTCGGCACCTGCGACGCCGCCGTGAACAGCAACCGCATCACGCTGGACCTCGAGGGTCTGTTCGACGCGAACGGCCTGCCCATCAAGGACTTCGCCGACCCCTGCGCGGACGGCGCCTGCACGCAGACGTTCGACTGCGTCGAGAACAGCGACGTCGCGGTCGACTTCAACCTGACCATCCTGCGGGCCCTGGGCGCCGGTTTCGTCGACGTGTCCGTGAACCTGGACGACATCTTCTGCTCGGCCAAGGTGGACTGCGACAGCCAGCTCTTGACCGACCCGCAGACGGGCGAGCGCCTGCCCACGGTGGTGCTCGGCCTGGCCTGCTCGGCGGGCGACGGCGTCCCCACCCACCTGTACCGGACGAACGTGGAGATCGTCTGCCCGAACGAGGCGCTCGTCTTCGACCCGACGCTGAACGGCCCGGGTCAGGGCTTCGTGCTGCGCCAGGGGGCGTACACCGGGGTGCACGCCGAGCCCGGCGCGTCGACGACCTACTGGAACGTGGCGCTGGGCCTCACGCCGGGCCAGCTGCCGCCGGACTGCGTGCTGCGGACCCGCGCGACGGCGGCGGACGGGGCGTTCCCGGACGAGCTGAGCCCGGCCGGTTACCCCGTCATCGTGGCGGACGTGCCCCTCACGAACGTGGACGGCACGCTGGACTGCGGCCAGGTGCCGTTGAACGGTGCGGCGGGCGGTCTCAGCACCGTGTACGGCGCGGAGTCCACCAAGTTCCCGCACGTCCTGGCGCCCTGAGCGACCTCACCCCGCGTCGGGGGCGCAGCAGCCGAACTGGTCCTGACCGGGCACGGCGAACTGCTGCGCGCAACCCGCGCCGGTGAAGGGTTTGTTGCCCTCGCTGACCGGCAGGTTCACCACGCTGGCCGTGTCGGGCCAGAAGCGCTGACAGTAGGGCACGCCGCCCTCGTTGCAGCCGCTGCTGCAGTCGTTGTCCACGGCCCACTCGCCGGCGACGCTGGCGTGGACGTTCACCATGCCGCAGTGCGTGGCGAACTGGCCGACGAGGTGCTGTCCGGGTGGGCAGACCGGCGCCGGCGCGCAGCAGGCGTATTGCGCCTGCCCCGGGCTGGGGAAGACCTCGCCGCAGCCGCCGGTGTTGAACGGCTTGTCCTCGGGGCTCACGTCCATCTGCAGGACGCGCTGCGTCCCGGGGAACTCCATGCGGCAGTAGAGCTCGGGCTGGATGTCGCAGCCCGAGCTGCAGTCGTCGTCCGGGGCCCACTCGGCGCCGCTCGCGCGGTGCACGTTCACCTTGCCGCAGAACGTGCCGATCTCGCCCAGGGTCACCTCGCCGAGGCCGCAAAGGTTCACGGCCGGCGGCGGGGGCACGAAGGCGTCCGGGAGCGGGATGAACGCGTCCGGGGGCGGGATGAACGCGTCCGGGGGCGGGATGAACGCGTCGGGCGTGGGCGGGATGGCCGCGTCCGGCGTGGGCGGGATGAACGCGTCGGGCGTGGGCGGGATGGCCGCGTCCGGTGTCGGCGCGATGAACGCGTCGGGCGTGGGCGGGATGGCCGCGTCCGGTGTCGGCGCGATGGCCGCGTCCGGTGCCGGCGCGATGGCCGCGTCCGGTGTCGGCGGCACCGCTGCGTCGTACACGATGATCTGGGCGTCGGGCAGCAGCCCCACGCTCATGTCGGCGACGGGCGCGCCGCCCTCGCCGTCGTCGCCGCCCGCGCCGCCACCGCCCGAGCCGCCGTTCGCGACGGCGCCGCCGGTCTCGGCGTCCGGCAGCGTCTCGCCGTTGCCCTCGCCGTTGCTGCCGCCGGTGTTGGCGGGATCATCGCTGCTCGTGTCGACGGAGGGTGAGCAGGCGGCGAGGGAGAACGCGCCCATGATCACCCACGAGGGCAGGGTGGACCAGGTCGGCATCGGGAAAGACTTGCTGCGCATGGGAGACTCCAGTCTGTGTGGCTGGAGTCATCCTCTGCGAGAGTCTCGATAGTTTCGCCCCCCGGACTTTCGGGGGGGAGGCGGCGCGTTACTGCGCGGCCATCCGCTCGCGCACGACGCGGGCGATCTCTTCTTTGAGGATCGCCTCGGCCAGCGGAGGCAGGATCTCCCAGAGCATCTTCTCGATCTGGTCCTTGGAGAGGCCGGAGAGGGCCTCCTTCAGGGAGGCGTCGTTCACGACGACGGCGGCCGCGGCGGCCACGGGCGCGGCCAGCGGGATCGAGGGGGCCACGGGCGCGGGGGCCACGTTCGTCGGCGCGCTCTCGAAGCCGCCGGCGGGGGGCAGCTCCGGGCCCTTGAAGAACGGCCGCGTGGGCTCGTTCTGCTCGAAGGGGCTCTGCACGCCGCTGAACGGGTTGGCCGTGGCGGCCACGGGGGGCGGCGCGGGCGGACGAGGGGGCGTCGCGACCGTGGGGGCCTTGGGCGGCGGCAGCGGGGCGGCCACGGCGGCCGGGGCGACCGGGGCCGGCGCGGGGGCGGGCTTGGGCGCCTCGGGCTTCTTGGCCAGCGGGATGGCCGAGGGGGCGTCCCGGAAGAGCTGACCGTCCGGCGCGGGCTTGCCGGCCGTGGCCTGGTAGAGCGCGTCGAGCAGGTCCTGCGTGAGGAACGGCTTGTTCAGGTGGGCGTCGGCGCCGACGGCCGCGGCCTTGTCGGCGTCGAGCACCTGGTGGTGTCCCGCGAGCAGGATCACCTTGGGGCCGAGGCTCTTGATCTGCTTGGCGAGCAGGTAGCCGTCCCCGGGCAGGTTCGTGTCCACGAGCACGACGGCGGGGTTGCGACCCCGAACGAGGTCGAGCGTCTGCGCAGCGTTCGTCGCCACTTCCAGCTGGAAGGGGTGCTTGTGGAGGGCGATCTCCACCATGCGTCGAACGGTCTTGCTGTCATCCGCCAGGACGATGGTCCCGAGCATGCACTTCTCCCATGGTCACGAGTCGGGTTTGCAGTAGCACCGATGCCGCGGGGGGTCAAGCACGCGTGCAGGGCGCTGCCGGACCCGCCCGACTCCATTTGACGTCGGGCTTTGCCGTTCCTACAGTGAAGCAACGCACAACCCGGCGAAATGATTGTGAAAAATTCCGACCATACTGTGAGTCTTCCGTTGGGGCGGTGCCCATGACCCCCGCCCGCGTGCTCGTCGCGGACGACGACCGGCTGGCCCGGGCCATCTTCGCCGACGCCCTGCGCGAGGTCGGCCACGACGTCGCCGTGGCGGCCAACGGTGTGGAGGCCCTGGCGCGGCTGGAGGCGGAGCCCTTCGATCTGCTCCTGACCGATCTGCTCATGCCCGAGATGGACGGCCTGGAGCTGCTCGAGCGCGCGAAGCAGCAGTTCCCTGCGCTGGACGTGATCGTGCTGACCAGCGTGAGCACCGCCGAGCCCGCCGTGCGCGCGCTGCGCGGGGGCGCGTTCCATTATCTGGTCAAGCCCCTGGACCCGGAGGCGCTGCAGCTCGAGGTCCACCGCTGCCTGGAGAACCGGCGCCTGATGGCCGAAAACGCCGAGCTTCGGCGCTACCAGCAGCTGCTCGGCGCGGCGCAGCGCATCACCGCCTGCCTGGAGCTCGACCGCCTGCGCCCGCTCGCGGTCGACACGCTCGCCGCCCACGCCCAGGCGGACGCGGCGCTGCTCTTCCGCCCCGCGACGGACCGCCCGGGGCTGGAGCTGTTGGCGGCCCGCAACTTGTCGACGGCGCAGGGCACCCACCTGGCCGAGCTCCTGTGGGACCGCCACGGCGCGGCCGTGCTCCCCGCGACGGAGCCCCTGGCCGCCGACGACCTCGGTGCGCTGATCCCGGCCAGCGATGCGGGTCTGCGGCACATCGAACACGCGCTCTTCGTCCCACTTCGGCGCGAGGGCGCGCTCCTGGGCGTGGCCCTGCTGCTGCGGCGGGACGAACACCGGGCCTTCTCCGCGGCCCACGCCCGGGACGCGGCGTTCCTCGGCGAGTCCGTGGCGCTCGCCCTGGAGAACGCCGAGCGCTACCAGCAGGCCCAGTGGATCGCCCACCTGGACGCCCTGACCGGGCTCTACAACGCCCGCCATCTGGAGCACGTGGTCGACCGCGAGATCCGCGCCCGACTCAACACCACCACGCCGTTCAGCGTGCTCTTCATGGACCTCGACCACTTCAAGCGGGTCAACGACACCCACGGCCATCAGATCGGCAGCCGCGTGCTCGTGGAGATGTCCCGCCTGCTGCGGCGCCACACCCGCGAGACGGACGTCCTCATCCGCTACGGCGGGGACGAGTTCGTGGTCATCCTGCCGGACGCCGACACCGAGACGGCCGTGCGCGCGGCCGAGCGCATCCGGGTCGCCGTCGAGGGCCACCGGTTCCTGTCCCGCGAGGGCCTGGAGCTGCGCCTCACGCTCTGCTGCGGCGTGTCCTCGTGGCCGCGCCACGCCGCCACCCGCGAGGACATGATCCACCGCGCCGACATGGCCATGTACCACGGCAAGAAAGCCCACCGGAACGCCGTGTACGAGTACGACACCCTGCCCCCCGCGCCCGCTGCGGCGCCCGTCGTCCTGCCCCTGCACACGCCAGACTGATCCGTCTCGGGAATCGTCAAAGTCCGTTTGAGATTAATGATTGTTTTCCGTAGGCTGCCGCGGAAATTGAAAGTCACTTTCAACAGGCTCGGCCTGTGGATTCGGCACGTCTTCCTGGTTTCTCGGGCACGCTGCGGCACAAGGAATTCCCATGTTCAGATGTCCACGCATCACTCAATACGCCCTCGAGGCCGTCCTCGATGTCGCCTGGCACGGTCGAACGGGCCCCGTGCAGTCCAAAGACATCACCGAACGGCAAGGCATCCCCCGGCGGTATCTCGAACAGGTGATGCAGGAGCTGGTGCACGCCGGTGTCCTGGTGGGCGTGCGCGGCCCGCGCGGCGGCTACCGGCTCGCCCGTGACCCCGCGGCCATCACGCTCGGCGAGGTCGCGCGCGTGATCGATGCGTTGAGCCTCGTCGAGGAGCGCAACCCCCCGGCGAGCGGCTCGGCGCTCGGGCAGCAGGTGATCGGCCCCCTGCTGAGCGAGACGCGTCAGGCCCTGGTGGACCGCCTCAACGCGCTGACGATCGACGACCTCTGTCAGCGGGCGCAGGGCGCCGGTCTCTGAGACCCGGCCAACGGTCGGGAGTCTTTACGCCGGCGCGGGTTTCCGGCATATCGGCAGCGTGGCACTCAAGCTCGCGCCCATGATCGAGAACCTCCCGCACCTGCTGCGGGATCCCTTCGACGTCGAACGCGGCGTCGTCTTCTTCGACGGCGTCGTGGAGACGCCGCCCGTGCGGGCGTGGTTCGCCTCCATGGTGTCCGGGCTCTCCGCCGAGCGCCGCGCCGAGCTGGAAGCCATGACCCGCGAGCCCGTCGACCTCGACGCCCTCGGCGCCCTGCCGGAACACACCTTCGGCTGGCACTACGCTCAACGCTTCGCCGACATGGGCTTCGACCCGGAGTTCCACCTGAAGGCATGTCCCGAGAGCGGTCGGGCGCTGGAGCGCAACTGGCTCTACCAGCGGTTCGCCAAGCTGCACGACATGCACCATGTCATGCTGGGTGTGGACATCTCGCCGCAGGCCGAGCTCGCGCTGCAGGTGTTCCTGTGCACCAACACGCGGGACCCCGTGGCCTCGATGTTCATGTTCGCGCTGCCGGTGTTCGCCTCGCGCTATGGCCACCTGCGTCGCACCGCGCGCGGTAGCCTGCGCCTCGGCAAGGCCGGTCTCCAGGTGGCGAACCTCTTTCACTTCCCCTACGAGCGACACTACGAGACGCCCCTCACCGAGGTCCGCCGCCTGGCCGGCGTGCCCCTCGAGGGCATCCCCGTTTGAAGGTCCCGTTCCGGATCGCCGGCGCCGCGAGTCTTCTGCCCGGTCGCCCCGTGGACACGATCTCGCTCGTGCGCGCGTCCATGCCCGGGCGCGATGCCGAGGCGTTGGCGCGGCGCATCGGCATCGAATCCCGACACTTCGCGGTGGCCGAGGAGTCCGTGGCGAGCGTCGGGGCGGCGGTGCTGACGCAGGCGCTGGCCGCGGCGGAACTGGCCCCCGAGGCCCTGCGCCGCGTCATCCTGGTCAACTCCCACGCCGGCGACCACCCCATCCCGGCCACGGTCAACGCGCTGCTGGCCACGATGGGACTGCACGACACGGTGGGCGGCTTCGACCTGAACAACGCCTGCACCGGCTTCGTGTCCGGCTTCGACGCCGCGGCCCGCATGGTGGCCACGGGCGAGGGGCCCGTCGCCGTGGTGGCCGTCGAGCTGCTCAGTCGTTTCATCGGCCCGAGCCAGCCGCGCTCGTACGTGGTGCTGGGGGACGCCGCCGCGGCGGTCGTGCTGACCGAGGCGCAGGGTCCCGGCGGCCTGCTCGCCGCGGACTTCGGCAACGACGGTCGCAAGCTGCCCACGGTCACGCTGGCCCACCCGGGCCTCACCGGGCAGGACGAGAAGATCGTCTTCGGCGCGCCCGGGCCGGACTTCGCCCAGTATGCCATCGACGGCCTCGTGACCTCGGTGCGGCGCGTGCTCGAGCGGGCGGCCCTGGCGGCCTCGGACGTGGACTGGTGGGCCTTCCACCAGCCCAACGGCGAGCTGCTGGACGCCTTCCTCGACCGCCTGGCGCTGGACCCGGCGCGCACCGTGCGCGTGGTCGACCAGATCGGCAGCGTGGGCGCCGCGTCGGCGGCCTACACCCTGGAGCGCCTGCTGGCCACGCGGCCGGTGCGCACGGGGGAGCGGCTGATGCTGTGCGGCGTGGGGGCCGGCGCCTCCCGGGGGGCCGTGTTGATGCAGGTGGAGCGCCGCGATGGCACGTGAGGGCAGCAACGCGCTGAAGGCCTGGCGCGGGTGGTTCGATTTTCTGCGGCGCTGGCACCGCTACGAGGTCGTCTCCGGGCTGGAGCACCTGCGCGTGGCCGAGGCGCGGCTGGTGGTCGGGTACCATGGCCGCCCCATCGCCCACGACCAGTGCATGCTGCTCAACGTGCTGCACGACGAGCTCGGCTACATGCCGCACCCCGTGTTCCACGCCTTCTTCGGCGAGAACAGCCGCACCGGGCGCTGGCTGGACGATCTCGGCTTCGTCACGGCCGATGGCCCCGCGCTGGCCGAGGCCGTGCGCCGTGGTGAACACATCTTCGTGACCCCGGGGGGCACCAAGGAGGGCTGCCGGCCCTTCTGGGACCGCTACCGCGTGTCCTGGGGCCACCGGACGGGCTATCTGAAGCTGGCGATGAAGTACGGCCTGAAGATCGTGCCCTCGGCGGCGGACGGCACGGACGACGCGTTCATCGGCTTCAACGATGGCTACGAGTGGGGCAAGAAGCTCCGCGCGCCGGGCAACGTGGCGGTGTGGGCCGGTTTCGGGCTCACGGGGCCTTGGCCGATGGGCCTGCCGTTCCCGGTGAAGATCCGGCAGTTCATCGGGCCGCCCATCGATCTGGCCGAGGTGCTCGGCGAGACGCCGGACCCGCGCAATCGCGCGCACCTGGCGCGCCTGCACGAACATGTGTCCGGCGCGGTGCAGTCGCTGTTGGACCATCGCCGCGAAGGGCGGGTGCCATGAGCGGAGCCGAAGGCGCAGCGAAGCCCCCCGCGGGGGGGCAGACCCGCAAAGCGGGCGGGGGGGCGGTGCCATGAGCGGAGCCGAAGGCGCAGCGAAGCCCCCCGCGGTGGACACACACTGGGCCGTGGTGCTGGGCGGCTCGTCCGGCGTGGGGGCGGAGATCGCGCGCGCGCTGGCCGCGGAGCCCGGCCTGAACCTCTTCGTGGTGCACCGCGGCAACTGGCCCGAGGGCGCGGCCGAGGTCGAGGCCGCCGTGGTCGCCGCCGGGCGCCGCTGCGTGTTCTGGACGGCGGACGCCGGCTCGCCCGAGGCCGCCGCCGAGGGGGCGGCCGTGCTGCGCGAGCGCGCCGGGGCCCACAGCGTGAAGTTCTTCGTGCACTCCCTGGCCAGCGCCTGCGTGGGCTCCCTGGTGGTGGGGCCGGAGCCGCTGCACCCGCGCCAGCTGCAGCGCACGTTCGACCGCATGGCCCACTCGTTCGTCTACTGGGCGCAGGCGCTGCACCACGGCGGGCTGCTCGCCCCGGGCGCGCGCCTGCTCGGTCTGTCCAACCTGATGACGGACGAGGTCATCCGCGGCGCCGCCGCCATCGCCGCCACCAAGGCCGCGCTGGAGATGTACGTGCGGCACCTGGCCATGGAGCTCGGCCCGCAGGGACACCGCGTGAACCTGCTGAAGTTCAGCTTCGTGCCCACGGCGGCGGCGCGGCGCACGTTCCCGGGCGGCGCGCTGGAGCGGCTGACGGACGTGATGACCCGCGGTACGCCCGCGGCGCGCCTGTGCGGCCCCGCCGAGGTGGCGAAGCTCGTGTCGTTCCTGGCCTCGCCCGCCGCCGAGTGGTTCAACGGCGCGACCATCGACTTCACCGGCGCCGAGAGCCAGAGCTTCTTCGACGCGCTCGTGTTCCCCGACCGCTGAGTCAGGTCCGGAAACGCAGTGTGTAGAAGAACCGGCTGGCCTGCTCGACCAGGACGTCCCGCGCGTTCGAGGGCAGATCCTCGACGGGCGCCCGCGGCCGGCGGTCATAGAAGGTCGCCGCCCGGAACGCCAGGCGGTGGTAGAGCGTGTGATTGCGGTCCGGGTCGAGCTGCTCGTCCACCACGACGATGGGCGTGCCCGGCCGCGCGACGCGCGCCATCTCGGCCAGGGCCGCGCCCCGGTCGCGGAAGGCGTTGATGCCGCCCACGTGGAACACACGGTCGAAGCTCGCGTCGCGGAACGGCAGGCGGTGGGCGTCCCCCAGGAGCAGGCGCACATGGTCCTGCCCAGGCCGGCGAAGACACTGCCGCATCATGCCGAGGCTCACGTCCAGGCCCCAGATCTCCACGGGCAGGCCGGCGGGCAGGTGGGACTGGAGATAGGGCAGGTTCGCGCCCGTGCCCACGCTGACCTCGAGGATGCGCAACGGGCCGCCGTCGGCGGGGGCCGTGAGCGTGTCCAGCTCCAGCCGGGCCATGTAGTTCTCGCGCAGGCGCCGCTCGCTACCGCCGAGCTCCAGCAGGGGCACCAGCAGTCTCACCGAGGGATCGTGCATCGAAGGGATGCCGTCGTAGATCCACCGCATGTATCGGTCGATGCCACGAATCTCGGCCTCGCGATACATGCAGGGCAAACCACCGCGCAGCGGCCAGGCCGCGCCACAGGCCGTGCAGGTCAGCGACCTCTGTCCCGGCTCGAAGGCCAGCTCCCCGCGGCAATCGGTACACACGATGACATTCATGGGAGCGTGTGATAGCACAGAGACATGCCCAACGCAGACATCACGAAGATCCTCTCGAAAGACGACGTCAAGGCCCTGCGCGCCGGCTTCGACGTCGCCTACATGACGGACGGCGCCCGCAACGCCCTGATCAACCGGCTCCCGCGGTGCAAGAACCTGATCAACGCCGACATCGAGCTGTTCTATCGCGCCGACTACGGCGACCGGAACGGTGAGATCGGCGCCCCCGCGCGGGAGAAGGTCGTGCTCGCCTCGCTGGCGGTCAGCGGCAACTGGGACATGGCCATCATTCACATGTATTGGGGCCTCGCCCTGAAGGACGGCCTGAGCCCCGCCGAGGTGGGTGAGGTCATCCTGCTCTCGGGGACCTACTCGGGCGTGCAGGTCATCTCCGTGGGGCTCGCCAAGGTCGCCAGCACCTTCACGATGCTCAAGAGCGCCGTGGACGCGGGCGTGACGAGCTCGGAGTACATCATCCAGCTGCTCCTGGGCGTCCCGATGCACGACGTCCAGGCCCAGCAGGCCGCCGCCAAGGCCGCCAAGGCCGAGAAGAAGGCCGCCAAGGCCGAGAAGCCGGCCAAGGCCGAGAAGCCGGAGAAGGCCGAGAAGCCGGCGAAGGCCGAGAAGCCCGCCAAGGCCGAGAAGCCGGAGAAGGCCGAGAAGCCCGCCAAGGCCGAGAAGCCGGCGAAGGCCGAGAAGCCCGCCAAGGCCGCCGAGACCCCGCCCGCCTGAAGTCGACCCCCGGTCGGTCGCGTCACAGGCTCCGCACGAGGCGGAAGCCCGTGAAGGCGTCCCGGTGCGCGGGCGCGATGCGGTTGCGGCTGGCGGCGCGGCCCGCCTGCGCCGTGTCCAGGTAGCCGCCGCCCTTGACGATGCCCTGCTGCCCCTCGGGGCCCTGCACCTCGTCCGCGGTCCACTCGCGCACGTTGCCGGCGAGGTCGCGCACGCCGTAGGGGCTCTCGTCGATGGGGTGGGTGGCCACGGGGGCGAGCTGCGGCGCCGTGGGGGCGCGCTCGCGCAGGTTGGTCCACGCCGCGTGGTAGAAGTCGCCCCAGGGGAAGAAGCGGGCGTCCACGCCGCGGGCGGCCTTCTCCCACTCCCGGGCCGTGGGCAGGCGCCAGGGCCGGCCCTCGCGGGCGGCGAGCCACTCGGCATAGGCCAGCGCGCAGGCGCGATCGACGAGCACCACGGGCAGCTCGGGCTTCCAGGTGAACTGCGTCGCGCCGGCCACGCGCGGGGCGTAGCGCATGGCCTCCTCGGCGCGGCCCTGCATCGCCAGGTCGTTCACGAACGCCAGGTACTCGGCGTTGGTCACGGGCGTGCGGCGCACGACGAAGCCGGGCAGGAACACACTCTGGCGGGGGCCGCCCTCGAACGCTTGCGGGTCGCCACCGAGCACGCAGGGGCCCGGGGCGACGAAACACTCGTCCGGGCCGAGCGCGTCCGCCGCGGGCAGCGCGATGGGGCCGGGTGTGTCCGTGTCGTCGCCGTCGCCCTCCCAGCGGCCCAGGCGGTCCATGGCCACGGGGTAGCGGATCTCGGCGCAGCCGGGCGCCCGCAGTACGATCAGGTGGCTGCCGCGGGGGAGCCAGGCGCGTCGCAGCGGCGTGGGGCGCAGCTCGCGCTCGAACTCGGGCACCAGGCGCCGACCGTGGGGCACGTAGCGATGCCAGGCCACGGTGGCGCCGCCGGGCTGGGTGTTCAGGTTCAACAGACCCTCGCCGCCCAGGTACTCCAGGTAGCCCGCGCGATCCGGGTGCACCGGGGGCAGGGCCTCGGCCTGCTCGCGCAGCAACAGCTCCGTGCGCAGCATGGTCGCGGCGTCCCCGCGCAGCTCCGCGGCGGCGTGGGCGGCCTGGTAGAGCCGCGCGAGCGAGGTGCGCGCCTCGGTGGCCTCGGGGGACTGGGTGAGCGCCGAGTGCAGCAACTGTTCGCGGCGGACCTGCAGGCGCTCGGCGGCCAACTGCGCCTGTCGGTGGGCGTCCTCGGCGGCCCAAAGGGCCTGGTGCACCGCCTCGTCGTTCAGGGGCGCCCCCAGGGCCGCGCGCCGCATCGCCTCGGCCTGGGCGGCGGCCCGCTCCACCACGGGCGCCTGCGCGGCGACCTCGGCCTCGATGGCGCGGGCCTCGGCGACGAGCTGCAGGGCCCGCTCGCGCTGTTGTGTACCGCTGAGCCAGGCCGCGACGGCGTCCTGCATCATGCCGGCGTCCGCGTACCGCTGCGTCGGGTCCGGGTGCATGCCGCGGTCGCAGATCTCGCGCAGGGCCCGCGGGATGGGGTGGCGCCCCTCGAGGGGGCTGCGCAGGCCGCCCACCACGCGCATCATCACCGCCATGGCGTGGGCGCCCTCGAAGGGCGGCTTGCCGGCGAGCAGGTGGAACAGCACCGCGCCGAGCGCGTACACGTCCGTGGCCCGACTCACGCCGGCGTTCTGCCCGCGGGCCTGCTCCGGCGACATGTAGACCGGTGTGCCCATGATCTCGCCGGCCAGGGTCTCGTGCACGCCCTCGGACTCGCGGTGGGTGCGGATCGTGCGCGCCGACAGGATCTCGTCGGGCGCGTCGATGCGCTTGGCGAGGCCCCAGTCGAGCACCCGGACCTCGCCGAACTCGCCGACCATCACGTTCTCGGGCTTCAGGTCGCGGTGGATGATGCCGTGGCGGTGGGCGAAGGCGATGGTCTCGCAGACCTGGTTGAAGATGGTCGTCAGCCGGAAGAGCTGCCCCGCGGCGTCGGCCTGCGCCTCTTCGTGGTACGCCTCGATCAGGTGACGCAGCGTCCGGCCGCGGACGACCTGCATGGTGAAGTAGGTCTGGCCCCCCGACAGGCGCCCGATCTCGTGCACGGGGACGACGCCGGGGTGCTGGAGCTGCGCGGTGAGCTGCGCTTCATCGAGAAATCGGGCCTGCGCCTCGCCGTCCAGCTCCGTGGGCATCAGGATCTTCATGGCCAGCTCGCGCTGGAGCGCCGGGTCCTGCACCGCCACGACCTGCCCCATGCCGCCGCGCCCCAGGTGGCCCACGAAGCGGTAGCGGCCCAGGTTGGCCGGCGGGGGGGGCTCCTCGCCGGCGGGCGACTCCGACGCCGTGGTGTCGTGGGTCGGCGACAGCGTGTCCGTCATCGAGGCCCGCCGGGGTTGCGGCGTCACCATGGCGGCGAGGTCCGTCGTCTCGCTGGTGGCCAGGTGCGCGACCTCGTCCGGGCTGCGGCGCACGCGACCGTGGAACTCCGGCGTCGTCAGCTCGGGCCCGAGATCACGCGTCGCGGCGACGGCCATGGGCGCGTCGAGCGCTTGGGGCGTGTCGGGCGCGTCGGGGTCGCCGGTGGGCTTCTTGCGGTCGCTCATGGAAAGCTCTCAGCGCGGGCTGCCGCTCAAGAACACCCAGTGGTCGCGGGCCGATTTCAGGGCGTCCCAGAACGCCGGGTTGCTCACGGCGTTCTCGACGATCTTCAGGCCGCCGTCCATGTCGATGGGCAGGGCCCGGGGCTGGGCCGCGTCGAACTGCACGTCCGCCGAGCTGGCCGAGTACTCGCCGATGGTGGCCATGGCGGTCATCCACGAGGCGACGGCGGCCTCCATGCGGGCGAAGGGGTTCAGGTCGGCGAGCACCTGCCCGTACCACCGGGGCAGCATCGGCGCATCCGGCCGGGTCTCCGGGGGGGGCACCACGTTCGAGGACACGACGAACCGCGCGCCCTCCTGCCGCAGCACGCCTGCGGGTACGTTGGCCACCATGCCCCCGTCCACCCAGGTGGCGAAGGCGGTGCGCGTGGGCGGCATCATGGGCGAAAGGCCGCCGCTGGCGCGCACGCCCTGGCCCAGCGTGCCCCGGGACACGTAGTCCTCGGAGCCGCTGACGACGTCCGTCGTGGCCGGGAAGAACGGGATGACCAGATCCTCGAGCCGCCGCCCGCCCAGCAGGCGGTCGATGAGCATCTGCAGGGGCACGTAGGTCAGAAACGCCGCCTGCGTGGCCACGTTCAGCTTGCCGCCGTTGCGCATGAGCTTCAGCAGGCCGTCGTTCTGCTCGGCGGCGTAGAACGCGCCCACGACCGACCCGAAGCTGGCGCCGCTGACCATGTCCACGGGCACGCCCTGCTTCTTCAGGTGGTAGAGCACCGCCAGATGGGCGTAGCCCCAGGCCCCGCCGCCGCCCAGCGCCACGCCGACCCGGCGGTCCGTCACGGCCCGGGCCCAGCGCGAGAAGTCCTCGGGGTACTCCGCCCGCCACGTCGCCGCCGGCCGCGCGCCGCCGGCCAGCGGCATCGTGAGGCGCACGCGGTTGGGCGGGTACACGTTGCGGCTCGGGGGCGAGCCGGCGTCCTCCACGGGCACGTCCGTGGGCAGGATGGTGGTGAACACCGAGGCCACGCGCCGCGGCGAGGGCTCGGAGAAGGGGATGCGGCGGTCCGCGTGGGTGAGCACCACACGATCGGCCAGCGGCCACAGCGTCGGCTCGTTGCGCGCGAGCACCAGCACCCAGTGCAGGCCGGGCTGCTGGCGGGCGCGCAGCACGGCGGCCTCCAGCGCGGCGGGCGTGGGCTCGCCGCCCAGATCCACCACCGCGGCGCGCTCGCCGAAGTCGGCGTGCAGCGTGTCGGCCAGGGCCTCGAGCAGGGCGGGCAGATGCGGGAACACGTTCCCCGTGCCCACGGGCTGGAACAGCAGCACGGGCGCGGGCGGCGGGGTGTTCGGCGCGGTCGGCGTCGTCAGGCGGGCGCGGGCGGCCAGAATCTCGCGGTTGGCCCCCCGGGCGGCGATGACCTTGCCCAAGAAGGTCTCGACCTTGTCGAGGACCTCGAAGCAGCGATGCCGCAGAAAGAATACGACCTTGGCCGGCGTGCGGGCCTGCCACACACGGCCGACGGGCTCGCCGAGCACCATGTCCAGCAGGCCGAAGCTCTCGCCGGGGCGGACGGCGGACTCCGGGTGCAGCGTGTGCAGATCGGAGGTCGCCCCGCCGCGGTGCCCCGGGCGGTTGCCCACGCGCAGAAGCTCGCCCTCGAGCACCAGGCCGAAGCCGGGCACCTGGTTCACGGGCTCGGGATCGGGCCAGTTCAGGCGCCAGCGCAACAGCTCGGCGCCTTGCAGGAGGGCGTAGAGGTCGTCGTCCCCCAGGCCGCCCAGCACGGGCAGCATGCGCAGGTTCGACACCAGCGTGCTCGCGTTGCGGTCCACCTCGCGGAACGAGGCGGCGAACAGGCGGAACCAGTCGGCGCCGCCCTCCCGGGCCGAGCCCGCCTGCGAGAACAGGAGCGACCGGATGGCCGCGCGGGGCAGTACGAGCAGCTCCGTGTCGGCCTCGGCGACGGCGCGGATCGGGCTCGCGGGGGCCGTGGCGTCCGTCGAGAGGGCCTCGCCGCCGAACACGCCGCCGTACCCCAGGGCGTAGGTGACCTCGCCGCCGGGCGTGCGCCGCGTGAGCGCGACGCTGCCCGCGCCCGCGACCACGTAGAGCGCGTCCGCCGGGGCGTCCAGGTCGACCAGGGGCTCGCCGTTGTGCACGGCGCGGAAGCTCATCGCGTCCCCGACCACGGCGCGCTGGCGGGCGCCGCTGCGGCGCGTCGCCGGGCTGGTGGCCAGCACCGAGTCGCGGCGCAGGCGCTCCAGGGTGGCCTCCAGCGTCGCGCGGCCCCAGGCCGGATCCGCCGCCACCGCCTCCAGGATCTCCGAGGTGACCAGGTAGTAGCCGCAGTCCGTCTCCGTCTTCAGGCGCAGGTGGCGCCCCACGACCGGGAAGATCGCCGTGCCGCCGAAGAGCGTGGGCACGGTGCTCATCGTCGAGCCGCCCTCCTCGCGCTCGGCGCCCAGCGTCCAGTCGTCCGCCGGGGCGCGGGCCTCGGGGGCGCCGGGGCCATGCCGTCGGCCGGGCGACTTGATGGGGGCCACCCGGCGGCGCTCCACGAAGAACAGCAGGCGCGACTCGTGCGTGAGCAGCGCGAAGCTCCCCTCGGGCAGCGCGCCGAGCTCCATGGACTTGCGCGCGCCCTTGACCTTCACCGGCGGCCCGAGCCGCGCGGCCAGGGCGACGAGGCGCGCCTCGGGCAGGCCCTCGAGCACCGCGCTCGCCCGCAGGGTCTTCAGCGCGGCCTGGAGCGCGCCCTCTGCGCTCATGACTCCGCCCCCCCGCCCGCTGCGCGGGACGGCCCCCCCGAGGGGGCGTTCGCTCCGCCTTCGGCTGCGCTCATGACTCCGCCCCCCCGCC
>CAINDO010000451.1 GCA_903847385.1 uncultured Myxococcales bacterium
CGCGGGGGGCGGCGGGGGGAGCCCACCGCCCGGCGGCCGCACGGGCATGCCCTGCACGGTCTGCATGATGGGCGAACCGGCGACGGGCCCCGGCGTCGGCTGCGGGACACCCACGGCCTTCATCGAACCGGTCGAACCGACGCTGGCCGCGCCATCACGGGTGGCAACGAAGCTGTGCAGGCACTTGGGGCACTTGATGTGCAGCCCGTCCGGCGGGATCTTGCTGTCGTTGATGTTGTAGTCCGCGCCGCATTTCGGGCAGATGATCTTCATCGCTCACCTGGCGGGGGGCCGCCCCAAGTCAAGACAGAGGGGGCATCCTAGCACCCTGCCGATCCGCCGGCAAAGAACGCGGATCCGGCGGGAGGACGCGGAAAATCCCGGGTTTCGGGCGGTCGGCGACTACTTCTTCTTCTTCGCCGTGGGCGTGGCGGGGGGCTCGGTCGGGAGGCCGGGCACCGCCTGCCAGTCGCCGAGGCCCCGGGGGCCCTGCACGCGGTATTCGAGCGCCTGGAAGTTCTTGTAATCACAGAGCTTGTGGAAGAGGCCCCACAGCGCCGTCTCCTGCGTCACCGGGCCGGCCTCGAGCAGGATGTGCGGGTGGTCCGGCGTGGAGCAGCCCACCTGGAGCACGTGGGTGCCGTCCGGGCTGTGCACGATGCGGCCCTCGGTCTCCATCGTGACGCCGCGGCCGGCGATCCGGAATCGCAGACGGGTAACGGTTTGTTCCATGGTCCGGAACTCGCATACTGCGCACGCCCAGACAAGGGAAACGGGATCGGCCCGGACCCGGCAGACCCTGCGGAGCACGGCGGATGGCGAAGAAGAAGGTCCAGAGCAAGAAGAAGCCGGCGCCCAAGGGCAGCCTGGGCTGGGCCATTCTACGATTCGGGATCATCCTGCTGCTGATCGCGGGCATGCTCGGCGCGGGTGTGCTGGCTGGCGGCTACTGGTACTTCGCCCGCGACCTGCCGGATGTGCGCACCCTGACCGAGTGGAAGCCACCGCAGGTGACCCGCGTGCTGGCCCGCGACGGCACCGTGATCGCCGAACTCTACAAAGAGCGGCGAACGGTCGTCTCGCGCGACAAGGTGCCGAACGACGTCGTGTCGGCCCTGCTGGCCGCCGAGGACGCCGACTTCTACAAACACGAGGGCCTGGACTACATGGGCATGGCCCGGGCGCTGCTCAACAGCTTCAAGGCCGGCCACGTGACCGGCAGCGGCAGCACCATCACGCAGCAGGTCGTGAAGAACCTGGTGCTCAGCCCCGAGAAGACCTTCGCGCGCAAGGCGAAGGAGCTCATCCTGGCCCGGCGGATCGAGCAGGCCTTTACAAAGGACGAGATCCTGACCCTGTACGTGAACGCCGTGTACTTCGGGCACGGCCGCTACGGCGTGCAGGAGGCCGCGCGCTACTACTTCGGCAAGGACGTGGGCGAGCTGACCGTGGTCGAGGCGGCGACGCTGGCCGGGGTGGTGCAGTCGCCGGAGCGCCTGTCGCCGCGCAAGCACCCCGAGCGGTCCCGCGAGCGGCGGGCCTACGTGTTGCGCCAGATGGCCGAGGAAGAGTTCATCACCGAGGCTGCGGCGAAGCAGGCGGACGCCATGCCGATCACGCTGGCGCCGGCGCCGGAGGAGAACCTGCCCGAGGCCGCGTGGTTCGTGGACGCGGTGAAGAAGCAGGTCACGGAGGCGTTGGGGCAGGAGGCGCTGTTCGAGGGCGGCCTGCGCATCGAGACCACGCTGGACCTGCCCCGGCAGCGCGAGGCGATGGCGGCGGTGCGGGGCGCGCTCGTGGCCATCGACGGGCGTCAGGGCTTCGGGCGCAAGCCGCGTCACGTGGAGGACGACGACGCCTGGGCCAAGAAGCGCGCCGCCAAGCTGAAGGGCGAGCCGCCGGCCTTCGGCGAGGTGGTGGAGGCGCGCGTCGCCGGCGTGGTCGACGGCAGCCTGATGCTCGACCTGGGGGTGGGCAGTGCGGAGATCCCCCTCGAGGGCCTGGAGCGCTACTGGCCGCCGGCCGAGCCCGAGAAGAAGGGCGCCAAGGCCGAGAAGACTGAGAAGACCGACGAGCCCGCGCTCCCCGCCCCCCATGCCAAAGACGCCGCCCCCTGGCGTATCGGTGATCTGATCGATGTGCAGGTGCGCGCCGACGGCCCCCACCATCCGGACACGATGCGCGCCGCCGTCTCCGTGGGGCCGCAGGCGGCCTTCGTGGCCATCGACCCGCGGACCCGCGAGGTGCTGGCCCTGGTGGGCGGTGAGAGCTACGCCGAGTACCCTTTCGACCGCGTCACGCAGGCGCGGCGGCAGCCCGGCAGCACGTTCAAACCCTTCGTCTACGGCGCGGCGCTGGCGAGCCGGAAGTTCACCGCGGCCTCGATCATGCTGGACGCCCCCGAGACCTTCCCGCTCGGGGCGGACAAGTGGTGGAAGCCGGAGAACTACTCCGGCAAATACGAGGGCGCGATGCCCCTGCGGCGGGCGCTGGCCAAGTCGATCAACACCGTGGCCATCAAGCTCATCGCCTCGCCGGACGTGGGCGTGCAGGCCGTGCAGCAGTTCGCCACCAAGGCCGGCATCCCCGGGCCGCTGGTGGACAACCTGACGCTGGCGCTCGGCTCGAGCGAGGTCACGCCCCTGGAGCTGGCCAACGCCTACGCCACGCTGGCCGCGGACGGTCGGCGCGCGGCGCCCCGCTTCATCCGGGCGATCTCGGACCCCGAGGGCCGCATCGACCACCCCATCCTGCACCCGCCGCCGCCGGAGCAGGCCCTGCCCGAGGACGAGGTCTGGGTGCTGCGCAGCGTGATGCGCTCGGTCGTGACCGAGGGCACGGGCACGGCGCTCAAGGACCTGCCGCGGCCGCTCATCGGCAAGACGGGCACCACCAACAACGCGCGGGACGCCTGGTTCGTGGGGGCGCTGCCGGACGTGGTGGCCGTGGCCTGGCTGGGCTTCGACGACAATCGAACCCTGGGCCGCAAGGAGACGGGCGGTCACGCAGCCGTGCCCATCGTGAAGCGGTACCTGGAGGCCTTCGCGACGAGCGGCCCGGACTGGCCGCCGCCCCCCGCGGGGGTGGTGGTGGCGCGCATCGACCCGGCGAGCGGATTGCTCATGCCCGAGGGCACCGAAGGCGGCCTGGACGAGGCGTTCCTGACCGGCACGGCGCCCGTTCAGGTGGCCGCGGCCCCCGGTGAGGTCACCGCGCAGAACTTCTTCGCCGAGGGCATGGGGGCGGGCGAGGCGCTCCCCTCCGGGCCCTCGATCGGCACGCCGACGATCCCGGTGCCGCTGTCGCCGCTGCCCGGGGCGCTGATGCCCGAGGTGGACGCCGGCCTGCAGCCCCCGAGCGGCGCGCCCGTCGGAGACGACGCGCCGGCGGGCGAGGGCAACCCGGACGACGAGGACAGGCCGCGTTGACCGCGCCTCGCCGAACGATCGTTCGTTCGGTCGTGCGCACCCTGCTGGCGCTGGCGGTGTCCTCGGCGCTGGTGGTGTGGGTGCTGCGGCGGGCGGATCTGGGGCGGATGCTCGACCGGGCGGGCGAGATGCGCGCCGGGCCGCTGGCGCTCGCGTTCTTGTGCTCCACGGCGGTGCTGCTGCTGCGGGCGCAGCGGTTCCATGCGCTCTCCGCGCGCGCCGGGTACGTCACCACGGTGGCGGCCGTCGCGGTGCAGAACTTCCTGGTGCGCGTGACGCCGTTCCGCGTGGGTGAGCTCGGCCTGCCGGTGGTCTTGCACCGCTACGCCGGTGAGCCCCTGCCGCGGTCGGTGGTGAACGTGCTGCTGGTGCGGCTCGTGGAGCTGTGGATGCTGCTGCTGGTCGGCGCCGGCGCCACGGCGGCGTTCGTGGGCCCGGCGGGCGGCCCCGGCTTCGCCTTGCCGCTGGCGCTGCTGGCGGTGGTCACCCTGGCGGTGCTGACGTTTCGAGCCTGGCTCGGGGCGTTGGCGCGGGCGGCGCAGCGCCTCGGCGCGCCGGACACGCCGGGGCTGCGCGGGCGCTTGCGGCGCGCCGTCGATCGGGTCGTCGAGGTGCTGGCGGACGGCGACCGGCTGAGCCTGGCCGCCCGGCTTCGGCTGGCCGGCGGCACCCTGGCCATCGCGGCCTTCCAGTCCGGGCTGTTCTGGTCGCTGCTGGCCATTTTCGGCGTGCCGGCGAGCCTGGTACAGGTGCTGGTGGGCGGCACCGCGGCGCAGTTCGCCGCGGCGGTGCCCGTGCCGAGCGTGGGCTCCGTGGGCCCGCTCGAGGCGGCCTGGGTCTCGGGGTTCACCTGGGTGGGCATCGGCCTGGACGACGCCATCGTGACCGCCGTGGGGTGCCAGGTGATCACGCTGGCCTTCGCCGCGCTCTTCGCCGCCGGCGCCTGGTTCTGGCTCGGCCGCCGGGGCGCGACCCCCGCCGAACCGGCTTGACGCGCGCCCGACCGCGCGGCAGCGTGGGCGTCGGTGCGACTTTGGGGGGAGCGAGAGCGATGGTCTCGGCGCGTGCGGTGTTGGCCGGTCTGTGCGTCGTGGTCGCGGGGGCGGCTGCGAATGCGGACGAGAGCGCGCCCGGCACCTGGTCGCTGGCCAAGGAGCGCGAGGGGACACGCGTGATGTCCCGCGACATCCCCGGCAGCGAGATCGTCGAGGTGCGCGGCATCACGCGCCTGCCGTTCCCCCCGGACGTGGTCATGGCCGTGCTCGGCGACGTGGACCGCTACCCGGAGATCATGCCGCCCACCAGCGTCACCCGGCAGTTGCGCCGCCAGGGCCTCGCCGTGGACTACTACATGGTGCTCGACCCGCCGGTGATCTCGCGGCGGGATGGCTGCACGCACATCGAGTACAGCCGCCGCGGGCCGGCGTTCCACGTGACCTGGCGCCCCGCGACGGGGTGCCCGGCGGCGGACGACGACACGGTCCGCATGGCGGCGAACCGCGGCACCTGGGACATCGGCCCCACGGCCGACGGTGGGACGTCCGTGGTCTATCAGGGCCACGCCGATCCGGGGGGCTCGCTGCCCGACTGGATGATCAACCGCGCCGTGATCGACGGCTGCCTGGACACGTTGGACGCGCTGCGGGCGGCGGCGAGCGACGCTCGCTATCAGCGCTGCGCCGGGCACCTGCAAAGCTGTCTGCCGTGGCTGGGAGAGCCCGTCGCTGGGCCGTGACTTCCGGCCGCTTCCGGGGAAGAATGCCCCCGGAGGTGCGCTTTGAGCACAGTTCGCGTGGCGGTGGTGGGCCTCGGGTCGCGGGGCCTGCTGGCCGCGGAGATTCTCTCGGGCATGTCGGCTTTGGGCGCGCTCTGCGACGCCGAGCCGACCGTGCTGGTGGACACCGGCCGCGCCTTCGAGGGCGTGCGGCTGGAGTCGGACTACCTGCGCCTGCTCGCCGCGTCGGACGTCGCGGCGGTGGTGCTCTGCACGCCCCCGGAGACGTGGGACGGCATGGTCGAGGCGGCCCTGCACGCCGGCAAGGACGTGTACCTGGAGGCGCCGCTCGTGCTGCCCCTGGAGCGCGGCCGGGCCATGGTCGAGCTGGCGGTGGAGCGGCGGCGGCTGCTGATGGCCGGTCCCGTGATGCGCTTCGCCCCGGCCGTGGAGGCCCTGCTGGCCGCGGCCCGGAGCGGGGCGTTCGGGCGGCTGCGTTACATCCATGCACATCACGACAAGGACTCGCCCCCGAGCGGCGAGACCCCCGCGGACGCCGGCCTCTCGGCGGTGCAGGCCCAACTGCTGCTCGACCTGCTGGACGCCCCGGCGTCGCGGGTCTTCACGCGCGGCACGGGCTGGCGCAGCGCCCGGGCGCAGGACGTGACCGAGACGCTCCTGGAGTGCCGCGACGGCCCGCGGGCGCTGCTGCGGGCGAGCCACGTGGCGCCCTTCGGCCCGCACGGCGCCTTCGAGCTGACCGTGCTCGGCGACGCCGGCGCCGGTCGGCTGCGGCGGGACGACGAGGACCGCCTGCACGTGGTCTTCCAGGGCGAGGCCGCCGTCGACGCGCCGCCGCCCTCGACCGGCCGCGAGGCTCGCGCCGCCAGCCTCGCGCACTTTCTCGAGTCCGTGCAGACGCGCCGCCCGACGCTGCAGGGGCCGGACGCCCTGCTCGGCCTGTGGCGCCTGCTCGCCGCCGCGCAGCGTTCGCTGGACGAGGGCGCGCCCGTGGACCCCGCCGCCGCGCCACCCGCCCCCCGCACCGCCGCGCCCGCGGGCGTTTTCCTCCACCGCACCGTGGAGCTGGACGGCCCCTGCGACATCGGCGCCGGCACGAAGATCTGGCACTTCAGCAAGCTCCTCGGGCCCCTGAAGATCGGCCGGGACTGCTCCTTCGGGCAGAACGTGGTGATCGAGCGGAACGTGACCATCGGCGACAACGTGAAGGTCCAGAACAACGTGTCGATCTACTCGGGCGTGATCCTCGAGGACGACGTGTTCTGCGGGCCGTCCATGGTCTTCACCAACATCGGCACGCCGCGCAGCCACTTCCCGCGCAAGGGGCAGTACGCCGTGACGCGGGTTCACCGCGGGGCGAGCATCGGCGCCAACGCCACGGTCGTGTGCGGCCACACGCTGGGGCAGTACTGTTTCGTGGGCGCCGGGGCCGTGGTCACGCGGGACGTGCCGGACTACGCGCTCGTGTACGGCAACCCCGCCCGGGTCATGGGCTTCGCGTGTTATTGTGGGGCCCGGCTGCCCTTCGGCACCGGCCTCGGCGAGTGCCAGGAGGCCGGCTGCGCCGACTGCGGGCGGCGGTACACGCGTGAGGGCCACCAGGTCGTGATGCTGGCGGCGACAGTGGAGCCATGAACCTTCGAGACGGCATCGGAATTCTCAAGAAGGCGGGGCAGGTCGCCGCGGACGTGGCGATGACGCAGCCCGGCATCCGGCGGCGCGTGGAGCGCGTGCAGGCCACGGTCGAGGTGATTCGGCGCGAGGTGGAGACCATCGCCGCGCAGGCCGAGGCCCGGGCGCAGGTGCTCCTGCGGGAGCTGCAGGAAGAGGCCCTGCGCGCCCGCAAACAGATCGACCGGCAGCGCAGCGCCTCGGACCACTACCGCACGCTCGGGCTGCAGAACGGGGCGTCGCTGGACGACGTCAAGAAGGCCTACCGCAAGATGATGCGGCAGCACCACCCGGACAAACACAGCACGGACGCCGCCGCCGAGGCGCGCGCCCACGACCGCGCGCAGGCCATCAACGAGGCCTATCGCGAGCTGACCGCGCTGCTGACCGGGCGAGAGAACCGCGCGGCGCACTGAGCGCGTGTTCCATCGTGTGCCGCCGTGTTCCATCGGCGCGCGAACGGTGTTCCGGTGGGACAGGGACACGGCCCGAGTCCGCATGGCAGGCCGTTCTCCGACGCTCGGAGGCGTTGGCACGACCCTTGTAAAGACACTCCTCGTCACCGAGTCGAACCGACCGAAACGAGGAGAACCCCGATGCGCATTTCCAAGCTGCTCACGCTGTCGCTGACCGCCCTGTCCCTGTCCACCCTGACCGCCTGCGAGGCCGGGTCGCCCGGGGAGACCGAAGCCGAGACCGGCGCCGAGGCCCAGGTCCAGGCCGAGACGCCCGACGACGCCTTCGACCTCGACCACGAGTTCATGACCGAGCAGGCCGTCGCCTTCGCCGGCGGCGAGGCCCGCGAGGCCCTGGTCGACTTCGGCGCCGGCCCGCAGACCGTGCCCGTGCTGGTGCGCAATGGCTGGGTCTACTTCCAGGGCGACATGCTGCTCGGCCGGGTGGACGAGGTCCGCTTCGCCGACGCGCTGCCCGGCAAGGGCGACCACGCCGACCACCCGGGCCTGGAGAAGGCCGCGCTGTCCCACCGCAACCCCTGGCCCAACGGCGAGGTCGTGTTCCAGATCGACACCTTGGCGTTCCCCCTGGGCTCGCCGATGCGGGCCACGATCCTGCAGGCCATCGCGAGCGTCAACGCGACCTCGATGCTCAAGGTCCGGGAGAAGGGCGCGCTCGACTTCGCCTACCTGCGCATCACGCGGCCCGCGGACGGCGTGGGCTGCAACAGCTTCGTCGGCTACGCGCCGCCGCCGGTCACGATGGAGATGCACCTGGCGCAGGACTGCTCGGTGGGCAGCATCATCCACGAGTTCGGCCACGCCGGCGGCCTGTTCCACGAGCAGGCCCGCGCGGACCGGGACACCCAGATCCGCGTGCTGACCAACAACATCATCGACGCGATGGAGCCGCAGTTTCAGACCTACATCGTGAACGGCCTGGCCGGGCTGGACTTCGGGAGCTTCGACTTCGGCTCGATCATGCTCTACCCGTCGTTCAACGGCTTCGCCAACGACGTCGCCCGACCCACGATGAACAAGCGCAGCTGCGCGGCCAACGACTTCTCCGCGGCCTGCACCTGGTCGGTCCAGCGCGACGCCTACAGCGGCAAGGACGCCGCGGCCCTCTCTCGCCAGGTCACCGGCGACCCGCTGGCCAAGTTCAAGATCCGCAACGTGGCGCACAACCAGTGCCTGCGCCCCGCCGGTGCGTCCATCGCCGAGGGCGCCACGATCAGCGTCGTCGTGTGTGACAGCAACTCCAAGGCCCAGCGCTGGTACACGTGGCGCCGGCCCGGCATGGCCCGCGACGTGATCGTCAACGAGAACAGCCGCCACTGCCTGGCCCGCAACGCCGCCGGCACCCTGATCCAGACCCGCTGCACGAGCACGGACGCGGCGCGCCAGTTCCAGTTCGTCGGGCTCGGCCTGTTCCGCGGCGAGCAGCTTCAGCAGAGTGGCGGTCGCTGCGTCTTCGCGACGTCCACGGACGCCACGGTCTCGAACAGCTGCGCCGACACGACGAGCCGCGAGTTCACCCGCGACTATCTTTAATCGCCCGCTCGCAAGGCTTCCGGATCGAGTCCGGCGGCTTCGAACCAGCGATACAGGGTCGTGCGACCCACGCCGAGCGTCTGCGCGAGGGCCTTCATCTCGCCGCCGTGCTCGGCGAGCATGCGTTTCAGGGTCGCGGCGTCCGGGCGCTTGGCCGGGCGACCCGACGCGGGGGCCGGCGCGGGTGTCGAGGCCGGCGCAGGCGATGAAACGACCGCCGGGGCCTCCGCGGGGGCCCGCAGCGACGCGAGCAGCCAGTCCGGCGCGTCCACCGGCGCGTCCGCCGGGCCGGTCGCCGCCACGCAGGCCCGCTCCACCACCGCGTCCAGCTCGCGCACGTTCCCCGGCCAGCGGTGGGCGAGCAGGGCCTCCACGAAACGCCGCGAGGGCCGCGCACCCGGCCCGCGATGGCGCTCCACGAACGCCGTCACGAGCGTCACCAGATCGGCGGGGCGCTGCCGCAGCGGGGGCAGGGCGATGGTCCAGCGCGACAGGCGCGTGTACAGGTCCTGGCGGAACCGGCCGGCGGCGATGGCCGCGGTCAGGTCCACGTTCGTGGCCGCCACGCAGCGCACGTCCGCCTGACGCACCTCGTCCCCGCCCACGGGGCGGTACTCGCCCTCTTGCAGCAGGCGCAGCAGCGTGACCTGCAGGGCGGGGGAGGCGTCGCCCACCTCGTCCAGGAACAGCGTGCCGCCACGGGCCTGCTCCACCAGCCCCGGACGGACCCGATCCGCGCCGGAGAACGCACCACGCACGTGCCCGAACAGCTCGCTCTGCAGCACGCCGTCGGCCACGCCGCCGCAGTTCACCGCGACCATCGTGCCCGTTCGGCCGCTCTGCCGATGGACCTCGCGCGCGAAGACCTCTTTCCCCGTGCCGCTCTCGCCGAGCAGGAGCACCGAGGTCTTGCGCGGGGCCACGAGCGCGACCTGATCGAGCACCGCCGCCAGCTCGGGGCTGCGGCCCACGATCCCCGGCGGCGGCGTCTGCACGCCGGGCCCGCCCGCGGCGACCAGGAAGAGGATCTGCCCGGCCACGAAGGTCTCGCCCGGGTTCAGGGTGACGGTGCCCAGGGCCGCGCCGGCCGCGGTGGTGCCGTTGGTGCTGCCCAGGTCGGTGACCACGACGCCGCCGTCCGCGCGCGCCTCGACGCTGCAGTGCTGCCGCGACAGCCGCGGATCGTCCAGCCGGCCGCTCCCCAGCGCCTCGCCGGCGCGTCCGAGGACCAGGCGCACGCCGGGCGTGAGCGCGACGACGGCCCCCGTGTGGCGCGGGTCCGGGTGCCACGCGATGTGCAGCGCGCGGGGCGCGCCGGTGGTGTGCGGGCGCTCCGACGCGTCCGCGGTGAATCCGACCTCGGTCGTGGGCTCCATGGGGGCGCGATTGTATGGCATATCTCGGGGCCATGATCGGTCCTTACACGCTCGAGCCGGACGGCGTGCCCCGCGTGGGGGGCATGGGCGAGGTGCACTTCGCGCGGCACGCGGCGTCGGGCCTGCCCGTGGCCATCAAGGTGCTGCCGGCGTTCCTGGCGGCGCGGGCCGAGGCGCGGGCCGCATTCCTCGACGAGGTGCGGCACACCGCCCGCCTGTGCCACCCCAACGTGGTCGCCCTGGACGACTTCGGCACCCTGCCGGACGGTCCGGCGGCGGGCTCGCCCTGGCTGGCGATGGAGCGGGCCGATGGCGCCCTGGACCGCCTCGCGCTGCCCCGGGACTGGCCCACGCTGCAGGCCCGGCTGCGCGCCATCCTGCTCGGGCTGGCGCACGCGCACGCCTGCGGCCTGCTGCACCTGGACCTGAAACCCTCGAACGTCCTGGTCTTCGGGGCCGCCGGACCCGCACCGCGCCTCGCGCTCGCCGACTTCGGGATCGCGCGTTTGTTCACCGAGCCCGGCGAGGCCGCGCACTCGGGCGCCGGCACCCCGGCGTACATGGCCCCCGAGCAGTTCTCGCCGCAGCACGGGGCCCTCGGCCCCCCCGCGGACGTGTACGCCGTCGGGTGTCTCGCGCACGCCCTCGTGACCGGCCGCGCGCCCTTCGAGGGGCCCACCTGGTTCGAGTACGCCCGCCAGCACCTGGGCGTGACGCCGCCGCCCCTCGCGCCGCGCTTCGCCGTGCCCGGGGCGTTCGCCGGCTGGCTGGCCCTGCTCTTGCGCAAGTCGCCGGAGGCCCGCCCCGCCTGTGCCGCGGACGCCCTGCACGCGCTGGCGACGGTGGGCGAGGCGGTGGAGATCGCCGGAACGGCGCCGGCGGTCCCGAGCCCATCGGCCCTCGCCGCCACCGCCGCGGGCCCGACGGAGCCGGGGGTGGGGCCGACCCCCCCGGTCGACGGGGGGCAGGGCATCGCCGCGTCACCGGCGGACGCGCCGGCCCCCATCGCGCCCTGCCCGGACACCTGGGTCGACCCGGCGCGCGCCGACTGGCGGCCGTGGTCGCCGGGCCCCGGTCTGTATCCGCTGCGTCGCCTGCCGCTGGTCGGACGCGCGGCCGCGCGGGACGCGCTCTGGGCCGCGCTGCGAGCGGTCGCGACGACGCGGCGGCCGCGGGTGTGTGTCCTGCGCGGGGGGCTGGGCGTGGGCAAGAGCGCGCTCCTCGCGTGGCTGGGTGAGCGGGCCCACGAGACGGGCGCCGCCGTCGTGGCCGTGGCACAGGGCGGCGCCGGCGCGGACGACGTCTTCGGCGGCGTGCTCTCGCGGCTGGTGGGGGCGCGGCCCGACGACACGCCCGTCGCCCTGGCCGCCCGCGTGCGACAGCGTCTGGGGCGCGAGTCCGAGCTGCCCGCGGCGGATTTGAGCGCCTGTGTCGAGCTCCTGCGCGCTCGGCAGGGTCTGAACGAGACCTCGACGGCGCTGCCGACCCTGGACGCGCGGTGGGCGGTGGTGCGGCGCCTGCTGGGCCGGGCCGCGGGCGGGCGCGTCACGCTGCTGCTCGTGGACGACGCGCAGGCTGCGCCGGCCGTGCTCGGCTTCGCGGAGCGCCTCGCCCGCGTCGCTGGCGACGCCCTGCCCCTGCTCTGCGTGCTCGCGGTGCGCGATGTTGCCGCGCCCGACGCGCCCGGCGCTCCTCGAACCGGCCTGGTCGACGATCTCGCCTCGCGGCCGGGGGTGGAGACCGTGCCGCTCGGGCCGATGGCGCCGGGCGAGACGACCCATCTGGTGCGTGCGCTGCTGGGCCTGGAGCCGACCCTGGCGGCGCGGGTCGAGGCCGTCTCGGCCGGGAGCCCGCAGCACGCCGTGGGCCTCGTGTCGGCCTGGGTGGCCGACGATCGCCTCCGTCGCGGTCGGCACGGCGCCGAACTGGTCGAGTCGCCCACGGGCGCGGCGGTGGCCCTGCCCCCGGACCTGGCGCGCCTGGGCGAGGCGCTGGCCCAGCGGGCGCTCGCGCGGGCCACGCCCATGGAGCGGCTGGCGCTGCACGTGGCGGCTTGCCTGGGCGGCCCCTTCGAGCCCGAGGACTGGCACGCCGTGTGCGCGAGGGCCGTGCCGGAGCACGCCTGGGCGACCACGCTGGCGGCGCTCCGGGCGCGGCTGCTGGGCGAGGGGCGGCTGCGTTTGGCCGAGCCCCCGGCGCCGCGCCTGGCGTTCGAGGTCGAGCC
>CAINDO010000452.1 GCA_903847385.1 uncultured Myxococcales bacterium
CCGGGCGCCGGTGCGGCGACCTCCACCGGCGCGGGCACGGCCACCACCACCGGGGCGGGCGCGAGCACGGGGGCGGGCGCGGGCGGCGCGGGCATGGCCGGGCCGCCGAGCATGAAGTCGCGCCGGGTCAGCGAGGGGCCATCCCCCAGGCTCGCCGCGCGCTCCACCTGGTTCTTCAGCTCGCGGATGTTGCCGGCCCAGGGGCGTTCGAGGAGCGCCGCCATGGCCTCGGGGCTGACCTCGAGCGTGGGCCGACCCTGCTCGCGCCGCGCCTCGTTGTGTTTCACGAGGAAGTGATTGATCAACTGCGGGATGTCTTCGCGCCGCGTCCGCAGGGGCGGCAGCTCGATGGACATCACACTCATGCGGAAATAGAGGTCTTCTCTGAATCCGCCGTCCGCCACCATCTTGCGCAGGTCGCGGTTCGTCGCCGCCACCACGCGCACGTCCACCTGGATCGTGCGGTCGCTGCCGACGCGCTTGACCTCGCGATTCTCCAGCACGCGCAGCAGCTTGGGCTGCAGGTTCAGCTCGAGCTCGCCGATCTCGTCCAGGAAGATCGTGCCGCCGTTGGCCTGCTCGAACACACCGCGGTGCTGGTTGATGGCCCCGGTGAACGAGCCTTTTTCGTGGCCGAAGATCGTGCTCTCGATGAGGTCTTTGGGAATCGACGAACAGTCGAGCACGACGAACGGCTTGTTCTTGCGGGGGCTGTGGTTGTGAATCGCCTTGGCGACCATCTCCTTGCCCGTGCCCGTCTCGCCCTGGATGAGCACCGTGAGCTCGCTCGGCGACACCCGCTCCAGGTTGGCGAAGATCTCGCGCATCGGCACGCTCTGGCCGAGGACCTGATCGAAACGGTCGCGCTCGGAGAGCTCGATGGTCAAGACGTCGTCCGTCGGCGTGAACTTCAGCACCGTGTTGCCGGCACGAAACACCGTGCCCGGGCGCAGGAAGATCTCACGGATCTTCACGTCCCCGTAGAACGTGCCGTTGCTCGAGCCCTCGTCCCGCAGCACGTAGCCGTTGTCCACGGCCGTGATGCTGAAGTGGCGGCTCGACACCGTCTTGTCCGAGAGCACCAGGTCGCACACCCCGTTGCGGCCGCCGAAGACCTGCTCTTTGGCGACCGCCAGCTCGCGGCCGGCGTCGGGGCCCTCGAGCACCACCAGCTTGCTCTTGCGCAGTCGCTTCGCCGTCGGGCGGTTGCCGAAGAAGATCGTCTTCAGGGCGGCGTCGTCGCCGAAGTCGGCCATGATTGCCATCGGAGAGCCTCGGGCGGTGAGCGGGAAGGTGGCGAGTCTACTCGCCACCCCCTGCCGGCGCAACTTCCGCGGCGAGTTCCTCGCGCAGGGCCTCGAAGCCCTCGTACAGCGCCGCCAGCGACAGCTCCACCCCGAGCGTGGGCAGGGTGAAGGCCTCGTCGCCCACGTAGTCGCGGACGGTGAAGGTGTGGGCGTCCAGGCGAACCGCGTGCATCACGTGGCGTGTGTCCGAGTCGATGAACACGTACTCCTGGAGAGACGCCGTGCGCCGGTAGGCCGCGGCCTTGGCGCCCTGATCGTGGGCCGCCGTGCTGGGCGAGAGGACCTCGAACACGATCGTGGGCGTCGCGAGCGTCCGCGGGCGGGTGTCCAGAAACGTGCGCGGCGGGCAGGCGACCGTGGCGTCCGGGTACACGTAGTCGTCGCCGGCGTCGCCGATCCGCACCCGGAGGTCGGACTGGAAGGTGAGGCAAGGGGCGCCGGCGAGCCGGTTCTTCAGGAGCTGCGTCAACGTGGCCGCGAGGAGCGAGTGGACCGGGTCGCCCCCCGCCATCGCGACGATCTCGCCGTCGACGAACTCCAGTTTGTTCTCGTCCGCGACGTCGGCGGCGAAGTAGTCCTCGACGGTCGGCAGCTTCAGGCCGGTGCTCATGCCCGAGCATACGGAGCGGGCGCCCGAGCGGCAAGGCGGGCGCCCGCCGAGGTGGCGACCACTTCGGCGAATGCCCCTCCGCCGAGGTGGCGACCACTTCGTCCAGTCGACCCCACCATCGATTGATCGCCGTCACGCCCGCCGCCATAGGCACCGCCGCCCCGCCCGGGCTACCTTGCCGCCATGCGCCGCGCCGCCCTTGGCTTTCCGATCAAGCTCCTGCTCCTGACCGCCTGCGGCGCGGCCGACCCGCCGTCCGAGACCCCGACCCCGGCCCCCGACGCCCGCCCGCCCAGCCCCGACGCCGAGGCCCCGCCGACCCCCGACGCCGCCCCACCGGAACCGGACGCCAGCCCCCGCCCCCCCACCGGCTACGCAGAGTCCCTCGCCCTCCCCCACGCCCCCGATCTGAACCCGGACCCGCGCATCGTCGAGGTCGCCCTCGACGCCCGGGAGGCCGAGGTCGAGCTCCTGCCCGGTGTGAAGACCCGCGTCTGGACCTACGGCGGCACGATGCCCGGGCCGCTCATCGAGGCGAACGTCGGCGACCGTGTCATCGTCCACCTGACCAACCGCCTGCCCGAGGACACGATCCTCCACACCCACGGCGTGCGCCTGCCGAACGCGATGGATGGCAGCGAGGTCACCCAGGCGCCCATCGGCGTGGGCCAGACCTTCACCTATGACTATACGGTCCCGGACGCCGGTCTGTTCTGGTACCACCCGCACCTGCACTCCAACGCGCAGCTCTCGCGCGGGCTCTACGGGCCGCTGCTGGTGCGCGATCCCGCCGAGCCCTGGCTGGGCGACGAGGCCGTCGTGGTGCTCGACGACGTGCTCCTCGAGGACGATGGCCAGCTCGCGCCGCCGGACAACGGCGGGCACCTGGGCGACATCTTCGGCCGCGAGGGCAATGTGTTGCTGGTCAACGGCCGCGTACACCCAGAGGTGCCCGTCCGGCGCGGTCGCCCGCTGCGCTGGCATGTGTTGAACGCCGGCGGCGCCCGGTATTTCCAGCTCGGTCTCGCCGAACAGACCGCGTGGCAGATCGGCACGGACGGCGGCCTCATCGAGCACCCGGTCCCCGTCACTTCACTCCTGGTGGAGCCCGCCGCCCGCGCCGATCTCGTCCTTCTGCCCAAGTCGACGCCGGGCACGGTCGTGGAGCTGCCCTGGGAGCCCTTCGACCGCGGCTATCTCACGGGCAATCGCGACCCCGAGCCGCTGCTCGCCCTCAAGGTGCTCGACGAGCCGACCGAGACGCACGCCCCGCCGCCGGCCGACCTGCGAACGATCACCGAGGTCGACACCACCGCCGCGCCCGCGCAGACGCTCGTCCTCGGCGAGCGCCCCGTGGGCGGCCGCATCGCCATGACCATCAACGACATCCCCTACCCGCCGGGCCTGGAGCTCTACGCGACGACGAACACGGCCGAGGTCTGGACCATCGACAACGCCACGGACGCCGGCCATCCGTTTCACCTGCACGGTTTCTTCTTCCAGGTGCTCGACACCACGGACGCCGAGGGCACGCGCCGCCCGCCCCCGTTCCGGTCGTGGCGCGACACGATCCACGTGCCCGCCAAGTCGAAGATGCGCCTGGCCATCCCCTTCGACGCCCGCGAGGGCCACTGGATGTTCCACTGCCACATCCTCGACCATGCGGAGATCGGCATGATGGGCCACCTGCATCTGCACCTGCCCGAGAATTCGCCGCCCGAATGAGCCTCGCCCGCCCCGGTTTCGTGGCATAGTCCGGCCGTGCGCGCCCTCGTCTTCTCCCTTCGCCAAGAGCCCATGTCGCTGGCCGATCTCCACGGCCTGCCCGGCCTGCCGCCGGAGCTCACGGACGACCAGACGGACGCCGGCGTGGACCTGCGCGTGCTCGACCGCCTGGAGTTCGACCTGGAGGACGGCCGCATCGTCTGGACGCGCGTCCCCAGCCACGGCCTGCCGGCGCAGCTCGACGCCCTGCGCGAGCTCATGTCCGAGCGCCCGGTGTACGAGCCCGCCCTGCCTTCGGCGATCGGCCGTGTCCGCGAGGCGATGGAGCTCGTGCTCGAGACCGAGTCGGACGTGGACGTGGACACCTTCGAGGAGATCATCCTCGGCCTGGTGGAGCGCCTCGAGGGCTTCAGCGTATGGACCCACGGCGTCTTCGACGGCCTGGGCCGCAGCCTGATCGACCTCTACGACCCGCCCCCCGAAACGGGCGCGGCCCCCGCGGACATCGAGATGCCGGTCGTCCCGACGCCCCCGCCGCGGATTCACCCCGCGCGCCAGCGGCCGGACGCCGCGAGTGTCGTGCGCCGCGCCCGCGTGCTGGCGGCGATGGCCCGCCGCGGCGTGCTCGAGGCGGGCGGCCCCACGGTCGCCGGCGCCGCCGAGATCGACCGTCTGCGCGCCTTCGTCGAGGCGCCCGAGCAGGCCGGCGCGCTCACGGTGGACGAGGCCGGAATGATGGCCCTGAACCCGGGCGCCTGGTCGCAGCGCACGCTGGTGGACGCCACCTGGCTCACGGAGTCCGTGGCCGTGTTCGCCTGGGCGCTGCGCCTGGAGGCGCTCCCGCCGGACGAGGAGATGGTCGAGTCGGAGCCCCTGCGGGCGCTGTTCGCCGTGGGCCACCCGGTCACGCCCGACCTGCGCGCGGTCGCGCTGCGACCCGCCGAACACATCGACGCCGAGCGCGCTCGACAGTTGAGCCTGCACCAGCGCCTGCTGCGGACCCTCGCCGACCCGTCACAGTCCCAGCGTCACGCCGAGGCCGTGCACACCCGGGCGGGGCTGGCGGCGGAGCGCGCGCGGGCGCTGACCTGGCTCTGCGGCGGTTGACGCGGCGCGGGCGTCACTCCCCCGGCCACATGGACAGGGTCTGTTTCGCGCGCTCCGGCGCGTCCTGGTCCGAGCCCAGATCGACGCGCAGCGAAGTCGCACCCAACACAAGCAGCCAGAACGCCACCAGGTATCCCGGTCGCATGACCACTCTCCCCCGGGGGTGAATTCCCCCATACCTGGACTGACGGCATTCCCCGGGGCGAAATTCAGGGCAGGGTACGGAATTCTTCGGGGCCATCTCGGATATCGACAGGCGCGCCGCGTGGCGTACATTGCCCGCCATGGCCAGCCCAACCAACGCCCCCGACACCCGCCCTTTCAAAGACGCCCTGCGCGAGGACCTCGCCGGACTGCGCCGCAGCCCCAAGGACCTGTGGCTCATCTACGGCATCAAGTTCCTGGAGAGCGTGGCGTACTTCGCCATCTACAACCTGCTCAACGTGTACCTGTCCGAGGACCTCGGCTACACGGACGTGCAGGCCGGACTCATCACGAGCACGTGGCTGACCGGCGTCTCGGTCATCATGTTCTTCTCGGGGTTCATCGCGGACTCGATCGGCATCCGCCGCGCGATGATCTGGGCGGTGCTCTCGGTGCTCATCGGGCGCGCCATCATGGCGGTCACGCACGACCAGGTGCTGCCGCTGCTCGGCCTCTTCGTGTCGACGTGGGGCGTGGCGTCGATGATGCCCACCATGACCGCCGCCGTTCGCCGCTACACCAACCGCGAGACGGTCGCCTTCGGGTTCTCGTTTTTCTACGTGGTGATGAACGTGGGCGCACTCGTGGCGCCGCTCACCGTGGGCGCGCTGCGCAAGTGGCTCAAGGAGGGCCTCGACGTCGGCGGCCTGCACCTGACGACCAGCCAGGTGATCTTCAGCATCGCCGCCATCGTGACGGCCCTCGCGGCGTTCTTCGTGCTGCGCCTGCAGGTGGACACGCCGCCGGAGACCAAGGGCCCGCGCAAGGGCCCGGCGCAGATCTTCGCCGAGGTCAGCAAGGAGCGCGCGTTCTGGGGCTTCATGCTCTTCGTGTCGTTGCTGGTGCTGGTCCGGCTGATCTTCCAGCACGCCCACCAGACCTGGCCCAAGTACACCATGCGGGTCATCGACAAGGACTTCGACTGGGCCTTCTACTGGTCCATCAACCCGGCGATGGTCATCATCCTCACGCCCGTGGTCACGGCCCTGACGCGCAAGCTGCCGGCGTTCTCGTGCATCGTCGGCGGGGCGTTCATCACGGCCGGCTCGGTGTTCTTCCTCACCCTGTCGGACGCCATCGTGGCGCAGGTGGCCTTCGTGGCCACGCTCTCCATCGGCGAGTGCATCTGGTCGCCGCGGCTCTACGAATACACCGCCACCATCGCGCCGCCGGGCCGCGAGGCGTCGTACATGGGGCTCTCGCAGGTGCCGATGTTCTTCGCCAAGATGGCCGTGGGCGGCGTGTCCGGCGTGCTCCTCTCGACCTACTGCCCGGAGAACGGTGACCGCCAGCCGCACCTGATGTGGGCCATCATCGGGCTGACCACGCTCGTCGGGCCGATCATGATCCTGCTGCTGCGCCGGGTGATCGAGGGCCCGAAGAACACCGAGGCGGCGGCTTGACCGGCGAGCTGACCACGGCCGAGGTCCTGGCGCTCCTGCTGCGGCTGGGCCTCATCGACGAGGCCACCGCGCGCGACGCCCGGGTGAAGGAGCCCGCCCAGCGCGCCCGGGTGCTCAAGGAGGCCATCGGCACGCTCGAGGGCCGTGGCACGACCTACCGCGTGAGCGCCGCCGAAGTGGTCGCCACCTTGCGCCTGCCCCGCCTGGACGCCGCCGGCGTGGTCTCCGAGGACCTGATCATGCAGGCCATCGCCCACGACGCCGGCCTGCCCTGGCGCCGCCTGGACCCGCTGGAGCTGGACCTGGGCCTCATCACGCGCACGCTGTCGCGGCCCTACGCGCGGCGCCACGGCTGCCTGGCCATCGGCGAGCTGGACGGCGCGCTCCTGGTGGCCCTGCACGAGCCCCGCGACCGCGAGCTGCTGGAGAACCTGCGCCTCGTCACCGGCCGCGAGATCCGGCCCGTCGTGGCCTCGAAGAGCGACATCCACCGCATCATCAGCGAGTTCTACGGCTTCCAGACGACGATACAGGCCGCAGAGCGCGAGTTCTCGCGCACGGACGACGTCGCCGATCTGGAGCAGATGTTCCGTCTCAAGACGGACGCCGAGCTGGACGCCACGGACCAGAGCATCGTGGCCGCCGTGGACTATCTGTTGCGCAACGCCTGTGAGCAGCGCGCCAGTGACATCCACCTGGAGCCCAAGCGCAACGAGGGCCTGGTGCGCTATCGCATCGACGGTGTGTTGCACACCGTGCACAAGCTGCCGCGCACCATCATGCCCGCCGTGACCTCGCGCGCGAAGATGATGGCCCGCATGGACATCGCCGAGCGGCGCAAGCCCCAGGACGGCCGCATCAAGATCGTCCGCGACGGCCGCGAGGTCGAGCTCCGCGCCAGCACCATGCCCACGGTGTTTGGCGAGAAGGTCGTGCTCCGCATCTTCGACCCGGACATCCTGCTGCAGGACATGGGCGCCCTGGGGTTCTTCGAGGAGCAGCAACACACCTGGAACCGGCTCATCGCCCGGCCGCACGGGGTCATCCTGCTCACGGGCCCCACGGGCTCGGGCAAGACCACCACGCTCTACAGCACGCTCAAGGCGCTGGCGAGCCCCGAGGTCAACCTGGTCACCATCGAGGATCCCATCGAGATGGTGACGGAGGCCTTCAACCAGGTGCAGGTGAACCCGAAGCTGGACGTGAGCTTCGCCTCGGCCCTGCGCACCGTGCTGCGCCAGGATCCGGACATCATCATGGTGGGCGAGATCCGCGACGCCGAGACGGCCCGGTATGCCATCCAGGCCGCGCTGACGGGCCATCTGGTGTTCTCGACGCTGCACACCAACGACTCGGCCTCGGCGTTCTCGCGCCTCATCGACCTGGGCATCGAGCCGTTCCTGCTGTCGAGCACCATGATCGGCGTGGCCGCCCAACGACTCGTTCGACAGATCTGCCCGCACTGCGCCGCCCCGACGACACTCACGGACGAACAGACCCGCATCCTGGGCATCGCCCTGCCCGAGGGCGCCGGCGCGCTGCCCGTGCGCGAGGGCCAGGGCTGCGTGGAGTGTCGCGGCACCGGTTTCCAGGGCCGCAGCGGTGTGTTCGAGCTCCTGCCCGTGACCCCCACGCTGCGCGAGCGCGTGCACGGCGGCGCGGACAGTCACCAGCTCATGCAGCTCGCCCGCCGCGAGGGCATGATGACACTGCACGAGGCCGCCCTGCGCAAGCTCGCGCTGGGTGTGACGACCTTCGACGAGGTCTATCGGGTCACGAGCGGAGCGAGCTAGGCACAGGCTCCGTCTCGTGGAACTTGCGCAGGTCGAGCACCAGGTTGCCGTCCGGGCGCGTCGAGAGCACGTCCACGTGGCGGCGACCCCAGAGGACGTCTGCGGCGAACCAGGTGTGCAGGGCGTGCACGGGCTGCATGGTCGTCTCGTCCGTGCCGGTGACCATCACGTGCAGCTCGCACTCCTCGGCGGCGAAGCGGGCGGCGTCCATGCCGTGCAGGGGGCTGCGCTCGTCGATGGTGTGCAGGACGGCCCACGAGCGCGACAGGGACAGCAAGCGGTCGCGCACGAGCACCAGATCCACGTTGCGGTAGAAGATGCGGCCCTCCGTCGTCGTCTCCGTGCGGGCCAGGGCGATGCGGATCTGGGCGTCGACGATGCGGTTGCTGCGTTCGTTGCCGATGCGAATCGCCAGGGTCGGCACGCCATTGACCGGCGAGATCGTCGCCTCGCGGGAGAACACGACCCGCGCGGTGGAGCGCGAGAACTTGGCGAACACCAGGCCCGTGGCCAGCGCCGTGAGGATGAGGCCGACCAGCGACTCGGCCACGACGAGCACGTTGGCCGCCAGGGACTCCGGGTAGACCGCGCCGTAGCCGATGGTGCCCATGGTCTGGATGCTGAAGAAGAAGGCGTCGGCAAAGTCGCCCTCGCGGCCGTGGGCGATGCCCCCGACGGCCACGTACGCCAACGCGAAGAGGGCGTTGGCGGCCAGCCAGGCGGCGCTGACGACGCCGAACGTGAGGGTCCAGGACCAGCGCAAGAGCGCATGATAGAAGTCGCTGAGGGGCGCTCGGCGCGCGCCGATCACGACGATCTCGTAGTCGGCGCCGGGCAGGCGGTGGCGTTCATCGGGCTTGCGCATGACCCGAATCATCCCCGAAGGCGGTCGTGGCGGGATCGTGCAAATAGATCGACCCGCCCGATTCGGCGTATGATGCTCGAACCCGCCATGTCCAACGACCCCGACCAGAACCACCTGATGCACGAAGAGACGACGGTCCCCGGTGACCCGATGCTCGGGCGCACGCTGGGTGGCAAATACGCCGTGCAGCGGCTGCTCGGCAGCGGCGGCATGGGCGCGGTGTACCTGGGCGTGCAGAATCCCGTGGGGCGCGAGGTGGCCATCAAGGTCATCCCCCCCGCGCCGGGCGGACGCAACGGCGCCGCGGCGGACCTGGAGATGCGCTTTCTGCGCGAGGCGCGGGCGCTGGCCACGCTCGACCACCCGGGCATCGTCACGTTCCACGACAGCGGGGTGGAGCCGGACGGCACCCTGTACCTGGTCATGGAGTTCCTCCGCGGCGAGTCGCTCAAGGAGCGCCTGGTGCGCCACGGCGCCATGCCCGTGCAGACCGGCCTCAACCGCATGCTGATGATCTGCGACGCCGTCGCCCACGCCCACGGGCGCGGCCTGGTGCACCGCGATCTCAAGCCCGAGAACATGATGCTCGTCGGCGGCCACGACGCCGAGCGGGTCAAGATCCTGGACTTCGGCATCGCCAAGATCCAGGCCGAGTCCGGGCAGGCCGATCTGGGCGCCACGCGGGCCGGCATCGTGCTCGGCACGCCGCGGTACATGGCGCCGGAACAGATCCACTCGGCGCCGGTCACCCCGGCGACGGACGTGTATTCGCTGGGTGTGCTGCTGTTCGAGATGCTCGCCGGGCGGCCGCCGTTCGACGCGCCCTCGGCCTTCGCGCTGCTGTCGATGCACGCCCGCGAGCCCGTGCCGCCCCTGCCGGAGCACGTGCCCGAGAGCGTGTGGCACGTCGTCGCGCGCGCCATGGCCAAGGAGCCCGTGCATCGCTTCTCGGACGCGCGGCAGATGGCCCTGGCGCTGATGCCGCTGCTGTCCTCGCTGCCCGTGGACGCCTCGCTGCCCATCACGGACGAGACGGCCATGGCCACCGTGGAGATGAGCACGACCTCGGTCGTGGCCGGCGAGGCCCTGCGCGCACAGGGACCCGCACACGGGACGAAACGCGGTGGCGCCGGTCGCTGGCTGCTGGCCGCCGCCGGGCTCGCCGCGCTGGTGGGGGGCGCCGTGTTCGGTCTGCGCGATGGCGGCCCGGCGCCGGACGCCCCCGCGCCGGACACCGCCGCGCCGGCCGTCGTTCGGCTGGCCATCACGCCGGGCGCGGAGCCGGCCGAGAAAACGCCCAAGGCCCCGCCCACGAAGGCCGTCGCGGACCCGCTGCAGGGTGTCATCGAGGCGCTGACCGCTCGGCGTTGGGAGATGGCCGCCTCGACGGTCGAGATCCTGCTGACGAGCGGCTCGGACGCCGTCGAGGTGCGCCACCGCATCGAGACGGACCCGCGCTTCGAGTCCCTGCGCAAGCACCCGCGCGTTGCCCCCCTGCTGGCCGCCCCGCCTTCGGGCGCGCCCAAGTAACCCCCACGGATTTTCGCGTCTGCGAGTCTCCGGACTCCCGAAAATCTGCGGCGCGGGGGTGTGCAGGTCGCTTCGAAGCTCGAAGACGACCTCCGGCACGGTCGGTGCATGTGCGTCACCGAGCTTCACTTCGGGGGATGACACCATGAAATTCGCGCGCACGTCGGCCGCTCTGCGTGGGCTGCTGTGGGTCGCCACCGCCGCCTGCACCGCCAACCCGGAGGACGGGGCCGACGCCGGGGCAGGCGGGCAAGGCGGGGCCGAGGCCGTCGTGCTCGGCACGCCCGGCGAGAACTGCCCGGGCTACGAAGATCCCGTGGGCGGAGACGGCCTCTGCCGGACGGACGAGGAGTGCCATGCCGGTGGCATGTGCGACGTGTGGCCGCAGACCCATTCCGGCGTCCCGCCGGAAGACGACTTTGCGCCGAGCCCGCCCCGCATCGACGAATGCGCGGTCGACGCGGACTGTCCGACGAACCGCTGCGAGATCGTGACACAGGGTCCGCTCAACGAACGGGTCGGGCAGTGTGTCGCCGCCTGCGCGGACAACCCCTGCACGGCGGACCAGGACTGCGTCGAGGGTGCGTGTATCGCAAAGCCGTGCGGGGCCGACTTCGCTTGCCCCGCCGGCTTCGACTGCGCGCCGGGCGCCGCCACGACCGACCCGACGCGGTGCTTCCCGAACGACCCCAATACGGGGCCCCAGACCCGCGCCGCCGACGCCCACTACCAGGTCTGCGTCGAGGCGCTCCCCCACGGGTGCGTGCCCCGGCGATGTGATGACGGCTACACGTGCCCGTTGATGCACGACTGCCGCCCCGAGGCCCCGGGCCTCGGCTGCGTGCCCCGCTCTTGTGTCGTGGGCACGGACTGCGGCTGCGGCTTCTGCGTCGTGGCGCCGCAGTGCACCACGAACCCCGACGGGTCATTCTCGTGCGAGCGCGTGCGCATCTGCCAACCGACGCAGGGCGGCTGCACGGTCTTTCTGCCGTGAGGTCGCCTGCGGTCAGGCCGGCGGCGCAACCTGGTCGATGGCCGCCCGGAGCGCCTGAAGATCCGGCGGCTTCTCGATCCACGGGTTGTTCATCGTGGTCATCCAGGTGCGGGTCTGCTGGGTGAACGCGCCGCCCGTGAGGAAGATGACACGCTCGGCCAGGTCCGGGCGCTCCGCCTGCAGGACCTCGAAGAACTCCATGCCGGTCATGTCCGGCATCATCAGGTCCGAGAGGATGGCGTCGTAGGGGGCGATCGCCGGGTCCCGAAGGCGCGCCAGGGCGGCCTGGGCGCTCGTGACGGCCTCGGGGGCGAACTCGCGACCCAGGAATCGGGAGAGGGCCTCGCCGACGCGGGCCTCGTCGTCGATGATGAGCACGCGGCGGCGCCCGGGCTTCGCGTTGGCCACGGGCCCGCAGGGCGTCCGCGGCATCGGCGGCAGCGTGGCCCGGGCCGTGACGGTCGAGCCGACTTGTGGCGTGCGGTCCGGCGCTCGGGGCAGGACGACGCGGAAGAGCGTCCCGACCCCCACGGTGCTCTCGAACGCGATCTCGCCCCCGTGCGCCAGGACGATGCTCTTGCACATGGACAGGCCGAGGCCCGTGCCCTGCCCCGGCGGCTTGGTGGTGAAGAAAGGGTCGAAGACGCGGGCGCGGTGGGCTTCGGGGATGCCCGGGCCCGTGTCCCGGATCTCGATGCAGGCGCGGCCGTGATCGTCCGTGGACGCGCGGACCCGGATCTCGTTGCCCTCGACGTTCCCGCGCGGAATCGCCTGGGCGGCGTTGATCAGCAGGTTCAGAAAGACCTGCCCCAGCCGGGACGCGTCTCCCAGGACGGGCGGGAGGGGCCCCGACTCGGACACCAGGCGCGCGCGGTACCGGATTTCGCTGAGCGCCACCTGCTGCGCCGACCGCAGCACATCGTCGAGCTCGACGACGGCCACCTCGCCGCCCTCGCCCCGGGAGAGCATGGTCAGGTCGCGGACGATGCGGCGCACGCGCAGGGCGCCGTCCCGGGCCTCGGACAGGGCCGCGGCGACCTCGGCGACGACGTCTTCCGCCGAAGTGCCTGCCACCTGGGCAGACGCCCTTGCCGAAGTGCCTGCCACCTCGGCTGCCGAAGTGCCTGCCACCTCGGCAGGCGCCAACAACCGCAGGGCGAACTGGGCGGTCTCGAGGTTCGTGACCACGTATGTCATCGGGTTGTTGATCTCGTGCGCCACGCCGGCCGCGAGCGTGCCGACCGCGACCATGCGGTCGGCGCCCATCATGCGGGCGGTCAGCAGACGCTGCTCCGTCACGTCGAGGGCGAGGATCGCCACGGCGGGTTGGCTCTCGTAGGTCACGCCGATGGCGGTCAGCTCGGTGACGACCACCCCGCTGACGTCCGCGTGATCCGGGCGCACGAATCGCGCCTCCCACAGTTGTCCCGTGCCACTGCGTGCCTCGGCGGCCCGAAGGTGCTCCGCCGACGCGGCGCGGTCGTCCGGGTGCAGGAGTTGCAGCAACGGCTGGCCGCCGCCGGTCCCCGACTTCAGGGCGCCCAGCGCCCGCGCGGCCGCGGGATTGGCATGCAGAATGCTGTCACCCCGCACGACGAGCACGATCAGCGGCAACCCCTCGATCAACGTGCGGAAGCTGTGGTCGAGATCGGCCCGCGCCCGCTCCGAGGCGCGCAAGAGCGTGCCGTAGCGCACGACGTCGACCGCCATGAAGCTCGCGGCGACCAGGAAGAAGCCGTACTCCATCAAGTACATCGGCGGCGCCGTGAACAGGCCGAGCGTGATGGTGACGTCCATGGCCGACGCCCCGAGCCAGCAGGCCATCGCGAACCCATAGGCCATGCGTTCGTGGGGATGCCCGCCGTGACGCACGAGCTGCACGATCGCTCCGCCGCAGACCAGGAGGAGCGCGACGAAGAAGACGTCCGTCAAGGGCGCGGTGACGGGGACGAGCACCACGCCCTCGTGCAAGGTGAGCACGACGGGGCGAACCGTGGGCGCGACGATGGCGTCCGTATGGAGGGCGACGACGGCGGCGCCGGCGCAAAGGGCGGCGAAGACGCTCCGGGGTACGGGGAATCGGCGGTGCGTGGTGTCCTCGGCGAACCCCACCAGCCCCAGGGCGATGCCCAGCAACGCCACGAACTGGACGCGCACGAGGGTGACGACCAACGCCGGGTCGTGGGTCACGTACTGCGTCCCGGTCGTGGCGCTGTAGACGGCTGCGCCCAAGGCGATGCCCGCGGCCCATCCGTGCCCGTGACGGCGCCCGCGCATGAAAAGCAACGCGGTCTCGTAGACCGCGACCATCACGGCGACGAGGGTGATGGCGAAATCGCCCACGGCGAGGGCAGGAATCAGCATCGGGTCTCCGAGGTCACACTCGCGGGATTCGCCATCGGCGTCAATCGGGCGCAGCCCTGGTCACCCGAGTCGCCAGTCACCCTGGCACGGTTCGTGCTGACTCGCGCGGCGAACGACCCCGTGGAGAGTCCATGCGCCCGCTTCGCCCCCTGCTCGCCGCCCTGCTGTGCACCGCGCTCCTGCCCGCCTGCGGCACCGAAGAGTCCGCGACCGAGGCCGAGGTGCCCGGGGCCGCCGCCGGTCCCGCCGGATGCGGCGTGATCGCCTGCGCCGTCGACGAGGCGGAGGAGGACGAGGATCTGCCCTTCACCCCCGAGCGGAGCCCCGGCAAGGCCGACGGCGCCGCCATCGAATCCAAGGTCGCGGAGGTCACGGCCGACGGCACGCTCGACACGGATGATGTGGCCGCGCTGTTCGACGCCGCCGGAGCCAAGGTGAACGAGGACGAGCTCGACGCCATCCGGGCGGCGCTCTCGAGCAGCGCGTACGTCGTGACGGGCGACGCCCTCGGCGCGGCCGAGGCGCAGGCGATGGGTCTGTCGCTGTTCCGAGACGAGCTGGCGACGGTCGGCTCGGGCCGCACGTTCGCCGGGACCGAGGTCCCCGCCGCCGTGCGCGAAGTGGTCGCCACTGCGCGCTTGAACGGCGCCATCGCGTACGACGTCAACGAGCTGGACGAGAGCGGCGAGGGCGTGTGGAGCCCGTACCCGGCCACCACGCCCCCAACCGGCAACATGACCTTCGCGTACACCGAGCTGACCCCCGCGGTGCTCTCTGCCGACATGGTTGACACCTCGGTCGAGTACAACCGGATCGTGGGCACGCAGAAGGCCCGGACGGCCTCCGGACAAGAGTACGAGGAGGTCGTATACGAGCCGGGAACCGGCGGCACGGGCAACGTGCTCGCGCAGTACGACGAGGCCTGGCACCCCGACATCTACGCCCGCGGCACCGAGGGCCAGAAGTGGGCCAACAACTTCGGCATCCTGTCCGATGGCTCGATTCACGCGCTGCCCGCGGCCCGTCGCTCCGAGCAGCAGGACCTGATCCTGACCAACCCGCACCTGAGCCGCGGGACGCACATGCTCTTCAATGGCCACCTGGACGTGATGCGCGGCGTGGTCGTGGGCGTGGAGATGTCCGGCCGCCTCTCCAAGCGCGCCGCCGACGGCAAGGCGCGGTTCATCGATCCCATCGCGCTCCTGAAGGCCTGGGGCTTCGAGATCGCCCCCGGCGTCACGCTCCGCTACGGCAACAAGACGCCCCGACTCGACGACGCCGGCCACGTGTTGCGCGAGGTCGAGACGCCCTGACCGGCATCGTCGCCGGCGCCGCGTGCCCCCTTGTGGCCGCGGCCCAAATCCCCTAGACACGGGGCATGCGCAGCGCAGTCATCGGTGGCGGAAGCTGGGGCACGGCCCTGGCCACGGTCCTGGCGAACAAGGGCGAGACGGTCATCTGGGCCCGCGAGCCGGACGTGGTCGAGAGCATCAACACGACCCACCGGAACAACCGGTACCAGGGCGAGTTCGAGCTGCCCGCCGAGGTGCGGGCCACCCTGTCGCTCGAGGAGGCGCTGGACGGCGCCGAGCTGGTCACACTGGTGGTGCCCAGCCACGTGATGCGTGACATGTGCAAACGCGTGGGGCCCCTGCTGCGCCCGGGGATCCCGATCGTCAGCGCGAGCAAGGGCATCGAGAACGACAGCCTCTGCACCATGGAGGAGGTCCTGAACGACGCCCTGCCGCGCGCCCTGCGCAGCGACGTGGCGTTCCTGTCCGGGCCGAGTTTCGCCGCGGAGACCATCGCCCGCATGGTCACCGCCGTGACCATCGCCGCGCGCTATCACGACGTCGCGACCGCCGTGCAGAAGGCGTTCAGCACCGGGTACTTCCGCTGCTACACGACCGAGGACGTCACGGGCGTCGAGCTCGGCGGCGCGCTGAAGAACGTGATCGCCATCGCCGCCGGCGCGGCGGACGGCATCGGCCTCGGGCACAACTCGCGGGCGGCCCTGTTGACGCGCGGCGTGGCCGAGATCACCCGGCTGGCCGTCAAGCTGGGCGCCAACCCGCTCACGCTCAGCGGCCTGGCCGGCATGGGCGATCTGGTCCTCACCTGCACGGGCAACCTGTCGCGCAACCGGCATGTGGGCTTCGAGATCGGCAAGGGCCGCAAGGCCAGCGACGTGATCGGCGAGATGAGCCAGATCGCCGAGGGCGTGCGGACGGCCCGGAGCGCCTACGACCTGTCGCTGCGCGAGAGCGTGGACATGCCCATCACCGCCGAGGTGTTTCGCATGGTGCACGAGGACAAGCCGGCCAAGCAGGCCATCCGCGATCTGATGTCGCGGGATCTGAAGCGCGAGCGGGAGAGCGGGTGAGACCCACCGCCGTCGCGGCGCTGCTCTTCGGCCTGTGCGTCGCGGCCCGGGTCGCGGCCGCCGAGCCCGTGCGCGCCGACGCGTTCAAGCCCCGGGCGGCGAGCGTGTACGCCGGCGATCCGGAGGCCGACCTCAAGCTGCGCATCGAGGAGATCTTCGGGGTGTTTCTGGTCGACCCACCGAGGCGTCATGCGTCGGAGCGGGTGGAGCTCACGGCGCGGCAGGTCGTGCTGAACTACTGGCAGCCCTCGCAGGGCCTGACGGACGCTGAACTCATGACCCGCGCGACGCAGTTCTGCCTTCTCGGGCGCACGCAGTTCTCGCCGGGCGCGCGCGCCGTGTTCAGCGAGATGCCCGACATCGAAGAGGTCGTGCTGGTCTTCCACGACGTGATCCGGAAGGACCAGAAGGGCCGGCGTCTGGCCGCCGAGACCATCACGCCCTACCTGAAGGCCCGGCTGACGCGGGGACGATTTCAGCGCCTGAAGCTGGAGCCCGTGCGGGCCTGCGTGGACAAGGGTGACTGTTCGGCCGTCTTCCGGGCGGCCTTCGACGAGGCGCGGTTCGACCGCAAGGGAATCAAGAGTCGCTGATGTCTCAGACCTGGACGATCCGCTCCGTGCTCCAGTGGACGCAGAGCTACTTCAAAGAGAAGACCCTGGACACGCCGCGCCTGGACGCGGAGTTGCTGATCGGCGACGCGCTGAAGGTCGACCGTGTCCGGCTGTATATGGACCTGGACCGGCCGCTGACGGACGCGGAGCTGGCGGACATCCGGGAGCGCGTGCGACGGCGGGGCAAACACGAGCCCGTGGCCTACATCACCGGCAAGCGCGGCTTCTGGAAGCTCGACCTGGCCGTGGATGCGCGGGTGCTCATCCCGCGGCCGGACACGGAGCGGCTGGTCGAGCTGGCCGTCGAGGTGCTGCAGGGCCGGGAGGCGCCGCGGGTCGTGGACGTGGGCACCGGCAGCGGCGCCATCGCCCTCTCCATCGCCCAGGAGCGGCCAGACGCGGCGGTGCTGGCCATCGACGTGTCGCCGGACGCCCTCGCCGCCGCGGAAGCGAACGCCGTCACCGCGGGGCTGACCAACGTGACCTTTGCGCGGGGCGACGTGCTCGGGCCCGCGCAGAACTTCCGGCCCGACGTGATCCTGTCCAATCCGCCGTACATCCCGTCGCGGGAGTGCGAGACGCTGATGCCGGACGTGCGGCAGTTCGAACCGCGCCTGGCGCTGGACGGCGGCGCGGACGGCCTGGTGATCATCCGGAAGCTGGTGACACAGGCCGGCGCGCTGCTGCCGGTGGGCGGGGCGCTGCTCTTCGAGATCGGGCACGACCAGGGGGAGGCGGCGGCGGCGCTGGTGCAGGCCGATGGTCGCTTCGCCGAGGTCGCCGTGGTCAAGGACTACGGCGGCAAGGACCGGGTCGTGCGGGCCGCGCGGGTCTGAACGCGAGCGTCAGGGAGAGCAGGCGCCGCAGCTGCCGAGCACGGGGCAGTAGGCGCGCACGTTGTACAGGCCCGTGATGATCTCGGCCAGGGCCGTCGACGTGAAGACGTCGATGCCCACGCCGGGGTCGGCGGAGAGCGCGAGGTTGCAGCCGAGCTCACGGTGGGCGTGCACCCCCGTCGCCGGGGCGAGGCGCTCGATGGCGTCGCGCAGGGCGTAGTCCTGGTCACAGGGCTGGACCACGAGCCCGACGAGTACCTCGCCGTTGACCATCAGGTAGTTGGTCCCGTCCAGTTGGCCGCCGGCGATCGGCGCGCCGGCGCATGCGGCGCTGCAGGCGTCCCCGGGGTCCGGGAGGGGGCTCGCGCCGCACAGCCCGGCGCGCTCGTCCGAGGTGGCGACCACTTCGGCGAAACCGGTCACGGCCCCGCCCTGCCCCGCCGTCGTGAGTTCGATCCGGTCCGCACCGCGGGCGATGAGCAGGCGGCGGCCGTCGGGCAGGACCTCGACGTCCACCCCCGTCCGGGGACGCAGCGCACGGAGCGCGGCGAGGAGCGCGCCGTCGGCGTCGCCGGGCAGGACCGCGAGCGGGCCGACCTCGACGCCGTTGATGCTCAGGCGGTTCTCCCCGTCGAGCGCACCGCCGAGGACCTCCGCGGACGTGAGAATCCGCGGGCACTGGTGCTGAGGGGTTTCGACCGGGCACTCGACGGGCGTGGCGGCAGGCGAGGCCTCGGCGAACCCGAGGATCGCCTGCGCTTCGGGTGTGCGGGCCTCGAACGGAATCGTGAAGTCCGGGTCCCACTGCTCGGTGATGACCTCGAGATGCCCGACCGCGTCGAGCCGGGCCCAGATGCTGGTGCCGAGCGTGATGATCGCCGTGCGCAGGTCCCCGGTCGCGTCGCCCCGAGCGACCCTGACGGGCGGCGTCGGCCCGAACCAGTCACCCTGAAGGCCGAAGTCCGCGCCGAGCGTCACCACCCCTTCGCCGACGGTGACCTCACCGCGTTGAACGACGCAGCGCCGGCCGGGCGCGGGGCCGCGGCAGTCCGCCGGGCAGGTGTCGGGCGTCTCGCCCGCGCCGCAGACGTAGTCGCCGCAGGGCGCACAGACGGCCGGCGAAGTCGGCGCCAGGGCGTCCCCGACGGCAGGAAAGCCCAGGACGGTGGCCGTGTTCGCGCTCATCGCCACCGCCGGCACCAGGCCGGCCCGGCCGCGGAAGGCGAGGATTCCGCCCGGTGAGACCTCGAAGACGACGTTGGTCGCGGCCGCGCCGGCCAGCCTTCGGAAGGCGCCGTCGGCGTCGCCCGGTTGAACGATCAACGCCCCGGTGACCCAGAGGCCGTCGATCATCAGGGAGTCCGCGCCGGGCACCCACGGGGCATCCAGGTTCAGGCCACCGCCAGGCACGGGCATGGCCCCGACGGCCGCCAGGCAGGGTGCATCGAGGGGGTCGGACCTGCAGTCCGCCGGACACTCGCCAGCGCCCTCCATGGGCGCACAGACGCCATCACCGCAGACTTCGCCACATGGGCCACAATCGCCGGGGCACGCGGCCACGCGGGGCGCGCCGAGGCCGAGCGCGTCGAGCGTGCCGGGATCACCGGAGAGCGAGAGCGCCGCCCCAGGAGGTGCCGTGACACGAAGGCGACCGTCCTCCGTCGTGTCCACCCGGATGCGCTCCTCGCCGCCGAGCAGCGGAAAGTCGCTCGGCTGGCCGCGGTAACGAGCAATGGCCGCGCGGAACGGCTGGTTCGACCCCCCGTTGGCCGACACATCGAAGGGCTCCATGCTCGGATCGACGGCGTCGACCGGCGCGTCGCCGACGATCTGCACGCAGGTCTCCGCTCGACGACACGCGGCCGAGGCACAAGTGCAGACGTCGCACTGCCCGGGACACGTGGCGTCCAGCGTGGCGTCCGGAGCGTCGCCCCAGCTCACGTGCACCTCGCCGCCAGGGGCCGCCGTGAGCCGAACCGAGGGCGGCATGGCGCCGACGGGATCGAAGGCGATCAGCGCGGCCATCACGCCGGTCTGCTCGGCGACCGCATTGATCGCACGCACCAGGCCCTCGGGGGCCGTATCGTCCGAGGTGGCGACCACTTCGATCGCGTTGATTCGGTAGGTCTCCGGACCGGTCGGGACCGAGCAGGTCGGGAGCGGCAGGTCCACGAAGGCGCAGCCCTCCGCCGGGAGGACCAGCGCGTCGGGTGCCGACGGAGTGGCGTCGGGAACGGACGGGACGAGCGCGTCGGGGATTGGCGGTGCCGCGTCCATCGCGGCGTCGGGAACGGGCATCCGGGCATCGGTCCCGGGCGGGACAGCATCGAGGCTCGTCGCCAAGTTCGCGTCGGCGCTCGCGTCGGGTGGGGTGATCGGCAGGGCGTCCAGGCGCGCGTCCGGGTCTCTCACGACCACCGCGTCCTGGAGTGGGGCGGCGTCGGACGCCCAGTCCAGCGTTCGTTCTGAACGGGCATCGACCACCGGCTCGGGACGCGCGTCGTCTTCCGGCCGAATGTCGGCGATTCCGCTGCGCGCAGCGCCCACACTTGCATCGGGCGTCAGGCGACTCGTCCCCGTGTCGGCCTCCGGGCTCGTACCGATCTCGCCACACGCCGCACCCGCGAGCGCACACGCCAACGCACAGCGCAGGAAGCCCCACTGGTTTCTCATCTCGTCCCCCGACCGGCGCCCGCCGGCTGTGAGACGATATCACTCGAGGCAGAAGGGCGGATCTCCATAAAGCGCGCACAGGGCCGCCTCGTCGTTCACGGTCACGGATTCGCCCACGTGGTTGGCACCGAGCACGGAGTCCAATCCATCCGGCGCCTGGTCGTAGCCGAGGGCGCGGCCGATCTGACGCAGGAGTTCGACGATGCTCTCCTCTTCGACGACCCCAGCCCCGAGATAGATGGTGGCGCCGGTGATCTCGCCGTCCAGCGGGCGGACGCGGACCGAGGTCAGCGCGCGCGTTCCCGGCGGGACCACATGCTCCGCATCTTCGGCCGCGAAGTGAAGGCGACGATCGGCGGCGTCCGTGGGCCCGGTCTCCGCCCTCTGGAGAGGCTCGAAGCACAGGGGACTGCAGGCGAGCCCGTCCCACTGCGCCGCCGCCGCGATGATGCGCTCGCTCATGTCCGCCAGCGCAGGCGCCGCGCTGAGCGCGATGCACCTCGCCGGTTCGGCCCAATGCAGAGTCGCGCCCGAGTCCGTCACTCCGACGGGCACGGGGCTCGCGTCGGGCTGGCCGGTGCAGAGTCCACCAGGCACTTCGCCTTCCTCGATGTGGTGGGCGTGCCAGGGGACGTCGGTGCAGCAGGCGTTGGACGAAGTGCCTGCCACCTCGGTCGAACTGACGAAGGCCCCCTCGATCCGCAGGCCCGCGGCGCGGTTGACGACCGGCACCAGCGACACGCCGTCGTCGGCCAGAGTTCCGCCCTCGCTGATGCGGCCATCGAGGTCACGCGGCACGCCGTCACAGGTGCACGCGAGCTGGAAATCGAAGTCGGCGATCACGCCGCCAGCCATGAGCCGGAACTGAACCGTGTCCCCGGCGTAGTAGCCGAGATGAGGTGGGTCGCCCTCGCCGTCGTACCCCGCGTCGGCGCCCCCGGACACCCCCGCGGCACCGCCCTGGCCGTCACACGCGCCGGCGACCAGACCGGCGACGAGCACACCCCACCGCACCCGCGTTCCGAACCGCTGCGACATTCCCGCCTCCCCGTGAATCCTCGTCAGTGTACCGCGGTGCGCCCGCCGTCGAATTGCCGACGTTGCGCCGGCGCGGTCCAGCGTGTAAAAGGCCGCGACTTCTGCGAGAATTGCGGGGAGCGTCGCCGTTCCCAAGGATTTTGCGAGAAATTCGATGTCCGACAAGAACCCCCTCGATCCCGTCCGCGCCAGCCACGAAGAAGAGTTCTTCCACAAGAAGAACCAGGACCTGATCGCGCGGCTGCGGCATCAACTCTCCACCGCCGAGACGGCCCGTGCCCTCGAGACGGCCACGGGCGTGCACGACGCCGAGCTGATGAGCTGGCTCGCCGAGCTCGGCATCACGCCCGACAACGCCGCCGTGCTGCACTTGGTGCCCCTGTTCCAGGTCGCCTGGTCAGATGGCGCCATCCAGCCGGCTGAGCGCGAGCTGCTCGAAAAGGCCGCGGCCGAAACCGGAATCGCGCCCGGCACGCCCGCTCACGGGGCCTTCCTCGAGCTGCTGAAAGCCCCGCCGAGCCGTGGCTACTACGACGCCGCGCTGATTTACACGCGCCTCGTCCTGTCCGCCCTGCCCGAGGCCGAGGCCTCCGCGGCGCGCGAGAACCTGCAGTCCCTCGCTGGCCAGATGGCCCGGGCCGCAGGCGGCCTATTCGGGATCTTCTCGAAGGTCGCCGAGGAAGAGCGCGCCGCCCTGCGCCAGATCTCTGCCCAACTCGAAGACCACCCCGCGGCTTCCGACCTTTTGAAGAAGGTCTGAGCGTCGATTGGGCGGATTCTCCGCGGAGCGCCGCCCCGTCCGGACGGGCGACATCGTCTCTCTCGAGGTGCAGAGCCTGGCCGACGGCCCGGACGCGCTGTGTCTCGCGGACGGGTACGTCGTCTTCGTGCCGTTCGCGCTGCCCGGAGAGCGGGTGCGCGTCCGCATCCTCAGTGCCGGTCGCAAACATGGCCGGGGTGAACTCCTGAGTGTGGAGCGGGCATCTCCCGAGCGGGTGACCGCCCGGTGCGCGCACTTCGGCACCTGTGGCGGCTGCGACTTCCAGGTCATGTCCGAGACGGCCCAACGGCGCGTGAAGACCCAGCGCGTGGCCAAGGCGCTGGCGTTTGCGTTGAAGGTCCCAGCAGAGTCGCTGCCCATGCACGCGCTGGAGGTGCCGCCGGACCCGTGGGGCCAGCGCAACAAGATCGCCCTGGTCCTGCATCCGGATCCCGACCGCTACCTGCGCGCCGGCCTCTACGCGCGGCGCAGCCAGGCCGTGGTTGCGCTGCGCGAGTGCCCCGTTTCGGCGCCGGACGGCCTGGCCGTCGGCCTGCGCATCGCCGACGCGCTCCGGATGCTGCGTCTCCCCATCGCCGACCCCCAGCGGCAGACGCCGGGCCTGCGCGCGGTGGTGGTCCGCACGACCAACGGGGCCGGGGAACCGCACGTGCTCTTCGTGGGGACGGAGCCAGGCTGCCCTCGGCCGGACGAAGTGGTCGCCACCTCGCGCGTCGCCGGCGCCGTAAGCGTGGCCTACAACGCCAACCCAGATTTCGGTCCAAACCTGCTCGGGCGTGACACGCGCCTCCTTGCGGGCCCGGCACGGGTGCGCGAGCGAGTCGAAGAGCACACCTACCTCGTGTCTCCGGGTGCGTTCTTTCAGACCTCCGCCTGGGGTGTCAGCCACCTCGTCCAGGCCGTTCGAGCCTGTGTCCCCGCGACACCGGCGCGTGACATCGTTGACCTGTTCTGCGGTGGTGGTCTGCTCACCCTGGCGCTCGCCGCTCACTGCCGCCGCATCGTCGGCATCGAGGGGAACCCGAACGCCATCGAAGACGCCCGCGCATCGGCCCGGCTCGGAGGGGTCGTGAACGCCGAGTTCGTCGTCGGTCGCGTGGAGGACAAAGTGCGGAGCCTGGCGGCCAACCTGGACACCGCGACGGTCGTGCTCGACCCGCCCAGGGATGGTTGCGCGCCGGGGGTGATCGAAGTGGTCGCCACCTCGCTTCGACCGGATCGCGTCGTGTACGTCTCGTGCGACCCCTCGTCATTGGCGCGGGACGCCGCGGCACTTGTTGCCGGGGGCTATCGCGTGGTTTCGGTCGCTCCGTTCGACATGTTTCCACACACCCACCACATCGAAACGCTCGCCGTATTCGACCGGACGGCCGCCATGCCCCCAACAGGGCCGCGGTAGGGCGGCGGTGCACGAAGCGGCGCAGTGACCTCTCACGGACGCGACAACGCACACCGCGGCGCAATCGACCGACCGGCCCACTCCGCTTCAGACGAAGTGCCTGCCACCTGTGCTGGACGAAGTGCCTGCCACCTGTGCTCACCTGTGCTCGGCGCGGTACCTGGACGAAGTGCCTGCCACCTGCGCCGTCAGGTCGCGATCGGCGCGGTGAGCAGCTGCAGGGCGGCCCGAAGGTCATCCGGGATCGGCACCTTGGTCTCCCGCTCATAGTCGTAGAGTACGACCACCGAGTCGCCCGTCGCGGAGAGGGTGCCGACACGAAGACTCGTGATGCGGTAGTCCATCACGAAGCTCGTCCGGCCGATCGTGCGGACGCCGGCTTCGACGCGAACGGTGTCCGGATGCACGAGTGGCCGGAGAAACTGGACGCTCGTCGCCGCCAGTATCGGCCCGACGCGCGTCGCGGCCCGCACGGCCCGAAGGTCGGCGCGGTCGAAGAGGACAATGCGTGCCTCTTCGAAGAAGCGTAGATAGGCGGTGTTGTTCAGGTGGCCAAGGGCATCCATCTGGCCCCACAGAAGGGGCAGTTCGATGGCGACGGGCCAGGCGTACGCGCTCAAAACACGACTCCCAATGCCAGGTAGGGAAACGGACCGAAGTACACCAGCCCGTTTGCGTTGCCGCCGACGGGCTGCGCGAGGAGCCCGAGCTCGATCTGACCAGTCAGGTTCGGACCGACCGGCTTTACGAATTGGGTCGAGAAGTCGAGCGCGACCCCCCGGACGGCGTCGAACCCGCGCGCATCTGCGAAGAGTTGCCGGTAGCCGAGGCGACCGCCGAGCCGCAGCAGGCCGCCCCACGTGCCCGGCCGGCGCCAGTGAAGCGATGCACCGACCTGCATCAGATTCACCTGTTCGTCGCTGTCGCCCGCGCTGAACGAGCCGACGTCGAGGAAGCCACCCCAGTCCAGCGCGCTGTCCTCGCTGAGGTGACGGTCGAAGGAGATCAGAAAGAGGGGCCCGGGATCCGCGGAGACGAGTTCGCCGTCCACTTGCAGGACCGTGGGCACCAGCAGGCCGCCCGCGAGCATGAAGCGCGTGTCCACGTCTTCAGCCCGCGCCGCGCCCCCCGCCGTGACGAGCGCGGCGAGGGCGGACGTGGCCGCCGCGAGGGCGCACTTGACCGGGACGTGCATGAGCCCATGATGGCCCCATGATCGGATTCTGGCGAATTCCCCATGGCCGGGCGGAGTGAGCGGGACGACCGTGCCGAGGCAGCCGCGCTCGGCGTGACGATCGGACGCGAGGAGCGCATGGGCGCCTTCGGCACGGGGCGGTTGATCTCGGTCCGGGGGGGCTTCGAGCCCTGCCCCTGGGCCTTCGACTTGGCGCGGTTCACACCCGCGAGGCCCGGAGACCGCGTGCTGGACCTGGGGACGGGCGGTGGCGCGCTGCTCATCGCCCTTTCGCAAGTCTACCCGGAGCTCGGGCCCAGGCTCGGCGTGGAGTTCGACCGTGAGGCCTGCGACCAGGCCCGTCGCAACGCGATCCTGGCCGGGCGCACCTACGCCGTCGCTCGCGCCGACGTGCGCGCCCGCCCGTTCGCGCCGCGTGCCTTTGACCTGGTGATTTCAAACCCGCCTTTCTATGCCCGTGGATGGGGCCGCGAGAGCGCCGACGCCCGGGTGCACGCCTCGACGCACGCCGTGTACGGAGGTGTCGACCACTTCGCGCAAGCGGCCGCGCATGCGCTCGCTCCTCACGGCCGGGTGGTCTTCGTCTTCGACGCGGGGCAGCTCCCGGCCTTGCTGCTCGCTTTCTCCGGTGCCGGACTGACCGTGCGCGCGATGCGATTCCTGAGAGACGATCGGGGAAACCCTGCTCGCGTGCTCGTCCTCGCGGGCCGCGACGGCGGCGGTCTCGCGGTCGACTTCCGGTGAATTCCAGGATCTCCCAAAAACGTCACGACACCTTCATTTTCCTATGAATTTCGCCTCCGGGCCCCGCGTCGGACAGGCGATCCGCTGGACATCCTCTGCTGAAATCCGTAGAAGGCCCCCCCGCGAAATTCAGCCGTGCCGAACGAAGACCAAACAGACCAAGAAGCCCTGCGCGCGCGACCCGAGTGGGTCCATCGCGCAATCGTCGCCGCCCTCGTCGTGACGGCGCTCAACGCCCTCGTCTGGTACGGCCTCAATCGGCCCCGCGAAGAAGTCTCGTTCACCGACCGGATCCGAGCGTTCTCCTATGCCCCCTTCCGTCAAGGGGCGAATCCGATCGCGAACGAGCCACCTCGCCCCGAAGTCATCGCCGCGGACATGGTCCAGCTCGCGGGCATCGCCCACGAGGTTCGGACCTACACCAGCATCGACGGCCATGAGACGGTCGTCGACGCCGCAGCGGCCGCCGGTCTGACGGTCACGGCAGGCGCCTGGCTCGGGCCCGAGCCCGAGCGGAACGAACGCGAGTTGGCCGGGGCCATCGACGTCGCAGGCGCCGGCAACGTGCGCCGCCTGATCGTCGGCAACGAGGCGCTCCTGCGGGCGGACGTTACGGCCGAACAGTTGATTGGCTACCTGGACCGGGCCCGTGCGGCGACGCGTAAGCCCGTCAGCACCGCGGAAGCGTGGCACACGTGGCTGGAGCACCCAGAGCTCGCAGCGCACGCCGACTTCATCGCGGTCCATATTCTGCCCTATTGGGAAGGCCAGGACGTCGATGCGGCACTGGGCTTCACCCGCGAGAAGCTGCGACTCGTTCAGGCACGTTTCCCAGGCAAACCCGTCGTCATCACCGAGATTGGCTGGCCGAGTGACGGACGGACATTCCGCGATGCGGTCCCGGGTCCATCCGAGCAGGCACGATTCCTGCGCCGGTTCCTGGACTTCGCCCGTGCGGAGCACATCGACTACACGCTGATGGAAGCCTACGACCAGCCGTGGAAACTGGCGCTGGAGGGCAGCGTCGGCCCGTACTGGGGGCTCTTCGATGCAGATGGCCGGGAGAAGTTCTCACTGGTCGAACCGGTCGTACCGTGGCGCTCATGGCCCTTGGGACTGGCGGCTTCGATCCTGATGGCCCTGCCGCTGTTGGTGTTCGTCCTGCGCCGCACGGCCCATTGGCGTCTGGGCGGCCAACTCGTGGCCGCAGCGCTCGTTCAGAGCATCTCGACCCACATCGTCTTCAGCGCGCACGCAGTGGCGACCACTTATGTCACGACGGTCGGCCTCATCAGCACGCTCTTCCTGATAGGTCTGCAAATCCTGCTGCTCGGCAATACGCTCGCCGAGGGGTACCAGTTCGCCGACCTCTTCTTCGCGGCGAGACGCCGGCGGCCCTTCGGCCCCGTGCACAGTCGCCCGGGTTCTCCGCTGGAGTTCGCTCCCAAGGTCAGCATTCATGTGGCGATCTGCCGGGAGCCGCCACACCTGGTCATCGAGACTCTCGAGAGCCTGGCGGCGCTGGACTACCCGAACTTCGAGGTGCTGGTCGTCGACAACAACACGCCCGAGGCCGCGCTCTGGGAGCCGGTTGCGGAGCGTTGCCGGGCGCTGGGCCCGCGATTCCGCTTTTTCCACCTCGAGAGATGGCCGGGCTACAAGGCCGGCGCACTGAACTTCGCGCTGCGCGAAACGGCTCCGGACGCCGAGGTCATCGGCGTCGTGGACGCAGACTACGTGCTGTCGCCCGATTGGCTGCGCAGCCTGGTCCCGCACTTCGCGCGCCCACAGGTGGCCTTCGTCCAGGCACCTCAGGACCACCGCGGCTGCGAGGACAGCCTCTTCAAGACATGGTGCAACTGGGAATACGCCGGGTTCTTCAACCTGGGAATGGTGCATCGCAACGACGACGACGCGATCATCCAGCACGGCACGATGACGCTGGTGCGCAAGTCCGCGCTCAACGGCCTGGACGGCTGGAGCGAGTGGTGCATCTGCGAGGACGCGGAGCTCGGTCTGCGGCTCTATGCGCAGGGTCTCGAGTCCGTCTACGTACCCAAGACCTACGGCCGCGGCCTCACGCCGGATTCGTTCGTCGCCTTCAAGAAGCAGCGATTCCGCTGGGCCTACGGCGCGATGCAGATCCTCAAGCGACACGCAGGCGCGGTCTTCCTGGGGCGCGACACGGGGTTGAGCCCGGCGCAGCGCTACCACTTCGCCGTCGGTTGGTTGCCGTGGCTCTGTGACGGTCTGGCCGTGCTCGTCGTAGGTGCCTCGCTCGTGTGGACGGCCGGTTTTTTGGTGTGGCCGCAGTACTTCGCGTCACCGCTGTCTCGCTTCGTCGCACCGGTGCTGACCTTGCTGTTCCTGAAAGTGATCTGGTCCTGGCTGCTGTATGCCCGCCACGTGCCGTGTAATTTCAAGGAGCGGGTCGGCGCCTCGCTCGCGGCCCTTTCCCTGTCGCACAGCATCGGCAAAGCCACGCTCTACGGGCTGTTCACGAGCAAGCTGCCGTTCCTCCGCACGCCGAAGTGCGAGGACAAGCCGGCCCTGATGCAGGGCATCATGATGGCCGGCGAAGAGCTGGCGCTGGCCGTCCTCCTTTGGGCTGGCTCGATCGCGGTTTGGCACGCCGGTGCCGAACTTCCGGACGTTCGTCTCTGGGCCTGGCTGCTTTTCGCGCAGTCGCTCCCCTATCTCGCGGCCGTGGTCACGTCCTTTGCCAATGTGACCGACGGCATTGGGCGACGCCCCCTGCCCCAACCGGTCCCTGTGCTCGACGCGGAGTTGCCTCCAAACGGGGAGACCTGGCCCCAAGCGCCCACGCCTGCCTTCCAGCGGGGCATGGCCGCGGGGGAGTGATCGGGGGTTTCTCTGCCGCTCGTTGACGGCGGGGGACCGGCGATTGTGGCTCGGACGAAGTGGTTGCCACTTCGCGGACGAAGTGGTCGCCACTTCGCGGACGAAGTGGTCGCCACCTCGCGGGCAGGCCCTTTGGCGAGAAAAATGCAACGATGTGCGCGACACGCGACCGCCGTGGCCGATGAGGTTCTCGAGAGACCTGATCGCTTGAGAACGGAGTCGTCCATGTCCCGACCCATGTCCTACCAGTCCGAGCCCTGGCAGATCTTCGAGGTGACGACCCGATGCATCCAGGGGCGCTTTCTATTGACACCGAGCGAAGAGGCCAACCGGCGTGTCCTCGGCGTACTCGGCCGTGCTCAGGAATTGTATGGCGAGCATGTTCATCTGCACATGGTGGCCGGCACCTCGAACCACCTCCATCTGCTGATCTCGTCGCGCGACGCCACGTGGCGCGCCCGCTTCAAGTCGCACGTCAAGACCAACCTCTCGAAGGAACTCGGCGACCTCTACGGATGGAGCGAGCACCTCTTCGGCCGCCGGGCGCGTGATATCCCCGTCTTGGACGAAGCAGCGCTCCTCGACCGAGTGCGATACTTCCTCGCCCACGGCGTGAAGGAAGGTCTCGTCTCGCGACCCGAAGACTGGCCTGGGCCCGCGTGGGTTCGCGCGCTGACGGGCGGCGAGAGCCTGCTCGGTGTGTGGTACCGCCGCACCGAGTACTACCATCGCTTTCGCTGCTGGAGCAGACGCAAGCGCGGCAACGGAGCGCCTCGGCCCACGCTGGCAGAATTTGGTGAACCGAAAGAGGTCAGGCTGGTGCCGTTGCCGATGTGGGCGAACCTCGATGCGTGCGAGCGCCGCGGAAGGTTCCAGGCGCTCGTCGACGACATCGTCCGTGGATTCCAAGCGCCGGAAGTGCCTGCGACCGAACACCCCCAGGCAACGCCGGCCGGGGTCGCGGCCATACTGCGTCAGGACCCTCACCATCGCCCGCCGACGATCAAGCGAACAAAGGCGCCGTGGGTCCACGCGGCTTGCGCCCGTATCCGCAAGGAGTGGATGGACGCCTATCGCGCCTTCGTGGAGGCTTGGCAGGTCGCCATGACGCGTGTTCGGCGAGGGGACACGCTGGGGATCCTCCCGACCGGCGGGGTGATTCCGCCCGCCATGGCCTTGGCAGCGGCGAGGTCGGCCTAGCCGATGCGGCGGCTTCCATTCGAACGCGCGACCCGTGCAGGCCAATCCTGCCGAAGTGGTTGCCACCCCGGTGGCATTTGCGCCCGACCCCCTGAGACGAGATACTCCCCGCGTGCCTTCCACGCCGCGACCCCCCGCCGCTACTCGTCGCGCCGCCCTGGCAGCGATGGTGTGCGTCTCACTCGGCTGCAGCCGCACCCCGCTCGGCGCCGAAGTGCCTGCCACCTCGCTCGTCCCGACCCCAGAGATTTGCAATCGCCTCGACGACGACCTGGACGGCGACGTCGACGAGGACTTTCGAGACCAGGACGGCGCATACGCGACCGACTCGCACTGCGGGGCGTGTGATCGGCCGTGTGTGCCGAGCGCGCATGCTGAAGCGGCCGCATGCGTCACGGCCGAGTCGGCGGCCCCCCGTTGCGTGGCCACGCGCTGTGCGGAAGGGTTTGCGCCGGACGCGTCCGGGGCGTGCGTTTCTCGAACTGCGTGGCTTTGCCGCCCGTGTCTGGACGACTTCGCGTGCGGTGGTTTCGACGGGGCGCATTGCACCGAGATCGCCGGCGAGTCGCGTTGTGCGGCCTCTTGCGGTGCAGACCAGCCTTGTCCTGCCGGTTACGCCTGCGGTGCAGACGCGCTCTGCCGGCCAGCCAATGGCGGGTGTGCCTGCGTGCCGGGGGCGTTCTTCACCGCCTTCTGCGAGCTCGACACCCCTGCGGGGCCGTGCCGCGCGCGTGCCGAGTGCGTGGATGGCGTCCAATCCCCCTGTGCTGGCGCACCGGAGAGTTGCGACGGTCTGGACAACGACTGTAACGGCGTCGTCGACGATCCTTTCGTCACCGCGCGCGGAACGTATGGTGTGGATCCACAGAACTGTGGCGGCTGCGGCATCGACTGCCGGGAACCGCGCCTGGTGGACGCCGAACTGACCTGCGGCGGGCCCGTCGTCGACCCCCACTGCGTCATGGCCTGCCCGGACGCCGCCGATGGCCTCCAGGTCGGCGACGCGGTCGACGCCGACCAGAGCATCGGGACAGGGTGCGAGTGCCGCGTGCGCGCGCTCGGCGACTCCCCCGGCGATTCGGATGGGCAAGGCACGGACGAGAACTGCGACGGTGCCGATGGTATCGTCGCCGACAGCATCTACGTCGCGCCGGACGGAGACGACGCGGCTCCGGGCTCTCCGGCGCACCCCAAGGCCAGTCTGGGCGCTGCGGTGGACCTCGCCGTGGCCAGCCTCGGGACCCGCGCCCCCCGGCCCGACATCTACCTCGCGGCCGGGGCTTATGAAGAAGTCCTCGTTCTCCACGATGGCCTGCGAATCCACGGCGGGTACTCCCCCGACTTCCTCCGCACGGATCCGGCATCGTATGTGACGGAGGTTCGCGCGCCGTCGTGGAACGCGTCCCCGGGTGGCGCAGCATTGGTGGCAGATGGCGCCGGGCGCACGGACACGCTCGTGGAGGGGGTGCGGTTTCTTGGGGCATCCGGCACGCAGCCCGGAGAGGCTGCCTTCGGCGCTTGGCTGCAGAATCCCGGGCCGGCGTTGCGCCTGACGGACTGCGAAGTCCGTGCCGGCGACGGCGTGGACGGCGCCGATGGGGGGGATGGCCCCGCTGGCGAGTCGCCGGAGGCCGCAGGGGGCGCAGGGGACCTCCCTCGGGCCGCCGCCGAGGACGGACTCGACGAATGCCGCCCAGGTGCCGTGAACACGGTCGCCGGCGGGCGCGGTACGGCATTCCGCTGCGGCGACGTCGACGTCAGCGGAGGCGACGGCGGCGCCTCGACCTGTCCCCAGGACATCGGCCACGCACAGCCGCGGGGCGGCGCAGGCATCGGCGAATCCGCGGGGGGGGCCGGAGGTCGCGGCGGGCAGGACCTCCGAGGTCCGCGTTTCAACGACCAGGGCTGCCCATCACGCGTCTGCTGCGGCCTCGCAGACTTCCTGGTGAACGACGGTTGGGAGACCGCCGGAGACGGCGAGCCAGGCCGGGCCGGGACCGACGGCGACGCGGGCACTGGGTGCCTCGACGCGTTCGGTGAGATCGCAGACACCGCCTGGCGACCCTCACCCGCGGTCGGAGGGTCGGGCGGTCGACCGGGCGGTGGCGGTGGTGGTGGCGGCGCAGGTGGTGGCGCGTACATCGAGTCCGTGCCCCCTGATTGTGCCTATCCCGATGGCCTCGGGGGCGGCGGTGGCGGCGGCGGCGCCGGCGGCTGCGGGGGCGGCGGCGGTCGCCCCGGGGTGGCGGGCAGCCCTTCCGTCGGGCTGGTGGTTCGCTACACAGGTGCGGGCGGCGGCGCGGCCGTGCCCGCGCGGGAGCGCGTGCGCGTGGCCACGGGTCGGGGCGGAC
>CAINDO010000453.1 GCA_903847385.1 uncultured Myxococcales bacterium
CCCGCCGCGCCCGCCACGACGACCGCGGCCGCGTCCCCGAGCGCCCCGAGTGCGCCCGCCGCGCCCGCGTCCTCCGGCGGCGCCGCCGTCACGGACGCCGCGCCCGGCGTGCGCGAGTGCCTGCTGACGCTGCTCGCCCTGAAGACCCGCGTGCGCCTGGACGAGATTCGCCCGGACGAGAACATCGAGCTGCTCACGGGCGGCAACTCCTCGCGCCGCAACCAGGTCATGGCCGACCTGGGCAACGAGTTCGGCATCGGCTCCATCGACGCCGCCCACGAGATGCCCCTGGGCGCGCTCGTGGCCGCCGTGGAGAAGGCCACCTCGGGCCGCTACAAGGCCCCGGGGCCGTTCCTGCGCGCCCAGGTCACCGCCGCGCTCAAGCCCTTCGGCCTGAGCGTGAAGGACGTGCTGTCGGCGCTGTCCAGCCGCGGCCTGCCCGAGGGGCGGTCGCTCAGCATGCTCAACCGCGCGGCCCTGTGGCTGCGCCCGGGCGACTCCACGCGCTCCGGCCCGCTCTCGCCCCTGCCCCTGCCCGCCGCCGGTGATCGCGGGGCCGCCGCGGGCTGGATCGACGCCGCGCTCGCCCGCTACGCCCAGGAAGAAGGCTTCTCGCTCTCCGCGGGCGGCGGCGGGGGCGGCGGCGCCACGGTGGACGCCGCGGCGCTGGAGAGCCTGCTCGGCCGCTACTTCGGGGTCGGCGGGGCGTTCCTGGAGTCGCTGCGCTTCGCCGAGGCGGCCCTGGGCCGGGACGTGTGGGCCGAGCTCGAGGCCCGCGCTCTGGAAGTCGGCACGGCGCCCCCCAGCGAGGAGAGCGAGCGCCTGAGCCGCTACGACGCCGAGCACGGCGCCGACTACGACAAGACGATCCGCCCGGCCTTCACCACCGAGAAGGCCGTGGTCTACAGCGGCGCCTGGGCCTGGGCCCGCCGCGACGCCTTCGCGCTGTTCCACGACCTGCGCGCCGGCCGCGTGTCCGCCGCGGACCTGCCGGAGATCGAGGCCCGCATCGCCCGGGGCGCGGACGCCGCCGTGTCGCGCACCGTGGGCCACCTGGAGCGCCGCGCGCGCCGCCAGGGGGACACCGCCACGGCCGAGGTCTTCGCCCGGCTGGGCGCCGCCATCGACCCGACGCGCATCCCGACGGCCCGCAGCGAGGCCGTGCCCCTGGCCCCCGCGGTCGAGATCCTGCCCGACGGCCGCCTCTCGTTCTCCGAGAAGCTCCGCGGCGAGCCCACCGCCGTCGCCGTGGCCCGCGAGCTCATCGACGGCCGCCAGGTCGCCCTGGGCGTGCACGGCGCGCCGCAGCCCGCCGAGAACGAACGGGCGCACGGCCTGTTCGCCGCCTCCATCGACGCCCTGGCCCGGGGCGAGGCGACCTTCGCCGGCCGCACGGCGCTGGTCACGGGCGCGTCCGAGCGGTCCATCGCCATCGAGCTGGTCAAGCTGCTGCTGACGGGCGGCGCGCGCGTGGTGGTGACGACCTCGAACCTCACGCCCGAGCGCGTGAAGTTCTACCGGCGGCTGTTCCAGCTCCACGGCGCCCGGGGCGCGGAGCTGGCCGTGGTGCCCTTCAACCAGGGCTCGCGGCAGGACATCCAGCGGCTGGTGAACTGGCTGGTCTCCACGGAGAAGACGACCGTCGGCGGCACGCAGCGCACCGTCAAGGAGCCCTGGCTCGTCGACCTGCTCGTGCCCTTCGGCGCCGTGGGTGAAGAGGCCACGCTCGCCGAGATCTCCGACCGCTCCATGGCCACGCTGCGGGTGCTGCTCTACGGCGTCGAGGCCCTGGTCGCCGAGTGCGCGCAGGCCTTCTCCCGCCTGCACGTGCACGAGTCGCGCACCCACGTGCTGCTGCCGCTCTCGCCCAACCACGGGCAGTTCGGCAACGATGGGTTCTACGGCGAGACGAAGGCCGCCCTGGAGGCGATGCTCAACCGCTGGTCGTCCGAGCACGCCGCCTGGGGCCGCCACGCCTCGCTGGTGGGGGCCCGCATCGGCTGGGTCCGCGGCACGGGCCTGATGAACGTGAACAACGCCATCGCCCCGGGCCTCGAGCACACGGCCGGCGTGCGCACGTTCTCGTCCGCCGAGATGGGCCTGCTGCTGGGCGCCCTGTGCGCCGAGCCGATTCGCGCCCTGGCCGCCGAGGTGCCCCTGGTGGCCGACCTGACGGGTGGCATGGCCGCGGTGCGCGATCTGGCCGGCGTGGCCCGCCGCCTGCGCGCCGGCATCACCGCCGATCTCAACCGCACGCGCCGCCGCCATCAGCTCCGGCGTGAAGAAGCCAAGGCCCTCGGCCGGGTGCCCGCGGAGACGCGCCGCGTCGAGCCCGCGCCCCGCTTCGGCGACCACTTCGCCTTCCCGCCCCTGCCCGCGCCGGCCCGCCGCGCGGCCCTTTGCGACCTGCGCCACCTGGACCTGTCGCGCGTGGCCGTGCTGGTGGGCCTGGGCGAGGTCGGCCCCTGGGGCAGCGCCCGCACGCGCTGGTCCATGGAGTCCACGGGCGAGCTCAGCCTGGAGGCCTGTGTCGAGCTCGCCTGGCTCACCGGGCGCATCCGCTACGAGAAGAACCGCAATCACGTGGGCTTCGTGGACGCCGCCAGCGGCGAGCCCATCCGCGAGCAGGACGTGAAGACGCGCTACGAGGCGGCCCTGCTGGAGGACGCGGGCATCCGCATCGTCGATCCGGCCATGCAGAACGGCTTCGACCCCCGCAAGATGAAGGTCTGGGCGGACGTGGTGCTGGAGCGCGACTTCGTGTTCCCCGTGCCCGGCCAGGCCGAGGGGCAGGCCTTCGTCGACGCCGCCGGTGACGGCGCCCGCCTGATCTTCGACCCGGAGAAGGACGGCTTTTTCGTCGTCCGCAAGAAGGGGAGCATCGTCAAAGTCGCCCGCGCGGCGCGGCTCAACCGCTACGTGGCCGGGCAGATCCCCAAGGGCTGGGACGCCGTGCGCTTCGGCATCCCCCGCGACATGGCCGATCAGGTCGACCGCACCACGCTGTTCAACCTGGTGGCCACGGTCGAGGCGTTCCTGTCCGCCGGTATGGAGCCCGAGGAGCTCTACCGCTACCTGCACCCCTCGGACGTGGGCAATACGCAGGGCGCCGGCATCGGCGGCATGCAGAAGCTCGAGCGCCTGTACCTGGACCACCCCCTCGACCGCCCGCGGCAAGGGGACGCGCTGCAGGAGACGCTCATCAACGTGACCGCCGCCTGGATCGTGCAGACCCTGGTGGGCAGCTACGGCCCCATGGTCCACCCCGTCGGCGCCTGCGCCACGGCGGCCGTGAGCGTCGAAGAGGCCGTGGACAAGGTCCTGGGCGGCAAGGCGGCCTTCATCGTGGCCGGCGGCTTCGACGACTACGGCGAAGAGGGCGCCGTGGGGTTCGCCGACATGGCCGCCACCGCGGACACGGACGACATGCTCGCCCGCGGCATCCCGCCCCGCGAGATGTCGCGCCCCAACGACCGGCGCCGGCGCGGGTTCGTCGAGGCCCAGGGCGGCGGCACCATGCTGGTCTGCCGGGGGGACGTCGCCATCCGCATGGGCCTGCCCATCTACGCGGCCGTGGCCCTGGCGCGCAGCTACGGCGACGGCATCCACCGCAGCATCCCGGCCCCGGGCCCCGGCGTGATGGCCGTGGCCGCCGAACGCCGGCCCCGCAACGGCGAGGCCACGGGCGCGCAGCTCTGCGACCTGGACACGCGCCTCGCCGAGTGGCAGCGGGTGCAGGGCCTGTTCACCACGCTGCGCAACACCCTGGGCGAGCCGGCCGCGCAGCGGTTCGAGGCCGCCGAGCGGCGGCGCCTGTTCCACGACATCCAGAGCGGGGACGAGCGCATCTCGCCCCTGCGCCGGGCGCTCGCGGTCTTCGGCCTCGGGCCCGACGACGTCGCGGCCGCGTGGAAACACGACACCTCGACGGACGCCAACGACCCCAACGAGAACCGGGCCTACGACCGCATCATGCGCTGGCTGGGGCGCGAGGCGGGCAACCCGCTGGTGGTCGTGTCGCAGAAGTCGCTGACCGGCCACAGCAAGGGCGGCGCCGCGGCGTGGCAGGCCGCCGGGCTGTGCCAGGCCATGGCCACGGGCCGCGTGCCCGGCAACCAGAACCTGGACGACCCCGATCCGGCCATGCGGGCCTACGAGACGGTGCTGTTCACGGACCGCCCCATCGACATCGGCCCCGGCCACATCGAGGCCGGCATCGTGACCTCACTGGGCTTCGGCCACGTGGGCGCGATCCTGTGCCTGGTGCACCCGGACCGCGTGCTGGCGGCGCTGGACGACGCCGCGTACACGGCCTACGCCACCCGCCGCGACGCCCGCGAGCGCAGCCGCCTGCGCGAGCAGCTCTCGGTGCTGGAGTCGGCCCGCCCCGCCGTGCGCATCCGCACGGACAAGGCGTTCCAGGTGCCTGCGGACGCCGCCTACGCCGGCTTCGACGCCGAACACGCCGTGCTGCTGGACGCCGCCTCGCGCCGCCTGGACGACACGGGGCCCATCGTGGCCGGCGGCGTCGCCGAGGGCCTGGCCGGGCCCGAGGCCGAGCAGGCCGCCCCGTCCGAGGTCTGAGCCCGTGATCGCCGGGCTCGGCCTGGACGTGGTGGACGTCGCGGCGTTCACCGCCCTGCTGAACGAGCCGGGCACGGTCTTCGCCGAGCGGACCTTCACGCCCGGCGAACGCCGCGCGGCCGCCGCCCGGGCCGCCGCCGGCTCCCTGCGCCCCGAGATGCACCTGGCCGCGCGCTACGCCGCCAAGGAGGCCGCGATCAAGGCGCTGTCGCAGGCCCTGGCGCCGGCGCCGCTGCCCAAGGCGCTCGCGGATCTGCGCGAGATCGAGGTCGTCACGGACGCCGACGGGCGGCCGTCCCTCGTGCTCACGGGGCGCGTGCAGGCCCTGGCCGCGCAGGGCGGCGTGCGGGCGCTGCACGTGTCGCTGAGCCACGAGGCCGGGCTCGCCACGGCGATGGTCGTGGCCGAGCGCTGAGCGGCTCAGGTTCTTCCCCGTCGATGCCGAACACGTAGGGACTCTCCCGCATGTCGCGCCCCCACGCGACCGAGCGATGCGATGCCAGACCGGCCCCCCGAAATCACGCTGCTCGCCCCCCTGATCGACGCCCTGCCCGACGCCGCGGCCCTCGTCGGGCCCGCGCCCGACACCGCCGCGGGCTTCGCCGTGCGCCACGCCAATCCGGGCTTTCGGGCCTGGCTCTCCGAGTCGCCCGCGACGCGGCCCGAGGTGGCGGCGCTGATCGCACGTGTGGCGGAGACCGGCGCGGCCGAGGCGCTCGAACCGAACGACACGGGCTTTGCGTTCGCCGCGAGCCGCCCCTGGCCGGGTCTCGTTCTGCTGGTGCTGCGCGCCCCGGCCGACGCCTCGAGCCGCGCCCTGGCTCAGGCCCTCGCCGCCCGCACGGCCAGCGAACACCGCATGCGCACCATCGCCGAGCTCTGCCCGGTGCCCCTTGCCGAGAACGACCGCGACGGCAACATCCTTTTCCTGAACGCCGCGTTCCTGCAGACCTACGGCTACTCGCGCGAGCACATCCCGACCGTGGAGCAGTGGTGGCTCACCGCCTACCCCGACCCGGTCTACCGCGAGCAGATCCGGCAGACCTGGTTCACCCGCATGGACGCCGCCCTGGCCACGGGCGAGCCCTTCGAGACGATGGAGGTCACCGTTCGCTGCCGCGACGGCTCCGACCGGGTCGCCCTCGCCGACTTCGCCCGTTTTGGCGAGAACCCGGACGAGCCGTTCCTGGTCTCCCTCTACGACATCAGCGAGATCGTGGCCGCGCGGCGGATGCAGGAGAACGCCCGGCGCCTCGCCGAGGCCATCATCGACTCCGTGGGCGAGGGCCTGTGCCTGTACGATCGCTCCGGCGTCATCCAGTACATCAACCCCGTCGGCGCGACGCTCCTGGGCTACCCGCCCCACAAGCTCATCGGGCAGTCGGCCCACGCGCTGTTCCACCACAGCCACGCCGACGGCAGCCCGCTGCCCGTCGAGGCGTGTGTCATCCAGAACACCGTGCGCCTGGGCAAGACGCAGTTCTCGGGCGCGGACGTGTTCTGGCACCGCGACGGTCACTGCTTCCCGGTCCAGTTCGTCGCCGCCCCGCTGCTCCAGGACGACGCGCCCGAGGCCGCGGTCCTGACCTTCCGCGACATCACCGAGGAGACGCGCGTCCTCAAGACGCTCACGGACAACGAGATCAAGATCCGCAAGGCGCAGGAGATCGCCGGCTTCGGCAGCTACACGACCGACCTGCTCACGGGCCGCTGGGAGAGCAGCGCCGTGCTCGACGCCATCTTCGGCGTGCCCGCGGACTTCGACCACACGATCCCCAACTGGAACTCCGTGCTCGACCCGGAGTTCCGGCAACCCGCGCTCGACCACTACCACGAGGTCGCCCAGGGCAAGTGCGACTTCCGGATGGACTACCGGATCATCCGGCCCGTGGACGGCGTGCCGCGCTGGGTGGCCGCCAACGGTGAGCTCGAATTCGACGCCAACGGCACGCCCGTCCGCCTGATCGGGACCATTCAGGACATCACCGACCGCAAGGAGAAGGAGCAGGCGCTCGCCGCGCTGGTACACGAGAAGGAGGCTCTGCTCAAAGAGGTCCACCACCGCGTGAAGAACAACCTGCAGGTCATCACGAGCCTGCTGCGGCTGGAGATCGCGCGCACGGCCCTCCCGGACACCAAGGCGGTGCTGAGCGAGATGCAGAATCGCATCCGCTCCATGGCGATCCTGCACCAGTCGCTGTACCGCTCCGGCGACTTCGGCGCCGTGGACCTCGGCGACTACCTGCGGCAGTTGGCCACGCAGACGCACCTGGCGCAGTCCACGCGGGCGTCGGCCATGCGCCTGCGCTGCGAGGTCGCCTCGGTGCAGGTGAGCATCGACCAGGCCATCCCCTGCGGGCTCCTGGTGAACGAGCTGATCTCGAACTGCGTGAAACACGCCTTCCCCGAGGGTTTCGAGGGCGCGAACGCCATCACCCTGTCGCTGCAGCCGGCTCCGGGCGCCGGGCAATGGCGCCTGGAGGTCGTCGACACCGGTGTCGGCCTGCCGCCGGACATCGACGCCCGACGGGCGGCCTCCCTGGGCCTGCAGCTCGCCACGGACCTGGGCCGGCAGCTCGGCGGTGCGCTGGCCATGGGCCCGAACCCGGGCGGAGGCGCGCGGTTCACCGTGGACTTCGCCGCGATGGAGCGCCACGGCCACGGTGCCGGCTGAGGGTCAGGCCGCGGGGTCGCGCAGCGTCGAGACGTCGATCACGAAACGGTAGCGGACGTCGCTCTTCAGCACGCGCTCGTAGGCCGCGTTGATCTGCTGGATCGGGATGAGCTCGATGTCCGACACGATGCCGTGGGCGGCGCAGTGGTCGAGCATCTCCTGCGTCTCGGCGATGCCGCCGATGGCCGAGCCGGCCAGGATGCGGCTGCCCATGATCAGCGAGAACGGGTGGACGGGCGCGGCCGTGGCCGGGGCGCCCACCAGCACCATCGCGCCGCGGGGGCGAAGCAGGTTCAGGAACGCGTTGTAGTCGTGCTCGGCGGAGACCGTGTCGAGCAGGAAGTCGAAGCGGCCGGCCAGCGCGCCGAGCGCCTCGGGGGTGGTCACGACGAAGCCCGTGGCGCCCAGGCGGCGCGCGTCGGCCTCCTTGCTCGCCGAGGTGCTGAAGACCGTGACCGCGGCGCCCATGGACACCGCGAGCTTGACCGCCATGTGGCCCAGGCCGCCGAGGCCGATGACCCCGACGCGATCCCCGGCCTTCACCTTCCACTGGCGCAGGGGCGAGTAGGTGGTGATGCCGGCGCAGAGCAGGGGGGCCGCGGCCGCCGGGTCCAGGCCGTCGGGGATGCGCACGGCGAAGTCCTCGGCGACCACGAGCTGCGTGGAGTAGCCGCCGAAGGTCGGCGTCTTGCGGTCCATCTCGGTGCCGTTGTAGGTCAGCGCCGAGCCGGCCTCGCAGAACTGCTCCTCGTGGTCGTGGCAGGGCCCGCACTGGCGACACGAGTCGACCATGCAGCCCACGCCGGCCAGGGCGCCGAGCTCGAACTTCGTCGCCTCGCTGCCGCGGGCGATCACGCGGCCGACGACCTCGTGGCCGGGCACCATGGGGAACAGCCCGCCGGTCCACTCGTCGCGAACCTGGTGGATGTCGGAGTGGCAGACGCCACAGAAGAGGACCTCGAGGACGACGTCGTGGGGACCGGGCGCGCGGCGCTCGATGGTCATGGGGGCGAGGGGGGCACCGGCCTTGGCGGCGCCCCAGGCGTGGACTGTGGACATGGGAACTCCTGTTCGTCGCGGGTGGGGTCACCCGCGGGCGCAGCATCATACGCGCGTCGGGAACGGACGTTGATCCGGACCCGCTCGACCGCGTACATGGAGGGCAGACCACGAACACAGGGAGACACGGGATGAAACTCACGAATCTGGGGCTGATCGCCCTCACCGGCGCGTTCGCGCTCGCCGGCTGCAAGGTGGACGACGGCAGCGCCGGGGGCGCGGACTCGGGCGTCGGCGGCGGTGAGGCGGGCGGCGCGCCCGGCACCGGCGGCGAGGCTGCGGGCGGCAACGGCGGGGCGATCA
>CAINDO010000454.1 GCA_903847385.1 uncultured Myxococcales bacterium
GCCCGCGGACACTGGGCCGTCGAGAACAGCCTGCACTGGGTACTCGACATGGCTTTCGACGAGGACTGGTCGCGTGTCCGCAGCGACCATGCCGCCCTCAACCTCGCCGCCCTGCGGCGCGTCGTCGTCTCCGTCGTGAGACAGAACAAGACCCTGAAGTGCGGCGCTGCCACGAAACGAAAATGCGCCGGCTGGAACAGGGACTACCTTACCCAGGTTCTACTGGGCCGGTGAAGGTGCGATTGCCCTGGCGTGGCTAACCGCCCATCCCTCGAGTACCCCGTCTCCACCGGGTTACGACTCAAGCCGCGGGCGGCGGCGGAGGCATCGGCACCCGCGGACGGAACCGCGCACGCCACTTCGCCAGGACCTGCGCGCCGACCGCGAACGACCGGACACGGTCCGACGGGTCCACCGAAACCGGCTGTCCCATGACTTCGTCGAGGAGCGGATCCACGTCGGGTCGACTCCCATCGAAGGCGGGCAGTTCGGCAAAGGCGTGCTGAAAGTCCCGCCATCCGCCGAGTTCGGCGACCGTGTCCCGCACCGTGCGGCCCTTGGCCGTGAGAACGTACCGCCGGTCCCGCACGCGGAGGACGACACGTTCGTCGAGCCGGCCCTGCCCCGGAATCGACACGCGAAGCCATAGGACGAGGAGGTCTCTGTCTCCTGGCCCGAGCTGGGCATCGGTCAGCGTGAACGATGCGGACACGAGGCCGGAGACGAGCTCCTGTGCAACGCCCGACACCGCGGGCGGCAACCCGGTGTAGGCGAGGTCGGTCGCTGCCGGGTTGGCGTTCCAGATGACGACCTCCGGCTGTCCTCCAATCGCTGGGCGCACGAGGTCGACGCGGATGTTGGCAGGCACGTCGAGCAGCGACGTGTACGCGATTCGCAGGCGAATCGTCCATCGTGGGTATTCGGTCACCCATTCCACGTGGAGCGGATGACGCCCCGGCGCGGCGTGCTCGACCCCCGCCTCCGGATCCCTCGACAGGGTCAACGCGGCCAGTCGAACGCCGCCCGGACGCAACGGTCGTACAGCCCGGACGAGATGGGCCGGCGCCCGGAGAGTCGCATCCCCGCCCGTGTCGTTGACCAGCCGCGCGACCGCCCGGGCCTCGGCGACGGTCTGCGCGACCCCCAACGCGTCCGTGTCCGCCGGGCTGAAGGCCTGAAACGCCGCGACCCCCTTCGCGTACAGGAACTGCGCCATCGCGAGTCTCATCGCACGGGCGGCGAGTACATCGTCGGCAGTCTCGTCGATCACGACACCGAGGCTCCGGGACAGAACGACCGACGAGGTCCCCGCCCGAATCTGAGTGAGCAGAATGCCATCGACCGCCGCCTGAAACGCAGCGAGCCCGACGCTCGGGACGCGTTCGGACAAACGCAAGTGCAGCGTCGTGAGGGCCGCGCCGAGGGCCAACTCAGGTGTGCCTGCGGCCACCCCGGTGAGTTGCCCGATTGACAGGAACGCCCACGAGCTGTTCCAGCCAGCCCTGACCTTCGCCATGACCTGACCTGCGAACGCTCGGTCCCCGGCTGCAGTCTCGACTGCCTTTCGGTTGTCCGCCGTGTCTCCGTCGATTTCGTCAGCGGGTCGTGTCACCCCCAGCAGCCAGCGGTCCAACGCTCCGATGTGGACCGCCCACAGCACTTCACCCCGAAAACGGTTGTCGATTCCGTCGGGGAACCGTGCGTCGAAGTCCTCCAGCTCTCCCGCGTCGCGCCAAGTGTTCAGGTCGGCCGCGGAGATGTCCAGGGGCCCTTGGCCAATCAGCGCGAGGTCGGGCGGAATCACGTAAAAGAGCGCCCCCGGCTCGTTCTCACCCGGCAGGACCTCGAGATCCACCCGCAGGCGCGTGAACCCACCGCGTGAACGGTCGGCACTCACGGCCGCCACGAGATGCGCGTCCTCGCCGACCTCCACCCGGAGCGGTTCGACGACGCCGGCGCCGGTGGCGACCGTGTCCGCGAGCCCGGCCGACGCGTCGACGTTCGGGCCATTGGTGTCCATGCCAAACGCCATTTCGAGCCCGAACTCACCGTTCGACGCCGCTTGGCGTACCACAAGGCGCGGCGCGCCGATGGGCGAGGCCATCGTCGCCCCCGCGAACTTCAGGACGTCCTCATACAAGTCGGCGTATTTCGGAACACTCGCGGAGTCAGCCTTCAGATCAGCGATCATGCCGATCAACCCGCCGTCGCGTAGTTCCTCTGGCACCTCACCCTCGACTCTCTGTTCGAGTTTCCCCTCGCCCCAGTTCTCTGCCCAGTTCGTGCCAAAGAACGACGCCAGCCAGAGCTGAAACGGGATCGACTGACCCACCGCACCGATCGCCCAGAACGTCGCCGTGCCGAGGCCCATCGCTGCGACGAGTTTGGCTCGGGATACGATGAGATCCCAGTGACCCTCCCAGTCCGTCGGATTGTCCGCAAAGTGCTTCAGTAGTTCGTCGAACGAGCCCACGACCATTTCGCCGGTCAAGCCCATCCCGACGGACCCCAGCGCGACCGACCCGATGAGAAAACTCGCGAGCGCTCCGATTCGAACGACCTCGAACATGAAGTCCGTCCCGATGTCTGCGTCCGTCGTGACGCGGACGTAGGGTTCGAGGAACGGCCCGATCGCAGCATAGGACTTGACCTCGATGTTTCCGGAGATCCCGTACCACGGCACGTTGTAGGTCGTTCGAACCCTGATTCCCAGATCCTGGTTCGGCAGGAATGGGCAGAGGGCACCGACATCGCCATCCTCGACCCAGGACCGAAACCACACCGAGGGCTCGCCGACCTCGACGTCGGGGTCGAGCCACCCGGGCACCGGAGCCTCACCCCGGAGCGGCCAGACGCCCGCCCGCGCGTCCGACAGAAGATCGACCATGGCTCTCCGCTGCTGGTCGGGACTCAGCGCGAGGAAGTGATTGCGCGCCCAAGGCGCCCAGGCTCCGGGACTTCCGTTCGCATTGGGCGGCGGGTTCTGGCCCGCGAGCGCCGTCTCCCGAAACCATCGCAACCAGGGCATCGGAGTCGCAGCCGTGTACGGAGCCGGCCAGAGGCGAAGCATGTCGGCGGTCACGCCCTCGGCGGCCTCCTCGCGAACCGCGTCCTTGCCGACGGTCAGGCGGATCGCCCGAAGAAGCAGATCCGGCGAGATCCAGAGTTTGTAGGGCGCGGGCCAAGGCGTGTCGTCCGCCCAACCGATGCCGAGATTCCGCCAGACCTGCCGCGTCGCGGTGACGGGGTCGACCGCGCCGTCGACCGGGGACCACCCGATGGCGGTGATGTAGAGTTGGCGCCCCTGAAGATCGAGCGTCACGGCCTTCGCGCCGGCGGGCCCCAAGGCGTTGGCCATCAGACGCGGGCCGTCGATGATTCCCGCGACCAGCTTGATGAGCGCCGCCGAGAACAGATTTCCGAGGTCGGCACCGATGTCATCCGGCGCGTTGTACACCTCGGTCTGCCACGCCCCGATCGCGCACTCGTCCGGCCAGGTGAGCGCCGGCACCACTGGCGGGACCACGTGACCGGGCCCGAGCCAGCCCGGCAGACCATTGATGGAGGCCGAGGCACCGACGCCACCCCAAGCGATGCGCGGCTGTCCGCGGCGCCTGGAATTCGGCATGGGCGGACTGCCAGGCGGGCTCGGCGCCGGGATGTCCTCGGGGTCGTACATCGTGCCGCGCCAGACCAGGGACATGGTCGTGATGACGTGGATGTCGGTGGCGGGCGCGCCAGAGATGACACCGTTCGGCGTCACGTTCGCGACATCGGCGTCCAATGTCACGTCGATCGTGATTGAGCCGAACGGCGAGCCACCGAATGGTTGGCCGTTCGCGATTCGCGTGCCGTTGACCTCGACGTCGCGGACGCGGGTGGCAATCACCCTTCCCGTCCGTGGGTCGACTGGCCAGCGTCGCACGATGTAGTCCGTCCCCGGCGGCAGCTCCTGAAGCGTCACGAGGATGGCGCTCGCGAGATCCACGCCGACGCAGCACGCGATGTCCCTGTCCATGGTCACCCCCTCCCGATTTTCTTGCCCACGCGAATCGACGAGGTCGCGGTTGCCTCAGTCCGGGTAGAAACAGGCGTAGGTCTCACGCCCCTGTATGGCCTCTTCGCACCTCATGCCCATCGCAGGACAGTCCAGGTACTCCCATCGGCCGGCAATACATGCGCGCAGTTTGCCATCCACGCAGCTTGCTGGGTGCCCCGTACAATCATGACCGAAGTCGCAGGCAGCGCCGCCACCATCGCCCCAATCCGGCTCGCAACGAGAGCCCGCCCAATAGCTGCTACAGTCGAGTTGTGTCAGTCGACCCGGCCAGGCACAGGCCTCCACGGTCCGATCATCGACACAACGTGGCACCTCTGACAGCTCACAAGGCGGGCCGGCCCCCGTGCACGTTGCCGCCGGTTGGCGTGCACCGTACTCGACGACCTCGCAGACTGGATTCGCGTATCGGGCACAGTCAAAGTCTTCGAAGGAGAATCCGACCCTTTGAGTACAAATGGTCTCCCGACCACAATGCATCGGGCGCAAATTGAATCCGTCGCACATGAAACGAAGTCCATCAGCGCAGGCCCCGTAGACATCCGGGTCGCACGGCCCATAGTAGCAACCATAACTGCCGTCCGACCCTTCCGAGCATGTCCCGCCGGACGCGCGGCAGTCCGTCGGCAAGCCCCACGACGTCGCGGGCAGGCAGAGCACGTTCTGGTCGTTCGTTCCACAAAACGCGATCCCGGCAAAGGCGACCTGCTTGCAAGCATCCAGGCGCTGAAGGCGGATGCATTCCAGGTACTTCTCACAGTTGTCGACCGCGGGATCGCTGTCGCACTCCAGTTGGCGACGTTTGTCTTCATAGATCCCAGGGGCGGGCGCTTCGTTCACTTGATAGAGGATCGCGTGGATGTCGCCGAGCGAGTCCAACACACGCTCCCCATGCACCTTGTAAACGCACGCAATCGTCCGATTTCTCGCCCGCAGCAACTTCAACGCCGTCTCCCGTCCAATCACCCACTTCGGCTGCTCGGACTTCCCCGCATCGCCAGACGCGTCCGGCCGCCATGCGTCCCGAACCGGGCCATCGGGCGGCGGCGGCCCGGCGTCGGGCAACGCGGCCTGAAAGTCCATCGTGAACGCGTCCACCCGCCCCGCGTCCCGCTTCGCGCGCGTGCTCGAATCCTCGCAACCGGCCGCGACGACCGACCAGAGCAGGACAAAGCCGGCGCACAGCGCCACGGGGTGGTTGGACGACACGGACATACGCTCCCCGCTCAGGCCCGGTAAGGCTGCGCGGAGATGTTCACGATGGCTGCGGAGCCGGAGGCACCAGTCAACACGACTCGGGCGAAGCGCTGGGTGACATCGGTCCGATCGCCGCTCTTCAGATCGAACGCGGTCGCCCCGTCGAACGCCGGGATCGACCCGACCGTCGTCCAGTTGACGCCGTCGTTGCTCTGCTGCACGTTGAGCGCCGGGCCCGTCGCATTCGCCAGCCCCCCCGCGATCACCAGCCCCTGCACCGAGAGCGCGTTGTTCCCCTCGCCCATCCGGATCGGGTTGCTCGGCACCCCCGTTGCCGCCGGAATCAGCGCGTTCAGCATCAAGTAGTCGCCGTTCATCGTGACCGCCATGCTTCGACCTCTTCATTTGCCGCCCCGATTGCCCCGGGGCCCATCCACTCGCCAGCCCGGACACGACCATTCGCGACCGGGCTCGACCAGCGACACACACACACGGCGTTCAAGCGGTTTTTTCGGGCTCATGGTCGATTCCTCGCGTCGGCTCGAAGAGGACCATACCGACGGCCGCCCATCGCCTGCAACCCGCGCCGCTGATCTCGGCCCTCGAGCGCCGAACACCCGCCGCGTGGTGTCGTTCAGAAGCTTCCCGTGTCGTTCGCCACGGGCGGACATCAGCCCGCTGATGGCCGCCCACTGGCTGACGTCGACTTCTCGGCACCCGTCTCCATGGGCAACACCCGGTCACACGAGTCTGATCGTTTTGGCTCGACCGGACAGGCATCCACCCATCCCTCCGAAGGTTTGTTCGGTGCGGAGTCAGAGAGTCACGCTGGCCGTGTACCCCTCGAACGCCGCGTTCTTGGTCGGGACCGCGCGCCTTCGGCAACGAGGTCGATGGCGTCGTGCCTGGCGGCGGAGCCGCACGCCGTGCCGGCGACGAGTCGCTCGCGGCTCCGCGTGATGGACGTGCCATCGAAGACCACCCCATCGAAGTCCATGTCCAGGAACCGGGCGACCGCAGGTGCTACCCGCCCATCACCGCCCCCGCGGGGTACCAGCGGTCGTCGACCGTGACCACCGCCCGGCCGAGGGCGCGGAGCGTGTCGAGCGCCGTGGCCAGGAGCCCGCCGCCGCGGGTCAACTCGCGCCCGCTCGCGCCCGGCCGGGATTCGAGCGTGCGACCCATGTGGGTCACGACCGCATCGATCGCGGACTCCGGCGTGTCGTTCCGCCGCTCACCGAGCGCCTCGCCCGTGGGCAACACGAACTTCAACCGCCGTGTGTCGGGCTGGACGATGAGCACCAGCGCCCCGTCGTGAATCAGGCGATGGTGCGCGCTGCACAGCGGCACGAGGTTCGCGGCCCGATGGTCGCCGCCTGCGTGCCGCGGCCGGATGTGATGCAGGTCGAGCCACAGCCGATTGCGGCAGTGCGGCACGGCACACTGGTGCCCGTGCTGCTCGAACACCTTGCGCCGCGTCGCGGGCGGGATGGCATGCGTGAGCCGCGGCGCGGGCGCGGTGAGATCGAGGACCTCGGCGTCGCACTCGGCGCAGGCGAGGTCGGTGTGTTCGACGGCCTGGGGCGCCCGAGGATCACCCACGTGCGTGTTTTCACAGGCCGGGCAGTGGTGGAGGGAGACCCGGAACCGCTCCGCGGTCGGGGGCGCTTCGGTCGCGGCGGGGTTCTTCTCCATCGCGACCAGCGCGTTGTGCGCCAGGTCGGCCAACAACACACCGTCGTCGCAGTCCGTGCCGAACCCGCCCTTCAGGCGGAGGCGCGCGAGCGTCGCGCGCACGACCTCGGCGTCTGCGGCCGAAAGGTCGAAGCGCAAAGTCACGCGCGGGCTGCCGGGCAGCGCCGCGGGGTCGTCCGGGGGTGTGTCCCCCCGGCGGGCGGCGGCGACCTGCCGCTCCAGCACGCGGCTCGTGCTGGCACACGCCCGCTCCGTCCACGCCGCGTCCGTGTCCGGCGTGGCCACCCGGGCGACCTCGCGGGCCTTGGTGGCGCTCAGGCGGCCGTCGCTGAACGCCCGGGCCAGCGCCGGCAGTTCGCGCATGTGTTTCCCGATGGCGACGAGGTCGCGGGTCTGTCGCACGCTCAGGTCGAGCTCGGCGTCCGCGTATGACTCGACGGTGGCGTGTCCGCGCTCTGTGTACCGACCGGTGGACTTGAGTTCGAACAGGAGCACGGCGAGGCTGAACTCGGCCCGCTGGTGGGCCCGGCGCGCGGCGCGGAGCTGCGCGTGAAGGTCGATCGACATGGTGGCCGCCCTGGCGTTTGGAATTGTGTCCATTGTGACGAAGTGCGTGAGCGATGGCAAGGTCTGGGCGACGAGATCGAATGAAGATGGTCGAGGACAGGGGTGACCGTACTCCAGTGACTCCACCCTCCCGGAGCAAGACCCCACCAACGGGCGCCGGCGGCCCGCAGTCTTGCGTCTGGCACGCCACATGCAAACGTGCTCGGCCATGAACACGCTCACCCCCGCCCTGCATCTCGCCACGCTGCTCTTCGTCGCCTGCTGCCTGCCCGCGTGCGGCCTCGGCGCCCACAAGTCCTGCGATCGAGATGAGGACTGCGGCGGGGAGCAGGTTTGTATGACGTACCTCAGCGGCGGTGATGAGGGCGGCACGTGCGAGGACCTGGGCGATGTCGGCGACGAGTGCCACTTCGAAACCGACTGCCGCTCCGACCTGGTCTGCCTGGGGCGATCGATGAGTGAGGGGGGCGAAATCAGCAACGGACGGTGTGCGCCTCCCGCGGGCCCGGGTGAACCCTGCGTCGTAGACGTGGACTGTCGTCCGCGAACGCCCGACTCCTCGTTCGAGGGGCCCGCGTTCTGCGATGAGAACGGGGCGACCCCCGTGTGCCGGGAGAACGGCACGACACCAAACGGTGACACCTGCGAGCGTCACGTGGAGTGCGGCGAGGGCAGCATTTGCCCCTATCTCGCGGCGGGGAGCACCTGCCAGCCTGCCGACGGCAAGCTCGGCTCGGCGTGTCTCGGGGCTCCGGAGAACGTCGACTGCGACGCGGGTCTGTATTGCGACGGCGAGCCCGTGAACGGCGGGTTCTGCCGCGCACGGGTCGCCGCGGACGGTGCGTGCTCGGGCGGCGAGTGTGTCGAGGGCTTCGAGTGCAACGTCGGCGGGCAATGCCAGGCGCTCCCCGAGGGCGCGATCTGGTGCTGGGGCGACTCGGTCTGTCCGGCCGACCGGCCGAGGTGCGTCGAGACAGATGGCCTGATGCTCTGTCAGCCCGCGAACTGACGCGCAGGGCCGTCAAGGAGCATCCGGGTTCGAGCGAGCGGCCGGCACAAAGCGCGGAGGCCGTAGGTCCCGGTCACGTCGCGTGCAGGATGGCGATCTGCGTGTTACTCAGCCGCGACGTCGGCACGGCGAACCTCCTGCCAGCGGTCGAGCAGGTAGCGCCACATCGCGCGCTCGCGGCCGAGGTAACGCTCGAGGCGCGGCCACGCGGCCACGATGTCGTCCAGGCGCACGAACTGGAAGACGTCGTCAGGCTTGGCCTGGCGCATCAGCTTGCCCAGGTACGCCGCCCGGACCTCGGGGTCGGGATCGGCGAGGGCGGCCCGGAACGCGTCGAGCGTCATGTCCGAGTCCCACAGGAAGTACGGGCGCCCCTGCGCATCGCACAGCCGGTCGGGCGGGGTCGGGAACAACAATGGTCGGCGCGGTTCGGTCACGTTGGGCACTCCGAGGCCCGGCCAGCATACGGGGGCGGCCGATTGCGGACAACGGGCGCCGAACGCCGGTGCGCGGACCTTCGTCAGCGGGTCGTGGAGCTTCGTCAGCGGGCGCGGAGCTTCCCAAACGAAAGCGAAGCTTCCCCAACCGCGCCGGAAGCTTCCCCAACCGCGCCGGAAGCTTCCCCAACGGACACCGAAGGCTGCCCACCGGTCCAAGGAGCTTCTTCAGCGGCGCATGAACCCTCGTCACGCGGCGCGGAGCTTCGTCATCGGCGATCAGAGGTTCGTCAAGCGGAACTGAAGGCCCGTCAGCGGGTCCGGGACCCTCTTCACCGGTGACGAAGGCCCTCGCGAGGTGAACTGGCCTGGCAGGCCGGTGGTGGAGCTTCGCCGCCGGTGATGAAGGTTCGTTTCCGGTGATGAAGCTCCAGATTCGGTGATGAAGGTCCGCGCGCCGGTGGGGAAGCTTCGCGGTCAGGTGGCGAAGCTGGGTGATCGGGTGACGAAGCTTGGTGATCGGCTGACGGCGCTTCGTTTTCGGTGACGAAGGTCCGCGGGCCGGTGGGGAAGCTTCACAGTCGGCTGGCAGGGCTTCGATTTGGGCGGCGAAGGTCCGCGGGCCGGTGACGGGGCTTCGATCTCGGTGAGTGTCCGACCGCGACCGCCGCGGTCAGGCCCAGCCGCCGGGGTGAAGGCGCTCGCCGGCCAGGAAACGGCGCAGGTCGACGTGGCGCAGGCCGTCCGGCAACGCGAGGGGCAGCGGGTCCAGGCTCAGGACGACCTTCGGGTGGTGGTCGCGGATGCCCGTCAGCGCCCGCGCGCTACGCGACGAAGTCGACCACGTGCTCGCCATCATGAGCAGAGAGCGCGCCGGGGGCCTCGTGGGCGAGGCGCGGGAAGTCGATCCGCTCAGCCGGCCTGCCGCAGCAGGAAGCTCTTGCCCGTGCGTCGCATGCCGATGAGCGCTTTGATCACCGGCTTGCCGACCCACGCGCGGATGGGCTCGCCGTATGGGGTACGGTGGAGCCGAGGTTCGAACGTGATCGAAACGGCGGTGGGTGCAGCGCGCCCCCTCACCCCCCCGCCCCACCCAAGGCCCGCCACTGCGCCTCCGCCAACGCCGCCGCCCTGGCCGCGAGGTCCGGCCGCAACTCCGCCGCCACGCTCGCGGCGCGCTCCCACCCCCGAGCCATGTCGATCTCGACCAATCCCATCGAGGTGAGTTGGCTCGCCGAGAGCTCCAGGTCGGACTCGAAGGCGGCCCAGTCTCGGCGGGCGGCGTGGCCCGAGAGCATGAACATCCGGCAGCAGGCCACGAGCAGGCGGCGGCCGATGCGTTCGCTGGAGTGCATCGCGCGGCGCAGGAGCGCGTCGGCGGCGTCCAGGCGGCCCATCTCGACCAGGGTGATGCCCAGGTTCATCTCTGCGTAGGCAGTGTCGGACGAACCCAGGGCTTCGTAGAGCGCGAGCGACGACCGGTAGGCGGTCTCGGCGGCGACGAGGTTTCCACGCAGGCGCTCGAGCTCGCCGACGTTGTGCAGGGCGTCCGCCAAGGCCACGCGGCTGCCCTGGGTTTCGTAGATCGATGTGGCCTCGCGGGCGAGCTGCGCGGCCGTCTCGAAGTCGCCGGTCTGTTTGGTGGACATGGCTCGGCCCATGCGGCACCGGGCCATCTCCAGGGCGTCGCCCAGCTCGGCGTAGGCGGCCTCGGCGCGTCGATAGGCCAGGTCGGCCTCGGCGCGCACGCCGATAGCGGCGAGCAGGGCGCCCCGCAGGGCGTGCAGCTCGGCCATCACACGGGTCTCGTGGGCGTTCTGCAGTTCCTGGTCGGCCAGGGCCAGGCCGCGCTGCATCTGTTCGCCATCGGCCCGCTCGAAGGCGACGCGGACCAGCCGGATGCGGGCCTGCGCGGCGATGGACTTCAGACCACGGCGCTCGGCGATCTCCAGCGCCTCTTGGGCCATGCGCTCGGCGTCGTCCAGGCCGCCGCGCTCGACGCGGTGGATGGAGGAGAGCACCAGCGCCCGCGCGCGCAGCGCCTCGCCCTCGGGGTCGGACCGCCCGCCGAGCACCTGCCGCACGCGGTGGAGTTCGCTGCCGGCGACCAGGAAGTCCCCCTGGCGCAGGCCGGCCTCGACGCCCTGCAGGAGCCACTCGACGCCGAGGTCCGTCTCGCCGGCGCGCAGCAGGTGGTGTCCCACGCGGCCCATGTGTCCCGGCCCGCCGCGGGTGGCCAGGGCGCGGGCGCAGGCGGCGTGCAGGGCAGCGCCCCGGCCGCCCTCGACGGCGCGGCGCTCCAGGCTCTCGCGCAGCATGGAGTGGGCGAACTCGAACTTGCGGTCCTCGTCCACCAGGCGCGCGAGCCGGGCCTCGGCGAGGCGCCACGGCAGCGACTCGGGCGGCTCCAGACCGGCGACGGCGCAGGCCGCCCGCCACTCGTCCACGGCCACAGTCTGCCCCAGGAGCGCGGCCGTCTCCAGCGCGGCCCCGGCCGCAGGCGGCAGGGCGGCGAGCAGGCGCTCCACGTGCCCGACCCACAGCGTGTGCAGGTCGTCCGGCAGGCTCATGCGCGCATCCGGCGAGAGCTGGAAACCGCGGGGCCCCCACACCAACCAGTTGCGCTGCACCCAGGCGCGCACGAGCTGCACGGCGTGCAGCGGGTTTCCGGACGTGCGCTCCACGAGCGTGCGCGACAGACCCGCGTCCAGCACCAGCAGGCGGCGCACCAGGGCCGCGTGTTCGTCCGGGCCCATGGGCGGCACGTCGAGCACGGTGCAGGCCGGGAGGGCCGCGAGCTCGCCGAGCAGGGCGGCCTCTTCGGGCCGGGCGGCCAGATCCTCGTCGCGCACCGTGATCACGAAGAGCAGCCGCGCCTCGGCCACGTGCGGCCGCGACAGACAGAAACGCACGAAGTCCAGGGCGTCCAGGCCCCACTGCGCGTCGTCCACGTGGACCAGAACGGGGCGCTCCCGGGTGAGACGCACGAGATGCGCGGCCACGATGGCATGTCTCTCGGCGGCGTCCCCGAAGCGCCGGCCCGGTGACATGGTCACGTCCTCGGGCGCGACGACGTCCAGCAGCTCGGTGGCCTCGGCCCGCGAGGTCACGCCGAAGCGGCGCAGCAGGGGCTCCAGGCGCGCCGCGGCGTCGAAGCGGCTCAGGCCGTCCACGCGCAGGTGGTCGCGGAGCAGTTCGGCCAAGGGCTCCGTGGGCGGGCTGGTCGCGCCGTTCTGCAGCCGCAGCGTCACGGCGGCGCCCGTCTCGTGGGCCCGCGCCGTGAGCCACTCGGCGAGCCGGCTCTTGCCCACGCCCGCGGGGCCGCGCAGCAGCACGGCGCGCGCGTGGCCGCCGGCGTCCACCTCGGCGAGCCGCGCCCACAGGGCCTCGCGGATGTGTGTTCGGCCCGTCAGCGGCACGGGCCGCAGGTCGAACAGACCCAGCCCCGCCCCCGCGAGTTCGACGCCGATGTGTTCCCCGGCGCCGCCCTCGCCGGGCAGCGAGAGCGCCGCCCACTCCCCCGTCTGCGTCGCGCCCCCGGGCAGCGGCGGGCGCGGGAACAGCGGCTCGGCGAGGCCCTCGGCCGTGGGCTCCCCCACCTGGAAGCCGGCGCCGAAGATGGTCTCGTCGGCGGGCTCCTCTACCGAGATCTCCGTGGAGCCCCAGCCGCCGCCCAGGCCCGAAGTCGCGCCGGTCATCAGCAACAGATCCGAGTCCACGGGCATCGCCTCGACCTCGTCGAGGAGCGACAACGCATAGGCTGCGTCCGCCGCCCGGCGGAAACGCAGATGGGTCGGCCGCGCCAACAGACAGTGGAGCCAGGGCTCCGTGCCGGCGGGCACACCCATGCGCGGCTCGAACACGGGCAGCGGCGCGCCCATCTGCGCCATGATGGTGGCCAGGGGCGTGGGGCCGGTGAACGGCAGGCGCCCCGTCAGAATCAGCCAGGCCATGCAGCCCAGGGCGTACAGATCCGTCCACGGGCCGAAATCACGATGGTGCCCGCGACACTGCTCCGGCGCCATCAACTCCGGCGTGCCGGCGAGCGGCATGGTCTGCGCGGCGCGGGCCTCGGCGGCGGACACACCGGCGCCCCGGGCGATGGCATGGGCGATGCCGAAGTCGGCCAGTTTGGGCCGGCCGTCGGCGGCGATGAGCACGTTGGCCGGCTTGAGATCGCGGTGGATGATGCCGTGCGCGTGGGCGTGGGCCAGGGCCTCGAGCAGCGACTGGAGCATGAGCCGCGCGCGCCGCCACGTCTGGGGCGGCGGCAGCCGGTCCATGGAGCCGCGCGACGCATACTCCATCACCAGGTAGGGGCTGCCCTCGATGAGACGCCCCCCGCTCGCCGCCGAGGTCGACGCCGGCAGGTCCCCGAACTCGTGGATCTGCACGATGCCCGGGTGAGACAGCCCGGCCATGGCCTGCGCCTCGGCCCGGAACAGTTGCCGGAACCGCGCCTCGCGCGACGCCGCGGTGGTGAGCACCTTGACGGCGACGGGCACGCCCGATTGGACGTGCACGCCGCGCCAGACCTCACCCATGCCCCCCTGCGCGATGGGCTCCGCGAGCGCGAAGGGGCCGAGCGCGATCACACCCCGGCTCAGGCCTGGGCCATCTTCCGGAGGACCGTGTGGAGCACGCCGCCGTTGCGGTAGTAGTTGATCTCCACGGGCGTATCGAGGCGACAGACCGTCTCGAACGTGAACGACGTGCCGTCGGCGCGGGTGGCCGTGACGGTGAGCGTCTGGCGGGGCTGCACATCGTCCGTGATGGCGATGGCGTAGGTCTCCTGGCCCGTGAGACCCAGGGACGCGCGGTTCTCGCCGGCCTTGAAGACCAGCGGCAACACACCCATGCCGACCAGGTTCGAGCGGTGGATGCGCTCGAAGCTTTCGGCGATGACGGCCTTCACGCCGAGCAGGTAGGTGCCCTTGGCGGCCCAGTCGCGGCTGCTGCCCATGCCGTAGTCCGTGCCGGCGATGACGACCAGGGGCACGCCGGCCTGCTTGTAGGCCATGGCGGCGTCGTAGATGGAGACGACGTCCCCGGGCTTGACCGACACGTCCAGGCCCTGCACCGCGCCGACATCCGGCCCGAGGTAGGTCGTGACACCGCCCTCGGTGCCCGGCGCCATCTCGTTCTTGATGCGGATGTTGGCGAAGGTGCCGCGGGTCATGACGCGGTCGTTGCCGCGGCGCGCACCGAACTGGTTGAAGTCCGCCTGCACCACGCCCTTGGAGAGCAGGAACCGCCCGGCGGGGCCCGTCTTGGTGATGTTGCCGGCGGGGCTGATGTGGTCCGTCGTGACGCTGTTGCCGAACTTGCCGAGGACCTTGGCGCCGCCGATGGGCTGGATGGGCGAGGCCGTGCGGGCCATGTCCACGAAGAACGGGGGCTCCTGCACGTAGGTCGAGTCCAGGTTCCACTGGTACAGATCGCCCTCGGCCACCTGGATCGCCTGCCACTCGGGCGGGCCGTCCAGGTTGCTGTAGCGGTTCACGAAGGCCTCGCGCGTGACCGCCGAGGCGTAGAGCGCGTCCACCTCGGCCTCGGTGGGCCAGATGTCCTTCATGAACACGGGCTGGCCGTCGCTGCCGGTGCCGATGGGGTCCTTGAACAGATCGATGTCCACCGTGCCGGCCAGGGCGTAGACGACACACAGCGGGGGCGAGGCCAGGTAGCTGGGCTTGACCAGCGGGTTCACGCGGCCCTCGAAGTTGCGGTTGCCCGAGAGCACGCCGGCGACGGCCAGGTTGCCGCGCTTGATGGCCTCCTCGACCTCGGGGATCAGCGGGCCGGAGTTGCCGATGCAGGTCGTGCAGCCGTATCCGGCCGTGTAGAAGCCGACGGCCTCCAGGTCCTTCGTGAGGCCGGCCTTGTCCAGGTAGTCCGTGACGACGCGGGAGCCCGGGGCGATGCTCGTCTTGACCCAGGGCTTGCGGTTCAGGCCGCGGGCCGCCGCCTTGCGGGCCACGAGGCCGGCGGCGATGAGCACGTTGGGGTTGCTGGTGTTGGTGCAGCTCGTGATGGCCGAGAGGACGACGTCGCCGTCGCGCAGCTTCAGCTTCTCGCCGTTGAGCTCGAACTCGACCTGCTCGTGACCGCCGGGCTTGCCGTAGGTCTTGCCGAGCTCGACGTTCCACGAGGCCTTCATGTCCGTCAGCGAGACGCGATCCTGCGGGCGGGCCGGGCCGGCCATGCAGGGCACCACCGTGCTCATGTCCAGCTCGAGGACCTCGGTGTACTCGATGGGCAGCGAGTCGTCTCGCCAGAAGCCCTGGAGCTTGGCGTAGGCCTCGATGGCGGCGATCTGGCCGGGGTCGCGGCCCGTCGTCTCCAGGTACTTGAGCGTCTGCTCGTCGATGGGGAAGAAGCCGCAGGTGGCGCCGTACTCCGGGGCCATGTTCGCGATGGTCGCGCGGTTCTCGACGCTCATCGCGGCGAGGCCGGGACCGAAGAACTCGACGAACTTCTCGACGACGCCCTTCTTGCGCAGGATCTGGGTGACGGTCAGCACCAGGTCCGTGGCCGTCGCGCCGGCGGGCAGCTTGCCCGTGAGCTTGAAGCCGACCACCTGGGGCATGAGCATGTAGATGGGCTGGCCGAGCATCACGGCCTCGGCCTCGATGCCGCCCACGCCCCAGCCCAGCACGCCCAGGCCGTTGATCATGGTGGTGTGGCTGTCCGTGCCGACGACGGAGTCCGGGTAGGCGACGGTGTGGCCGTCGACCGTCTTCCGGAGGACGACGCCGGCCAGGTACTCCAGGTTGACCTGGTGCACGATGCCCGTGGCCGGGGGCACGGCGCGGAAGTTCTGGAACGCCTTGGCGCCCCACTTGAGGAACTCGTACCGCTCGCCGTTGCGCTGGAACTCGAGCTGCGCGTTCTGCCCGAGCGCCTGCGGCGTGCCGAAGAAGTCGACCTGCACGGAGTGGTCGATCACCAGGTCACACGGGACGAGGGGGTTGACCTTCTTCACGTCCCCGCCGAGGCGCTGCATCGCGGCGCGCAGGGCGGCGAGGTCGACCACGCAGGGCACGCCCGTGAAGTCCTGCAGCACCACACGCCCGGGGTTGAAGGGGATCTCGCCGTCGCCGGGGTTCTTCGCGTCGTACTTCGCGACCGTCTTCACGTGCTCCTCGGTCACCGCGAAGCCATCCACGTTCCGCAGAACGGCCTCGAGCAGGACCTTGATGGAGTACGGCAGGCGGTCGACGTCGCCGAGGCCGAGCTCCTTGAGGCGGCCGAGCCGGTAGACGGTCAGATCGCCGATGGGGGTGGGGAGCGACTGGGTGGCGTTGAAGGGATCGTGGAGCGACATGATCAATCCTCACGAGGGTCAGTTCAGACGGTCAGGCGGGAAACGACGCGCGCAAACTACGCCCGGCCGGCTTCCGATTCAACGTCTGCTATCTTCGCGCCATGCGGACGCACCCGTTCTTCGATGGTCTCGCCCCCACCCTGCACATCGCGCACCGCGGCGGCGCCGCGCTGGCCCCCGAGAACACGCTGGCGGCGTTCGACCAGGCCGTGACGCGGTTTCGCACCGACATGATCGAGCTGGACGTGCACCCGACCGCCGACGGCGAGATCGTGGTGTTCCACGACGACACGCTGGAGCGGTGCACGGACGGCGCGGGGCCGGTGCAGGGGCACACCTGGGCCGACCTGGCGCGGCTGGACGCGGGGTTCCGGTTCACGCCGGACGGCGGCGCGAGCTTCCCTTTTCGACGCGCAGGCACGGGCGCGGGCGTGGTCATTCCGCGCCTGGCCGAGGTGCTGTCGCGGTTCCCCGACCTGCGGATCAACCTGGAGCTGAAGGCCGGGCCGCGCGCGGCGGGCGCCGTGGAGGCCCTGATCGCGCTGCTGAAGCGCCACGACGCGCTCGACCGGGTGTGTCTCGGGAGCGAGGACGACACGCTCGGCGCCGCGCTGCACGCCGCTGCGCCCGAGGCGTGCCACTTCTTCCCGGCGCAGGCGCTGACGGCGCTGGTGATGTCGCTGAAGACGGGCGCCGAGCCGGTGATCGACCCGCGCTACCGCGTGCTGGACATGCCGTTCGTGTGGCAGGGCATGCGGCTCATCGACCCGGACCTGCTCGCCGCCTGCGCCGCGCGCGGGCTGTGGGTCAACGCGTGGACCGTGGACTCGCCGGACGAAATGCGCTACCTCCTGCACATCGGCGTGGGCGGCATCATGACCGACCGGCCGGACGTCCTCCGACAGGTGATGGACCCGAACCCGAAGCCATGAGCGCACCCACCGATCCGCCGGCCGCCAAACGCGGCCCCCTCGTCCCCGGCACGGTCATCGACGGTCGCTACCGCATCACGGGCGTGCTGGGGCAGTGGCGCATCGGCGTGGCCTACCGCGCCACGGGGCCCCACGGGGCGCACACGCTGCTGCTGGCGCCCCTGGCCAAGGGCCGCGCGGCCACGTTCCGCGACTGGCTGCGCGGCGAGATCGAGCGCACGCGCGGGGCGCGCTCCAACGCGCTGATCACCGTCACGGACGGCGGCCTGCACGGCGAGCAGGAGGGTTTCCTGATCCTCGATCCCTGGCGGGGCCACTCCCTGCTCGAGGAGATCAAGCTGGACGGGGCGTTCTCCAATGAACGCGCGTGCCGCACGTGCGAGCAGATCGCGCGGCAGGCGGCCAAGGCCCACGCCACGGGGCTGGCGCTCGGCGACCTGCGGCCCTCGACCGTGCTGCTGAGCACCGAGAAGCCCGAGGCGCTGGTGCTCGACATGGGCATGGCGCGCGGGCTGTCGGACTACCTCGAGGCGGCCCCCTCGCCGGCCACCGCGTACTGCTCGCCCGAGCGGATTCTCAAGGTCCCGCCGAGCCCGGCGGACGACGTGTACGCCATCGGCGCGCTGCTGTACTTCCTGCTGACGGAGCGCGCGCCCGCCGCCGGCCGCCCCGGCGAGTCGCGGCTGGCCACGCCGCCCTCTTGGGCCAAGAAGGACGAGGGCGTGGCGCGGTACATCGACCCGGTCGTGCTGCGCGCCATGTCGCCGCGGCCCGGGGACCGCCACACCGCCGCCGAGCTGGCGGACGCCCTGGGCGCGCTGCGCGAGGTCTTCCAGCTGTCGCCCGCCGCGCGCGAGATGCTCGGCCTGCCGCAGGACCCGGGGCCGTTCCGCCACGAGCCGACGAGCCCGTTCTTCCTGCACGACATCCTGGGTGTGCCCGCCGCGCCGGAGTCCGTCTCCGAGCCCTCCGTCGACGGCATCCTGGAGCTCTCCGGCGAGTTCGAGGCGCTGAACCTGCCGGACGGCGTGCGCCTGCTGCAGACGATCGACGAAGAGCCGCCCATCGTCACGCCGCCGCCCCGTCGTCGCCCCTGATGGCCGCCCCGGCGGCGGTGCGGCTCGCCCACCGCTTGGCGCAGGGCGAGAACGCGGCCCGGCGGCTGGTCGAGGCGGGTCGGGCGATGGTCGGCGCGGCGCTCGGGCCGGCGCTGCGGCCGGACGAGCGCGCGGCCCTGGGGCTGCGACTGTACGCGGACGCACTGGGCCCGCACCCCGAGGCCGACGGTGAGCCGTTCGCATGGGAGCGTTCCTGGTGGGCGGCCGATCTGCCCGCGGCGCCGGCGACGCTGCTCGTGGGCGGTGCGGGCGCGGGGCGCGAGGTGCGCGCGCTCGCCGACGCCGGTTACGAGATTTGGGCGTGGGACCCCGTGCCGGCGGCCGCCGAGGCGCTGTCGCGGCGGCTCGGGCCCGGGAACACCGCCTGCGCGCGCCACGAGGACACGGACCGCTGGCCGGGGCCGGCACGGGTGGACGCGGTGATCTTCGGCTGGGGCAGCCTGACGCACGTGCTCGACGCCGGCGACCGGGCGCGCGTGCTGGCCGCCGCGGACGCCCGGACGGACGGGCCCATCCTGGCGAGCGTGTGGACACGCGAGGCGTTCCCGCCCCCGTCGGGCCGTGCGGCGAGCCTGGGCGCGACCGTGGGCGGCGTGCTGGGTCGCCTGCGCGGCGTCCCCCCCGAGGACTCCGACGCCCTGGGCTACGCGCCCTGGTGCGGGTTCGGCCACCGCTTCGAGCCCGGCGAGCTCGAGGCGCTCGGCCGCGCCTTGGGCCGGACGACGGACTTCCGCGCCGGCCCCTACCCCCACGTCACATGGCGGCGTGCTCTCCGAAGGTCGCCCGGGTGATGAGGACCGGACACGGGGCGTGGCGCAGCACGCGCTCGGCCACGCTGCCCACGAAGAAGTGCGCCAGTCCGTGGCGCCCCTTGGTGCCCATGACCACCAGGCGGAAGTCGTCCTCGGCGCAGACCGCGACCGTCTGCTCGGCGGCGGAGCCCTGCAGCACGCGGGCGGCGGGCGCCGGGGCGTCCGGGCCGGCCAGCTCGCGGGCGAAGGTCTCCAGGCGCATCTGGGCCTCGTCGTGCAGGAACTCACCCAAGCGGATGCCGCCGGCGCGGGGCACCAGGACCTCGCCCGCGTAGGCCGGCGTGGGCACCACGTGCAGCAGCGTGACGCCCGCCGCGCCGTTCGTGGCCATCGCGATGCCCAGGCGGGCCGCCGCGACGGAGTCCGGGCCGAAGTCCACGGCCACGAGCACGCGGTCGAAGTTCAGCGCCCGGTCCGGCGAGGGCACGTCCGTGCCGCGCACCACGAGCACCGGGCAGGGCGCGTTGCGGATGACCCGCTCGGCCACGCTGCCGAGCAGCAGATGCGAGAGCCCCTGCCGCCCGTGGGTGCCCATGACCAGCAGGTCCGCGCCCCAGGCCGCGGCCTCGCGCGGGAGCTCCTCGAAGGCCAGCCCCGCGGCGATGCGGGCGTCCACCCGGTCGGCCAGGCTCGTGCCCGCGACGTGGCTCGCCATGAAGTTCGCGAGCTGCTTCTCCGCCTGCTGCCGCACGTAGTCGACCATGGGCAGCGGCGGCTCGCCGGGCAGGTTCACCAGGGCCTCGGGGGCGTAGTAGGGCGGCTCGTAGACGTGGACCACCCGCATGGTCGCCTCGGGGAGCTGGGCCAGGACGGCCGCCGCCTGCCGGAAGGCGGTCTCCGAGCACGCGCCGAAGTCGATGGGAACCAGGATTCGATGGGGGACGAACATGGGACACCTCCAAACCTTCGAGGGTTTGTCTGGAGGACGCTCGTCGACGCGACCTCGCGGTCGGAATTCGCCGCAAGGTGCGTGCCACCCCCGGGGCGAATTGCACCACCGCCGGAGTAACGAAACAGTTACAATCACATCACCCATGTTACCGGATGCGCCGAACCTACAGTCGCAGCGGGTCGAATCCGAAACGGTACGATCCGTGCATAAGCCCGGCCGAATGCTCCCCACCGCTGATGCCCGCACCTTCGACGACCGCGACCGGATCTATGTGATCCTGCGCATCGTCGCGCTCGTCTGCGGCGTCGCCTTCGCTTTCCTGTCGGTGAGCACCGGGCCGCTGCGGTCCTCGGTCCTGTTCGCGCACGGGTCGTTCCTGGTCTACAGCACGCTGGCCTACGCCGTCGGCTGGCCGCTGGTGCGCCTGAGCGACAAGACCATCTTCTACCTGGCCATGGCCGGGCTGGACCTGATCTTCTGCATCGCCTTGATCGCGCTCACGGGCGGGGCCGCCAGCCCCTTCTACCGTGCGCTGTACGTGTGGGTGGCGATGTTCGCCTTCTACTTCGGCCGCACGGGGGGCCTGCGCTCCGCCGTGCTCGCGCTCACGGTCTACTGCGGGTTCCACCTGGTGGACGACTTCCGCGGCGACCCCTGGGTGCTGCTGGTGCAGGGCGGCGGCATGCTGATGCACGGGCCGCTCATCGGCGTGCTGACCGACCGCGAGCGCCGCCGCGCCCACGAACTGCGCGAGGCCCGCGACCGCCTGGCCGAGATCAACACGCGCCTGGTGGACGAGCAGTCGCAGCGCATCCAGGTCGAGAAGCTGTCGTCCATCGGCCTCTTGGCCTCGGGCGTGGCCCACGAGATCAACAACCCGCTCTCCGGCGTGATGGGCTGCGTGAAGTCCCTGCGGGACGGCACCGTGCCCGAGGACCGCCGGGGCGAGTACTTCAGCACCGTGACCGAGGGCCTCGAGCGCATCCGGCAGACCGTCCGCGGCCTGCTGGACTACGCCCGCCAGCGCCCGCCCGCGCCCACCGAGGTGGACGTCCACGAGGTCATGGACGCCAGCGTGCGCCTGGTGCAGCCCGCGCTGCACAAGAAGCGCGTCACGACGGAAATGCGGCTGTCCCCGGGGAGCGTGCACGTGTACGCGGACCGGGCACAGCTCATGCAGGTGTTGGTCAATCTCTTGCTGAACGCCGCCGAGGCCTCCTCGGCCAACCAGACGATCACACTCGACGCGCGCCCCGATCCCACGGCCGGGGGGGTCCGGCTCACGGTCCGGGACGAAGGCTGCGGCATCCCCGAGGACATCAAAGACCGGATCTGCGATCCGTTCTTCACGACGAAACCCGAGGGGCAGGGCACGGGGCTGGGCTTGAGCGTGTCGTTGGGCATCGTCCGGAACCACGGCGGCGAGTTGACGTTCGAATCAGAGGAAGGGGCGGGCACGACCGCGATTGTGCGGCTGCCTGGAGCGAAAAATGGTCGACCTTCTCTTGGTGGATGACGAGCCGTCGATTCGGCTCGTCGTCGGTGATGCGCTCCGCGCGGCCGGTCATCAGGTGTCCATCGCCGAAGACGGCGCGGTGGCCCTGAACCTGCTGGCCGAGCGGCGATTCGACGTGGTGGTGTCGGACATCCGGCTGCCCCGCGTCGACGGCATCACGCTCTTCCGGCAGGCCCGCCAGGACTACCCCGACACGGACGTGATCCTCATCACGGCCTACGGCGCGGTGGACGACGCCGTGGCGGCCCTGAAGGAGGGCGCGCTCGACTACCTGACCAAACCCTTCGATCCCGAAGAGCTGGTGGTCCGCATCTCGCGCGTCGCCGAGCGGCATCAGCTCCGGCGTGCGCTCGCGGAGGCCCGCGCCGCGCTGGCGTCGCGCCGGGCGGACGACGAGCTGGTGGGTCGCTCGCCGATCATGCAGCGCCTGCTTGATCGCATCGGCACCATCGCCGAGAGCGACGCGCCGGTGCTCATCACGGGTGAGAGCGGTACGGGCAAGGAGCTCGTGGCGCGGCGGCTGCACGACCTGAGCCCGCGGCGCACCGGCCCCTTCGTGGCGGTCAACTGCGCGGCGTTCCCCGAGACCCTGCTCGAGGCCGAGCTCTTCGGCCACGACAAGGGCGCCTTCACGGGCGCGGTGAAAAAGCGCGACGGCCGCTTCAAGGCCGCCCACGCCGGCACCTTGTTCCTCGACGAGGTCGCCGAGATCCCGCTGATGGCGCAGGCCAAGCTGCTCCGCGTGTTGCAGTCCGGCACCTTCGAGCCACTGGGCACCAACTCCAGCGTCAAGGTGGACGTCCGCGTCATCTCGGCCACGCACCGCAACCTGCGGCAGCACATCGTCGAGGGTCGTTTCCGCGAGGACCTCTACTATCGTTTGAACGTGCTCGGCGTGATGATCCCGCCGCTGCGCGAGCGCCGCAGCGACCTGCCGCTGCTGGTGGAGCACTTCCTGCGCGCGTTCACGCCGGCCGGCCACGGCCTGCCCTCGATCTCGCCGCGGGCCTGGGCGGTGCTCTCCGCCCACGAGTTCCCGGGCAACGTGCGCGAGCTGCAGCACGCGATTCACCACGCCGTGGTGCTCTCGCGCGGGCACGAGATCGACCTCGAGCACCTGCCGGCGGAGCTGGCCGGCCGCGAGGTGGACGACAACCAGAACCCCGGCGAGATGGACAACTCCGTCCAGCCGCTGGCGCAGGCCGTGCGCGCCTTCGAGCGCGAGTACCTGCTGCGTGCGCTCAAGCTCACCCACGGCAAACGGCAGCAGTCCGCGGACATGCTGGGCATCTCGCGCAAGAACCTGTGGGAGAAGCTCCGCGCCCACGGCATCTCCGACGCCGGCGATCCCGAGGACTGAGGCGCACGCCCGCTTGACCGGACGCACGGCCCCGCGCCTTGCGCCGGAGCGCATGCGAGACCCATACTCCGCGCAATCACGCGGGAGTCTCCATGTCGATGCATCGTCTCTTCCTGGCCGGCCTGCTCGGCGCCGGTGCCCTTCTCACGGCCTGCTCGGATTCGGCCTCCTCCGACGCCTCGTCCGGCACCGGCGGGGCGGCCGTCCGCGCGGACGCCGCGCCCGGCCCCGGCCCCGGCCC
>CAINDO010000455.1 GCA_903847385.1 uncultured Myxococcales bacterium
CCCAGGCCGCCGCCCCGGCCGAGCCGCGGGAGCCGCGCGCCCCGCGCCAGCCCCGGGGCCCGCACCCGGCCGTCCGCGACCTGGTGGGCGCCATCTTTGCCAAGGCGGAGGGCAAGCCCTGGGTGCCCCCCCCCCGGGAGGAGCGGCGGGACCGCAAGGGCCGTGAGCGGCGGCCCCACCCGGCCGTGCGCGACCTCGTCGGCTCTGCCTTTGCGAAGGCGCAGGGCAAGCCCTGGCCGCCGCCCGCCCCGCCCGCGCCGCCGGAGAAGGACCTGTGCGAGCTGCCCTTCGTCGTGAGCACCCCCGCGGTCTGCGCGGCCCCGCCGGAGTGCGGTCGGCTGGCCAGCGAGCAGCTCGCCAAGGCGCGCCGCGTGATCGAAACGGCCCAGGCCGATCCGGCGCGGCAGTGGGAGGCCCTGGCGGCCGCCCGCGCCGCGGTCATCATGGGCGAGAAGTCCGAGGGCGTGTTCTCGCCCGATCAGCTCCACGCCGCGGCCCAGATCGCCGAGCGTGTCTCGAACACGCTCAAGGGCGTCTGCCGGGACATGCGACACCAGAAGTCCGTCGCGCTGCGAAACGGGCAGTTCCGCGAGGCCATCCAGGCCTGCCGCCGCGTGCTCGCGCACGTGCCCGATCCAGGCGATCCCCGCTACGCGTGGGCCCGCGAGTGCATCGCGGACGTCGAGAGGATGGCCATCCCACAATGAGCACACCCACCTTCACCCGCCGCGTCGCCGCCGGCGTCCTCGCCGCGATCCTCGCCGGTTGCGGCGGCCTGGCCGAAGCGGACCGTTTCTACGAGGCCAAGAAGTACCCTCAGGCGATCGACGCCTACGAGAGCATCTACGGCGACTACCGGCAGGACGCCCGCGTCAACTACCGGGTCGGGCGCTCGTTCTTCGCCATGGCGCGCTTCGACAAGGCGGAGAAGTTCTTCCGACGCGCCGTAGAGGCGAATTCAAAAGAGCCCGACGTCGCCTGGCGGCTGGCCGAGTGCCAGGACCGGCAGAAGATGTACTCGGACGCCGCCAAGACCTTCCAGCACATCCTGGACGCCGAACCTCGGAACGTGGCGGCGCTGAACAACCTCGCCGTGATGCAGATCCAGCTCGACGAATACGAGCCCGCGCAGGTCAACCTGGAGAAGGCCCTGGCCATCGACGCCCGCGACCGCGAGACCCTGTTCAACCTGGGTCTCATCTACGAGCGTCACCACCACGACGACGCCAAGGCCTCGGAGTTCTTCATGCAGTTCCGGGCCGTGGCGCCGGACGCGCCGCAGGCCGAGGAGGTGCGCGAGTGGCTGCGGCGCTACGACACCGCGCGCTCGACGGCCCGCGCCGCCGCCCAGGAGTCGCCCCGCGTCGCCCCCGCCGACGACACCCCGCCGCCTGCGACCCGGTCGACCCCGGACGACCTCACCGACATGCTGGGCGAGCCCGCCCCGCCCCGCCGCCCTGACCGTCGGGAGAGCGTCGAGGCCACGCCCTCGCCGATGACCACCCCCATCGCCCGCGGCGGGGAGACGCCCCCCATGCGGCGATCGGCGTCCGTCGACCCCGATGGACCGCTCGGCGTGGAGTTGTTCGCCGGACTGAACGAGCGCGAGGACTACGACGCCGTGCTCCGGCGCTTCGGCGAAGCCCGCAAGACCGACCCGGACTATGGCCGATACTGCTACTACGCCGGCCTGGCGCAGCTCGAGAAGAAGGACGGCGCCGCCGCGGTGGCGCTGCTCAAAGACGCCGTGAAGCGCCACCCCGACGAGCCCGACTACCTGCTCCAGCTCGGTTGGGCGATGCACTACCGAAGCGACGGCGAAGGCGCGCGCAAGGTCTGGGAGGACGGCCGCCTGCGCTTCCCGGACCGCCGCGACGACTTCGCGCGCGCCCTGGAGGTGCTGCCATGATGCGCAAGGACAACCGCATCCCCGAGGAGGTCTTCGCGCAGACCCTGCGCACGCTCCTCGAACCGGTCGTGCCTTTCCTCGAAGACGCCAGCGTGGCGGACATCCTCATCAACGGCCCCAACGACATCTACGTCGAGCGTCGCGGCCGCCTGGAGAAGACCGCGGCCCGATTCGAGAGTCACGACGCCCTGCTGGCGGCCATCAAGAACATCGCGCAGTACGTGGGCAAGACCATCGACGAGCTCAGCCCGCTGATGGACGCGCGCCTTCCCGACGGCTCCCGCGTGCAGGTGACCCTGCCGCCGACCGCCCGCAAGGGGCCGTACGTGAGCATCCGCCGGTTCTCCAAGTCGCTGCTCACGGTGGACGCGCTCATCAAGGGCGGCTCGCTGACCCCCACGGCCGTCTATTTCCTGCACTCCATCGTCTACATGGCCAAGAACCTGATCGTGGCCGGCGGCACGGGCTCGGGCAAGACCACGCTCCTGAACATCCTCAGCCGGCTCATCCCCGAGGACCAGCGCGTCGCGGTCATCGAGGACGCCAGCGAACTGCAGCTCCAGCAGCCCCACATCGTCCCCATGGAGAGCCGCCCGCCCGACGTGGAGGGGCGCGGCGCCGTGAGCATCCGCGATCTGCTGCGGGCCAGCCTGCGCATGCGACCGGACCGCATCATCATCGGCGAGATCCGGTCGTCGGAGTCGCTCGACCTGATCCAGGCGATGACCTCGGGTCACGGCGGTGCGATGTCGACGGTGCACGCCAGCACCCCCCGCGATGCACTGCGGCGCCTGGAGACCATGGCCATGATGGCCGAGGAAGCCATGCCCCTGCCCGCGCTCCGCGCCCAGATCGCCTCGGGCGTCAACGTGATCGTCCATGCGTCGCGGCTCGAGGACGGCACCCGGCGCGTGCTCGAGATCTCCGAGGTCGAGGGCGAGCTCGACGCGAACGGTCACTACAAGGTGCACGACCTCTTCGTGTTCCGCCGGGACGGGCACGACGCCGACGGCAAGGTGCGGGGGCGGCTGCAGGCGACGGGTCGACGCCCGTCGTTTCTGGAAGAGATGCGGCACTACATCGGCGAGTTCGACGAGACCATCTTCGACGATGGCGACGCGCGCTGATTGGGTCGACGCCCTACGATGACAGGGCGCGCCATCTGGGGTACGCTCCCGCGTTCATCGGGAGCCCCTGCCGCATGACCAAACCGCGCAAGAGCGTCGCCTTCGTGCCGGACTCGGACGCCCGGCTCGACAATGCCGCCACCGGCTTCATTCGACTGAGCGACTTGCCGGACGCCGAGCCCGCCCCCTCGCGACCGTCGGAACGTCCAGGCGCGCGGCCGCCGGGTCCTCCGCCGGGGCCCGAGCCCTCCGTCGAGATTGTCCGCCTCTCCGAGGCCGAGTTCGGCCTTCGCTACTACCGGGACGGCGCGCCCCTGTTTGCGGGGCCCGAGACCGACGTCCACGTCGCCGTGGACGCCGGCGTGTCCGAGGGCGTCAACGCCACCGTCTGCGTCAAGCACTATCGCAAGACCGGCGCCCGCGACGATGGCTGGCGCAACCGCCTGAAGCGCGAGCTCAAGGTGCTCGGCAGCGTGCGCCACCCGAACCTCCCGACGCTCCGCGGTGCCTACGAGACCGAGGCCGGCGGGTACATGGTCACGGAGCTCTGGGGGGTGGACACCTTGCGCTCGCAGGTCGAGCGCCAGGGCAAGCTCTCCCAGGCGGCGGCCGTGCAGATCGCCCGCGACGTGGGCGAGGCGCTCGAGGCGCTGCACCGGGCGGGCGTGCTGCACCGCGATCTGCGGGCCGAGAACGTCGTGGTCCGCTCCCAGCCCGACGGCACTTGGGCCGCCCAGCTCGTAGACTTCGACTCGGCCTGGTTCCACGACCTGGAGCCGACGCCCCCGCCCCGGCGGTCCAAAGAAGGGGCCGTGGATCCCCCCGAGCAGACGCCGGCGGGCGACACCTGGTCGAGGGCCGCCGACATCTACCTGTGGGGCCAGCTCCTGGTCTACGGGCTGACCGGGGCCCACGGGACATCCGGCCCGACGCGCGGTCGTTCTCCGCTCGCGTCGGTGACCACGCGCCTTCTGCACGCCCAGCCCAGCCAGCGCCCGGCCAGCATGGGCGCGGCCCTGGAGGCGCTCGGCCGCGCGCCCGAAGGCGGCGCCCCCCCGCCCGCGAAGACCCGGAGCAAATCCTCCGGCACGGAGCGCCGCCCGTGGCTGCTGCTCGGCGGTCTGGCGATCTGCGGTCTGCTGACGGGCATCATCCTCAACCTCAACTTCCATGGGCCACCGCCGCCGCCTCCCGGGCCGCGCGTCACGCAACAGCCCGCGCGCACCGGCGCGGACGCCCCCCCGCCGCCGTCGGCGCCGGAGCCCCTGCCGCTGCCGGGCGGTTTCCCCGATCAGTTCAAACTGGCCGAGCAACGCGTCGACATGGCGATGACCATGAGCCCGAAGAAGAAGGCGGCGCGCATCGAGAAGCTGGAGCGCGAGGCGCTCGACCTCATCGCCGGGAGCCTGCGCGGTCACGCGCCGGTCGACGACGCGACCGAGGGGCTCCTGCGTTCGATCCGGAGCGAGGGCTGGCACATGACCGCCTACGCGACCGCGCTGGACACGCTGCGGACCTCCATGGCCGCGGGCGACGAGCAGCGCGTGCGCACCGCGCTGGAGTCCCTGTACGCGCTCGATCCCAGCGACGAGGGGCTCGCCTTCGCCCGCCGGGTCAAGAACGACCTCCACCTCGTCTGGGAGGACCGATGACCCGTCTTCGCCGACGCGCCACGTCCGTCATCGGCGCCACGTTCATGGTCTTCGCGCTCACCGGCTGCGGTCCGACGTTCATCCGGGACCCCGCGGACGAGGTCTGCGAGCCCGGCGAGGCGCGGTTCTTCGGCCGCGTCCTCCATGAGGGCACGCAGCAGCCCATCGCCGGGGTCTCGATCTCGACCGAGCCGCCCACGGACCTCAGGCGCACGGACGCCAAAGGCTGTTTCCACATCGAGCGCAACCCCACCGCCCCCGACGACCCGATCCCGCCGGGCCGGTACAAGCTGCACATCAACCCGCGCATCGGCGAGGCGACGGTCAAAGGGCAGGTCCAGGAGCTCGAGATGCCCGCCGATCCCGAGTTCCTGCTCGAGGACGATCCCGTATGGGTCGGTCGCTTCTTCCTGCGCGACCAGTCCACGCCGGACGACAACGAGCGCGGCTCGCGTACGAACATCGACTTCCCCCGCCAGAGCGGCGGGGCGCTGCCGGACTGAGCCGTGGCCGGACCCCTTCGCTTCGGCCGTCTCAGGCCGCTGCTGCCCCTCGCCGGCCTGCTCGGGCTCGTCGCCTGCGACGCCGCCGTGGCGCCGGCGCCCATGGTCTTCCCCGTGGTGGTCGAGATGGTGGACGCCCGGGGCGCCGCGCTCGAGGGCGCTCGGGTGGAGATCGCCGGTCTGCCCGTCAAGGCGCTCTCCGGCCCCGAAGGCAACTGGTCGTTCAGCGTCCGGGGCGTGCCGGGCGAGCAGGTGCCGGTCAAGATCGAGGCGCCGCGCCGCTACACGCTGCGGGGGCCCGCCGAGCGCCCCGTCGAACTGCGCGTGGACACGGCCGCCGGCGGGAAGCCGCTCACGTCCAAGGTGCGCTTCACGGCCGACTCGACCGCCCGGGACGCGCTTTTGCTGCTCACCCTGGACTGCAAGCCGCTCAGGGAGACGCTGAACGACCCGGAGTGCGGCCGGGTGCGGGTGCGCACCGACGACGCCGAGCTGGGGACGATCGGCCCCGACGGTCTCTTCGTGCGAACGATCACGACGTGGATGGGCGAGCGCCTGCGGGTGCAGCTCGTGCCGTCGGAGGGCGCCGGGTTTCGATTCCAGCCCGACCACATCGAGTTCACGCCCCAGACCGAGGGCGAGGTGCTCGTCGCGACGCGGACCCCGCTCCTGAACGACGCGCCCGCGGCGGAGCCGGCCCCGGCGGCCCCGGAGACCGCGCCCCCGCCCCCCGAGCCCCCGAAGCCGGCCGTGGTGGCCGCCCGCGATCCCGCCGATTGGCCGGCCGCCGAAGCGCCGGCGCCCGCGCCCCGGGTCGCCCAACCCCCCAAGGCGCAGCGGCGCGAGCCGAGCACGTCGATCTGGGACACCCCGCCCGAACGCCCGGCGCGCGCAGAGCGCCCCGCCCCCCGCGAAGTCACGCGCGAGGTCTCGACCCCCCGCGCCACGCCGCGACCCGACCCGCTGTTCGAGGAGCCGGAGCGTCCGACGCCGCCGGCCGGCGGCGATCCGGAGCAGGCCGAGTACGCCGCCTGTCTGCGCAAGATGACCCAGCAGCGGGGCCTTTCGGGCGACTGTTCCGGTCGTTTCGAAGCCGTCGCGCCCGGCGACCCGCGCTACGTGGTGGCCCGCGAGGCGCTGTTCAACGACGCCAAGGGTCGGCGCGACTGGGGGCAGGCCCGGGCCTTCGCCGACGATCTCCTCCGGCTGAACGAGGGCGATCCGGAGTGGCACTACTGGCGCGGGTACGTGGAGATGAAACGCGCGCGCTACCGCGAGTCCGCCGCGAGCCTGGCCGCGGCGCATCAGCGCCAGAACACCTGGCCCGCCGACCGCCGTGGCTCGCGGACGCTCCAGGCGCTGCGCAACCTCGGGGTGGTCTACACGCAGCTCGCCCTCAAGAGCCGCACCCCGGAGCCCGAGGACCGGGACCGCGCGCTGACTTACTGGCAGATGGCCAAGGACCTCGCCCGCCAACTCAACGTCGCCGATGTGCAGCGCGACGCAGACCGGGAGATGGCGCGGCTGCGGAGCGCTCGATGATGCGCCGCGGCGCCGTCCGGGCGCTCGGGCTCGTCGTCGCGGCGTGCTCCGGCCCCGGTGCGGGGGACGCGCCGGTCTCCGAAGTGCCCGCGGCGAGTGCCCCGGCCCCGCAAGCCGATGGCTGGCGCTCGCTGATCGCCCGCGACGAGGCCCGGATGGAGGCGCTCCTCGACGCATCCCCGGGATGGAAGGCCCTCTTCGACCAGCGTCCCTTCGAGGCGGCGGACGCCTTCCGGGCGGGCGCCAAGGCCGGCCCGGTCGCCCCGGCGCACCGCATCGGCCTCGCCCGCGCGCTCCTCGCCGCGGCGGACGCGCTCGAGCAGGCGGCGGACGTTCTGACCCTGGCCCAGCGCCCCCTGGTGGCCCAGCTCGCGGCCGCGACCCCCCCCGTGCCCGGGGCCGCCGCCTGGCGCACCTACCTCGAGGCCGGTCCCGGCGCGCCCGCGTCCGCGCCCGTCTCGTCCGGCCCCGCGCCCTACGCCGCGCCGACGACGCACCTCCAGCCCCCCGGAGTCCCCGGCCAGGCGCAGGCCGAAGAGCGCACGCCCATCTACGACCCCGGGCCGGCGCGGAGCGAGGCGCGGGCGCTTCGCCTCGAGGCCGTGGCCGCCGTCTGTCCGCCGTCCCCGGACACCGCGGCGAAGCTCGCCTGCGGGTTGGCGCGAGCGGCCGCGGGAGAGACGGCGAGCGCCCAGACGCTCCTGCGGGAGGCCCTGGCCGCGCCGGACTGGACGCCCGAGACCTTGCTCCCGCTGCTGGTGTTCGACTGGCTCGACACGCCGGCGGAGCTGCGCGCGCTGGTCGATGGCCTCGTGTCGGCCGGTGCATCCCCGAGCCGCGCCAGCGACGCCGAGGCCGCGGCCTGGCGCGCGGGCTGTCGACTCGCCCCCGCCGGACGCGATTGTGCTGCCGGCGTGACGCTCTCCGCCCTGGACGCGTCGCTGCGCGCCGGACGCCGAGCCTCGACCGATGCCCTCGAGACCCTCCCGGCCGAGGCGCGGGCCCTGATGCGGACGCTGGACGCCGTGGAGACGCGCACCCGGGGCCGGGCCGCGTCCGACGCCCGGGTGCTCCTGGCCGCCGGCCGGCCCGTCGACGCCTTCGCGCTGTGCACCAGCGGCGGCGCGCCTGCGGGGGCCGAAGCCGCCGGTCGCGGAGAAGCGAGCGTGCCGGTGAACCTCGCCGCGCACGCCGCGCTGGCCCGCGCCGCCCTCGAGACCGACAACGCCCAGCTCGCCTTCCAGTCCTGTGGCGAGCTGGCCCCGCAGGCCCCGGCCTGGGCCGCGGCACGAGAGGCCGTGCGCCTCTTCGGGCTGAGTCTCGTCGCCCGGGGCGGCGGCAGCGCCGGCGCCGTGGGGGGCGCCAAACCGGAGTAGCCGGAGTGTCCGGAAGACGGAGAGGATTTTCGTGAGCGCCAAGTCGTCGTTCCGCCGCGCTGCGAGCGTGGCCCTGCTGTGGGCACTGGCCCTGTGCGCGCTGCCCGTCGGCGTGCTGGCCCGCGGTGCCCTGCGCGTGGGTGAAGAACAATCGCCCGGCACGCTGAACCCGATGTTCCCCGACGACATGTACGTCGTCCGGGCGACCGAACTGCTCTTCGACGGCCTGGTCGGCTTCAACCTGGCCAACCAGGCGGCGGAGCCCCGGCTGGCCGCTTCGTGGACGCTCGCGCCGAACGGGCAGGACGTGACTTTCCAGCTCGATGCGCGGGCGACCTTCCACGACGGCCAGTCCGTGACGTCCGACGACGTGGTCTTCACCGTGGACGCCATGCGCGCTGCGCTGCCCTGGTTCCGCGAGGTGGTCGTCTCGGCCAAGGCCACCGACCCGCACACCGTGACCATCGAGCTGCTGCGCCGGCGCGAGTCGGCCGCGCACGCGCTCGAGGACCTGACCTTCAAGATCCTCCCGCGCCACGCCTTCCCGGACGGCAAGGTGATGCCCGCCGGCGCCTTCAGCCAGGAGCCCATCGGCACCGGGCCCTTCAAGTTCGCCCAACGCCCGGGCAACGCGATCGAGCTCATCCGGTTCGACGGGCGCGTGCCCGCGGCGCCGCGCCTCGACTCCATCCTGCTCCTGAGCAGCCCCGACCCCAAGCGCCACAAGGACGCCGTCAAAACGAACAACCTCGGCCTGCTCGTCCGCGTCCAGCCGAAGGACGTCAAGGAGCTCCGGGCGGTCAAGGCCCTGCGCGTCTTCGACTACGTGGCGCTGGACTGGTGGTACATCGGCCACAACCACCGGGGCAAACACACCGGCAAGAAGGAGTTCCGCCGCGGCCTCACGGCGGCCCTCAACCTGGACGCCCTGCGCGAGGCGCACCTCGGCGACGGCGCGACCATCTCGGGTCCGTGGGCCGCCGAGGACCTGCGCAATCCCCACGCCGTGCCCGCCCCGACCCAGGACACGCAGGCCGCGCTCCAGTTCTTCGCGGACGCCGGCTACACGTTCGACGCCACCACGCGCACGCTGAACGACAAGAAGGGCAACCCGGTGACCCTGACCATGGTCGTCCAGCCCCCGCTCGGCGCCCACGAGGGGCTCTACACCGACTTGACGGCCCAGCTCGCCGAGGTGGGCATCGCGCTCGACGTGGTGAAGCCGCCCGATCTGCCCTCCTGGGCCGCCCAGGTGCGCTCCGGGAAAGAGTACGACGTCGTCCTCGGTCGCTGGCGGCCCACGCCCGGCGACTACCTGCGGGGCCTGTTCCACTCCGGCGGCGCCGAGAACTGGCTGGGCTACAAGAACCCGCAGGTGGACAAGAAGCTGGACGACCTGGCCCGCTCCACGTCCGCGGCGCAGTACCTCAAGTCGCTGCGGGAGCTGAGCATCCTGTTGTGGGACGACCAGCCCTACACCTTCCTCTGGTCGCTCAAGGCCTATTCGGCGTTCAACCGGCAGCACTACGAGAACCTGGAGCGCATCCACCCGTTCCACTACTTTTCGCACGTCGACGACTGGGATCAGGTCGGCGGGGGCAAGCCGTGAGCGGCCGCTGGCGCCGGATGGCCGCGGTGCTCGCCCTGCTCGTATGTGGTCACGCCGAGGCGGCGCCGGCCGAATCCGGCGGGTCCGCCGCGTCGCCCCTGGCGGGCGAGACGTACGAGGCGGTGAAGCAGAGCGGTCTGGACAACCTCGAGGCCGAGCGCCTCGACGAGGCCCTGCGCTACCTCACGGAGGCCGCGTCCCGACCGGAGGCCGCGGGTGACCTCGACCTCCTGTTCCTGACGGCGCACCTGTACCGGGACGCATGCCGCATCGACGAGATGCGCGGCCTGTTGCCGCGGGCCCAGAACGCCGCGGAGCTCGCCGGGCGAAGCGACCTCGCCGCAGACGCGCAGGCTTTGGCGGACGAGGCGGGCACCGCGTATCAGGCCGTCGAACTCCGCATCGTGCCCGCCTTCGAGGACTGGGAGGACCACGGCGCCACGCCGCCGCAGCTGGCCGTGCAGGTCGCGCGTGCCCCCGGCAACCCCGCGCTCGTGGCCTGCGTACCACGCGTCGCCGCGCGCTGGAACGCGCGCCTGGCGAGTGTGGCCAAAGCGCGAAAGCCCATCGCCGAGCTGCCCGAGGACACCTGGCGGCTGACCGCCGAGCTCCCGGTGGCGGGGTATTCGCTCTCGTGGCCCGCGTGCCGCCGCGGCGGTCCCGACGCCGGCGACTCGGCCGAAGACGCCTGCCCGACGGCCACGATCGATTTGCATGAAGGCGCCGCCGCCCCGACGCGCCTGGATTTCCCGCTCCGCCCCATGCTGCCCGCGGCCGAGCGGCCCCTGATCCGCGCCCACCACTGGCCGTGGCTCATCGGGGGCGCCGCCGTCGTGCTGGCCGGCGGCCTCGTCGCCACCTGTTTCGCCACGCAGGCCATCGGCGCGTGTCAGTGAGGAGTCAGGTCATGTCCCGCGCCCCTTCCCTCGCCGCGGTCCTCACGTCCGCCCTCGGCTCCGCCCACGCGGTCGCGGCGCCGCCGCCCAGCGGACCGCCGATGGTGGCCGTCGCCGCCACCCGCCTGGCCGCGGTGGACAACGCCCACTGCTCCAACCCGCGCCCGTCGCCGGATGGCCAATGGGTCGCCTACGTCGTGGACGAGCTGAAGGACGTCCGGCGGCAGATGGTCTACCACCGCGAGAGCCGCGAGTCGCGCCGGCTCCAGCCCGTGCTCGACACGTCGGCGGTGCGGCGCAAACTGGCCAGCGGCGCGGGCACGGGCCAGATCTGCCACGAGCTGGCCTGGGTCCCGACGAGCCCGCCCGGCGCGGTCATGTCGTGCAACAACGGCGAGGGCAACTACGACCTCTACTACGTCGAGGGCACCGCCCGCCTGGAGCGACCCGCGTTCCGCATGACGCGCAGCGAGGCCAACGACTTCGGGCCCACCGTGGCCCGGGTGGGCGCCACGCTGCGGGTCGTGTACGTCTCCGGGCGCAGCGGGGACGGCGATCTGTACGGGATGAATCTGCCCGTGACCGCGACGCTGGACGACGACGCCCAGCGCCTGACCAGCGTGGCCGGCGCGCCCGAACTCAACCCCCTCTTCGCGCCGGGGGGCGCCCGGTTCCTGTACGTCCGGCAGACCGCCCGGGGCGAGGACGACATCCACGCCCAGCCCTCGGACGGGGGTGAGGCCGCCGGCCGCGTGCTGGCCCGGCTGCCGGGTTCGGAGCTCAACGCGGGCTTCTCGCCGGACGGGCAACGCGTGGCGTTCTACAGCAACGCCCGAGACCGCAAGGTCTTCGACCTGTACCTGACGGACGACGCCGGCGCCCCGCGGCGCCTGAGCGACGACACCGTGCGCCCGGAGCAGGCGCCGGCGGCGTTCACGCCGGACGGCCAGGGCCTCGTCTACATACGCCATCAGGATCCGACGAACCCCATCGAGATCGTCTTCCCGGGCGACCCGACGCAGGCGGATCCCGAGGCGGCGGCGGACAAGGTCGTGCGGTTGGACACGCAGACCGTGCAGAACAAGGACGCCGCCGTGGTCGCGCTGCCCGACGGCCGCTGGTTCCTCGCGTTCACCGCGCAAGCCGCGGTCGACGATCGCCAGAAGCGGTGGGATCGCATCTACGGCGCCACGATCGACCCCCAGGCCCTGCGCGCGGCGGCCCGCCCGCTCGGCCCCCCGGGTCGCAAGAAGGGCGCCGCCCGGAAATGAGCGCGGCCGCCCTCGGCCGGGTCGCCGTCTGGCTGCGACCCGTTCTCTTCTTCGTCGCGACCCTTGCGGGCGCCGTCACGCTGGTCACGCTCCTGGTCGCCGCGGCGCCGGGTACGGCCTTCGACGCGCTGCCCTCGGTCCCGGCGGAGATGAAGGCCGAGCTGACGGCCCGGTACGGGCTCGACGACGCCTGGCCGATCCAGGTGGGTCGGCGCCTCTCGGCGCTGGCCGTGGGCGACTTCGACGTCTCCCTCTCGTACCGGAGCGGCGGTCGCGTGAGCGCGCTGGTCTGGCCGGCCTTCCAGTCGACGCTCCTGACGGTATCGCTGGCCCTGGCGCTCGCCGCCGTCGCCGCGGCCCTGGCGGTCCTCCTGGCGCGGCGGGGTCCGCGGCGGGCCGCGGCCCTCGAGGTCGGCCTGGCCGCGGCCTCCGGCATCCCGGCCTTCGTGGGCGCCGTCATCCTCCAGGCGTTGCTGGCCAGCACGCTCGACCTGGTCCCCAATCTGCGTCACGTTCTGGCGGCGGCGCTGGTGCTCGCCATCGCGGACGGGCAGCTCGTCGACCTCTACCGCACCTTGCGCACGGACGTCGACGAGGCGCGCGCCACGGATCACGTCGTCGCGGCGCGGGCCAACGGTCTGTCGCCCCGTCGCGCCTTCGCGCGCACGCTCTTCGCGCCGGTGACCGAGGCGCTCGTCTCTCGATTCACGCTCATGCTCGGCGCGGCCCTCGTGGTCGAGATCCCGTTCGGCCTGTACGGCATGGGCGAGATCCTCTATCAGGCCGCGTCCCGGCGGGACACGCACCTCGTGGTCGGCTGCCTGGTCTTCCTGGCGGCGACCGTCTGCACCGCCAACCTGTTGCGCGACCTCGCGCGACTCGTCGTGGATCCGCGACTGCGCCAGAGCGGCGCCCCGCGGCTCGAGTGACCGGTGGCGGCGGTCGACACAGCGCCCGAGCGGCGCCGGGGCGCCGGCCTCCCGGACCCGTTCCTCCTCTACGGCGGCGCCGTGGTGGCGGTCATGGTCGCGCTGGCCGTCCTCGGCGGCGCGCTGCTGCCCGAGGTGGCGCGGCCCTCCGCCGCGGGCGTGACGCTGCCCGGCGCCGACCACTGGTTGGGGACGGATTCGGAGGGCCGCGACCTCCTGACCCTCATCGTGCGCGGCCAGACGCGGTACCTGGCCCTCGGGCTGGCCGCGACGACGGTCGCGCTCGGCCTCGGCGTGCCATTGGGGCTGCTCTCGGGGCTCGCCGTCGGTCCGGTGGACGCGA
>CAINDO010000456.1 GCA_903847385.1 uncultured Myxococcales bacterium
CGGCGCTCGACGACGCGGACGCCGGCGCGAAGGGCTCCGGCGCCGAGTCCTCCGGCGGCAGCACGGGCTGCAGCGCGGCGCCGGCGCGCGCCCACACCCCGGGGAGCCTGGCCTTCCTCGGCCTGCCCCTGGTCGCGGCGCTGCGGCGCCTGCGACGCCGGACCCCGCGCACGACGGCCTGAGAGGCCGCCCGCCGGCGAGTCTCGTCGCGCGCGGGTTTTGGTGCTATCGAGGCGTTCACCATGAACGCACGTACACCATCGCTGGCACGCGGCCTCCGAGTGGCCGCCTTGCTCACTCTCCTGCCCATCGCCTGCTTCGACGGCGAGACCCGCATCCTCGCCGAGTCCCCGAACGCGGACGCCGGCGGCGGCGGCAGCGGCGACGGGGGCACCGGGGGCGGTGCTGGGGCCGGCGGCGGCGCGGCCTGGCCGGACGATGCCTGCCGGTTCGAGATCACCGCCGACGACCTGTCCGGCTTCGAGGGCGATCCCGGGCGCTGGACCGCCCGCGAGGGCCGCATCACGGCGGCCGGCGACGCGGTGGCCGGCACCGACCGTTCGCTGCTCCTGCGGGGTGCTGAAGAGACCTGCTCGGCGTTCACGGCCAGCGTGATGTTCACGCACGCGCCCGGGGCGTTCCCGATGCTGCTCGGACGCGTCACCGCCGACGGGCAGTGGGTCGGCGTCGGGTACGACGGCGCCTATGGCAACCTGACCGCCACGAACGGCCTGGGCACCGAGCTGCGCGACCGCATCGGCGACCTCGACCCGGTGGACCTCACGCCCGGGGCGGAGTACCGCCTGGAGATGCGCGTCTTGGACCACGCCGTGCTCGGCCTCCTGTTCGACGCCGCGGCCGAGACCCCCATCGCGCTGGTGCAGGGCCCCACGGCCGAGCTGCAGGGTCCGGGGCGGATCGGCCTCTACGAGGCGGCGGGCATCTCCGTTCGATTCGGCACGCTGCGCGCCGAGCCCGAGGCCGCGGTGAGCCCCGCCGACGCCCTCCCCGACCTCCGCGTCGACTCCGCCCGGGTGCTGGGACCGCAGACGCTGCTGGTCACGCTGACGCCGGGCCAGGCCACGGCCGTCGAGGTGGCCTCGGCGGAGGGGTTCAGCGTCGAGGCCGGCGGGCGGACGCGGGCGGTCAGCCGCGCCGAGGTGCGGCCGGGGACGACCCGCGAGCTCCTGCTCGCGCTGGCCGAGCCCGTGGAAGGGCGCGACCTCGTGAAGCTCGGCTACGACCCCGCGCTCGGGGGCGTGCGTGACGCGGCGCAGCGACCGCTGACGGCGGCCGAGGCGCTGCCCGTCGTGAACCTGCTGCACGCGGACGGCGTCTTCGCGCCCTTTGAGGAGACCTTCGAGGGTGACGCCGTGCCGCGCAGTTGGAGCGTCGTGCAGCCCGAGGCGTTCACCGTGAGCCGCGGCGAGGTGCGCGTGGCGCCGACGGACGCCTACGCGACGGGGGCCATGCTGCTGCGTCCCATCGCCGAGCGCCACCGGGACGCCACCGTGACCATGGACTTCCGGTACACGCGGGAGCCGAGCCGCGGCCTCGGTCGCATCGAGGCCGTCGCCGCCCTGCGGGCCCGCAGCTTCGCCTCGGCGCAGTACCAGGCCGCGCTGAGCATCGAGACCGACCGCGCGCGGCTCTGGTTGCGCCACATGGCCGGGGGCCAGGCCACGGAGCTCGCCACCACGGATGTGCCCCTGGGCCGCGTGCCCGCCGACACGCCGCTCTCGCTGACCTTCAGCGCCACGGGGCCGCTCCTGACCGCCACGCTCGCCGACGCCGCCGGTGCGATGCTCGCGCGCACGGCCGCCCAGGACACCCGCATCCCCGGGGCCGGCCCCGCCGGCGTGACGGGACAGTGGGATGGCACCGTCTTCATCGACCGCGTGTCGATCGGCCCCGCCGAGGCGCCGCCGCCGTTCATCGCCGACGCCCGGGTGAGGGCGGAGACGCCGGACCGCGTCGACGTGCGGGTCATGTCCACCACCCCGTTGCGGGCGGGCTCCCCGGCCGGCTTCACGGTCTGGGCCGGCGACCGGCGCACGGTCGAGGCGGTCACGGTCACGGAGTCCGGCCTGAGCCTGCGCATCTCCGGCCCGACCATTCAGCGCGGGCAGACCGTCGTGCTCGCCTACGACGCGGCCGCCGGCGACGTCACGGACTCGGCCGAGCCGGCCCGGCCCCTGACGGGCGTGGACGCCCTGCCCGTGCTCAACGAGGCCGCACCGGGCAACGAGCTGGCCGTCGCGGGCGCGCGCCTCGTCACGCCGCACACGCTGGATCTGCTGACCACCGACGATGGCGCGCTGCCGATCCGGGTCGACGGCGACCCCGCGCCCGCGGTCCGGGTCGAGGTCGACCGTGCCCCCGCCGAGGTCGTGCGCGCCTACGCCCTCGGCGCGCCCCACGGCAACGTGCTGCGCGTGACCTTGCGCGAAGACGTCCGGGCCGGACAGGACGTGACCGTCGCCTACACCGCAGGCGGTGCGGGCCGCGTGCTCGACGCACAGGACCGCGAAATGCGCGGCTTCGTGGGTGCGCCCGTGACTTGGGCCGTGCCGCAGTGGCCGTCCGTGCCCGCGTCCGCCGATGCCTTCGACCGCCCGGACGTCGACCTCGGGCTGGACAACGGCTGGTTGCCGGCCACGGAGGGCCTCTGGTCCATCGAGGACTCGACCGCCGTCTACCAGGGCGCCGGCGTGGAGAGCCTGGATCCCCGGGCGTCCCGGCCCGGGCTCGTCGGCCCACGCTACATCGTCTCGACGACGGTGTGGTCGAGCGCCTTCGATCCGGCGCAGTCGCAGCCCGTGGCCTGGGTGTTCGGCAGCCTGACCCGGGCGGACCCGCGTCGCCCCGTCGGCGTCCAGGCCGGCTTCGACTTCTCCGCCCGCGCGCTCATGCTGCAGACGCCGGACGGCGCGACGACCTACGGCCCGGCCGCCCCCGCCGAGACGAACGCGGGCCCCGGCGCGCGTGTGCATTTGCGGCTCGAGGTCCACGGCCGCGCCGTCCGAGCACAGGCCACGGACGACGCGGGCCGGACCCTGTCCTTCGCTCAGGTCTTCCTGCCGACGGAGCCGGCCCCCGGCGAGCTCGGCATCGCCGGCAGCGCCCGGGCGCGCGTGCTCTACTTCGACGACTTCGCCGTCGAGGACCCGGCGGGCGAGGCCCCCAACATGCTCGTGACCGACCTGCGCATCACCCCCGACAGCCCGAACGCCGTGCTGCTCCAGGCGGCGACCTCTCTGGGGGCGGCGGGTGAGCTCCTCACCGGCGGCGGGCCCCGCGGGTTCCGGGTCGAGGTCGACGGGGAACTGCGCGGCGTCGTCGCCGCCGAGGGCGTCGGGAGCGGTCTGCGTGTGCACTTCGCCGGCCCCCCGGTCGCGCGGCGCCAGCGCGTCACGCTCGCCTACGACGACCGCCAGGGCGACGTCCACGACGCCAGCCAGCCCATCGCACGCCCGCTCGACGGCTTCCCCGCGCGCACGGCGGACAACGGCGCCGCGGTCGGTGCCGACCTCTTCGTCGTGACGGCGGAGACCGTCGCCCCCTGGGCGGTGGACCTGGTGATGAACGACGAGGCCGCGCTGCCCGCCCGCGGCGAAGCGGACGTGGCCACGGCCTTCACGCTGCTGGCCGACGACGTGAGCGTGCCGGTCCGTGCGGTGCTGCCCCTCCCCGGCCGGGACCCCCGCGTGCGTCTGGTGCTGGGCGCGGCTCTGTCCGCGGGGCAGCGCGTGCGCGTCACCTACGTCGGCGGCGGCGCCGGCGCGCGCCTGCTCGACGCCGACGGCGCCGAGCTGCAGGCCCCGGATGCGCTCGAGGTCGGCAACACGCTCGAGCCCGCCGCGGACTTCGAGCCGTTCCGCGACACGTTCGGCGGGGTCGGCGCCGGCATCGTGAACGGCTGGCTGGCCGCCCCCGAGCACGACTGGTCGCGCAACGCGGGGGACGCCGTGCTGTCCTCGGAGGACGAGGGCCTGGAGGGCATGCTGCTGCGCCCCGCCGAAGAGGCCGAGACGCACGTGGTCGTCGCGACGAGCTTCCGGCCGAATCCGCCCCCCGTGGGCGCGCTCATCGCCGGCGTCGCGGCCCGGATCGCGCCGGGACGCGGCTATCGATTCCTGATCGAGCCCGAGAACGCCGAGCGCGCCGGACTCACGCTGGTGAAGGCCGACGAGATGGGCATCCGCGTGCTCGGGCGCACCTCGCTGCCCGCGCTGACGGCCGGGGAGGATCATCGCCTGGTCGTCCGGGCGCATGGGCCCGTGCTCCAGGCCACGCTCTCCCGCGAGGGCGACGCCTCGCCCCTGGCGCGCCTGCTCGTCATCGACCCGACGCCCCTCGGCGCGGGCCAGCACGGCGTCCTGGGTCGCACGGTGGGCCAGGTGCGTTTCCACGAGGTCTCCATCGCGCCGGCCACCGGCTACCCGGCGCGGGTCGTCGCGACGTCCGCCCGGGCTTACACCTACGCGCCCGACACGGTGCGGGTGACGCTCGAGGGCGCCGCCCCCATCGCCCTCGCCGACGGCGGCGGCTTTGCGGTCACCGTGGATGCGGCGCCGCGCGCGGTCCTCGGCGTGATCCAGGACGCGACCGGCGTGGACCTTCGTGTCGATGGGCCGCCGCTGACGCCCGGCCAGGACATCCGGGTGCGATTCGACCCGACACTCGGCTACATCTACGACGACTCCGCCGTGCCCCAAGCGCTCGGCGCGTTCGAGGATCTGCCCGTCGACGTCGTCGAGGCGCCGCTGCTCTTGTCCGCCGAGGCGGTGGGCGCCAACCTGGTCGCGCTGGACTTCGCGTTGTCGCCCGCCCAAGGCGCCCTCGGTGTCGAGGGCGACGGCGGCCTGCGGGTCGACGTGCGCGCCCCGGTGCTCGGGCCCGCCCCGGTGGCCTTCGGCATCGACGAGGTCTGGCTCGACCCGGCCGGCGGAGGCCAGCGCCTCTTCGTGGCCACCACGGACGACCTGCCGCCCGGCGCCGAGGTGCGCCTCTCGACGGCGCAGCGCCCCGGGAACCAGGTCGTCGACGCCCTGGGCACCCCGCTGGCGGACTTCGGCGTCGAGGCCGTCGGCGACGCCGCCACCGCGACCGCAGGTGGTCCTTTTCCCGATATATACTCACATGACTGGCGGTCGGAGGACCCCTGGGCCTACCACGGCCCGGTCGACGCCTGGACACCGCTGCCCGGCGCGCTGGTCGGCACGGGCGCCCGCGTCGCCGAGGGCGCGATCACGGCCCTCGCCCCCCCCGCGACGAGCGGCCGCGACCTGCGCGTGTCCGCCGACTTCGAGGTCGACGCGGACGTGACGCCCTTCGGCCGCCCGGCCTACCCGCGGGTCATCGCCCGCGGCTACAACGATGGCACCTGGCTGGGCTGCTTCGTGCGCAACGACCTGCCGCGCGTGCCCCTCCGCGACGCCGAGGGCGCCATCGTCGGCGCCATCGACGCCGCGTCCCCGGCGCTCGTCTGCGGCCGCCGTCTGGACTTCGGTCCGCCCCGCCTGTTCGAGGACTGCCGCATGCAGTTCTACGACACGGTCGCCGGGCAGCCCACCGTGCGCTACGACTGGGCGGCCTTCGCGAATGCGCCGCACCGGCTCGAGGTCGCGGTCCTCGGCCACGCCCTTCGCGCCAGGCTGCTCCGCCTGGAGGCGGGCGGCCCGGTCGTCGTGGCCGCGGTCGACGTCCCGGAGATCGGCGACGACCTGAACGCCGGCCTGCCCGGCGTGGGCGCCGGCGACGGCGGCACCGTGCGCTACACGGCGTTCAGCGTGTCCCCGAGCGGCCCGGACGACTTCACGCCGCTCGACGCCGCCTACGCCCCGAGCGGCGAGTGCCGCTGAGGCGGGCCCGACCCCCTCGGGGCATCAGGGCACGCGCGGCCACTCCACGCCCACGGCCGGGAGGCCGACGGCGTCGCAGTCGTCGCCGTTGAGCAGGTAGAGCTGGTAGTCGAGCCGCTCGTCCCCCAACACCGTGTTCACGGCGAGGGGCATGACCCGGACGAAGAAGGTCCGCGGATCCACGGACTCCTCGACCACGATGCACTGCTTGGCCACACCGCGGGAGACCTCGCTGGTGGCCGCATGAAGCACCATGTCGGCGTCGTAGATCTCGATGAAGAGGTCGCCGTCGTCGCCGTAGGTGAACGACGTCAGCACCGTGCGCAGCAGGCCGGCGGGCACGTCGATCTGGAACCAGTCCTCGTCGCGGGGCGAGCGGTCACAGATCCACTGCGTGCCGCGCCCGTTGACCTGGCCGATGCCCAGGTACTCGGCGGCGGCGCTGTCGTTGTTCGGCTCGTCCGGATCGTCGCTGCACATGAACTCGCGGGGCTCGAAGGTCACCGAGAGGTCGTAGCGGCTGTTGGGCTGGCCGTTGGCGTAGACGTGGATGAAGTACCGCGCCGCGGGCCGGTTGCGCAGCTGGACGGTCTCGCCGTCGATGGCGCCGTGCCCGTCCGGCTGGCCGGCGTTCTCGGGCAGCACGGAGCCCTCGCGGATGACGTCGACGTCCAGATCACCCTGGGTCTGCAGGAAGTTCAGGCTGATGGTCAGCGTGCCCTCGGTGTCGGTCTCGACGACGTACCAGTCCGTGTCCCCGTCGGCGCCGCACAGCGTCAGGTCCGGCTGGTTCCCGGGCTGCACGAGCGACGCGGTGAGCTGCTGCTCGTTGCCCCCGCCGCGCTCGAACACGTCCTCCTGGCAGGGGATCGGCGAGGTCGTGCGGTTGAGCACCAGGCTGTACTGCGTCTGCGTCATGGCCACGCCGGAGACGGAGATGTAGTAGGTGCCCGCCGCGAGCTGCCGCGCCCGCGCGACGTTCTCGGCCTGGTTGTTGCGACCGGCCAGGCCCACGACCTGACCGCGCGCGTCGCGGATCTCGATGCGCGTGTCGCCCGCGAGCACGGCGTCCTGGCGGACCACCCGGGCCACGATCTCGTCGTTGGCGGTCACGTCGAAGCGGAACCAGTCCTGCTCGCCGCTGCACAGCCACAGGTCGGGGAGCGCCAGGTCGACGTCGGGCACGAGCTCCGTGCCGTTGCCGTCGAACCGGGGCCGGACGAGGTCGGGGCGACCCATCAGGTCGAACGCGCGGTTGAGCTGGTCGTTGGGCTCGGCGAGGTCGTCCTGGCAGAGCGCGCGGTCGCGATCGACCCCCACGGTCAGGGTGTAGCGGGCCGTCTGGTCGGCGTTCGCGCCGAGCACGCGGATGTAGTAGATCCCGTCCAGGATCGCCGCGTTGAAGCGGGGGATCTCGAACGCGTAGGTCCGCGTGCCGTCGTTCCCCTGCTGGAACACGTTGGGCTGGAAGACGGGCAGCGTGTCCGGCGTGGGCGCGCCGGGCCCGAAGACGGCGAAGTCCAGGTCACCCATGCCGGCGGCGGCGTCCAGGCGGACGCTCAGGCCGTCGCGGGCGCCCATGCGCACGGCGTACCAGTCGTCGTCCCCCGGGCAGATGCTGTGGTCCTCGAGCGTCGTCTCCTGCTGGAGCTGCGGCAGAGAGATCGAAGTCGCGTTGATGGCCGAGTCGTCCCCGGCGCCGGACTCGCCGGGGTCCGGGAGGCAGCCGCCCGGCGGGGCGAGGTCGACGACGAGCCGGTAAGTGTTCTCGGCGAGGCCGCGGGGCTGGACCTCGAGCGTCCAGTGGCCCGCGGGGGCGGACACGCCGGCGCCTGCGACCGGGTAGCGGATGTCCTCGTTGTCGGCAGCGCCGGCGCTCTCGGCCACGGCCTGGTCGTCGGCGTCGTAGAGGCGGAAGTCCAGGTCGCCGTCGGCGTGCGAGAACTCCAGGCGGGCGTGGATCTCCCAGCCGTCCTCCGGGGTCTCGAAGCGGAAGAAGTCCGAGTCGAGCTGGCAGGCGCTGAAGGCCATGGGGCCGGAGTCGAAGTGCGTGCCGTTGGCGAACGCCAGGGGCCGCGCGCCAGCGACGTTGTCGTTGGGCTCCTGCGCGTCGTCGCGACAGCCGGCCTCGCAGCGCGCGGTGTCGGCGTTGCAGAACTCGCCCGCGGCGCAGTCGTCGTGCTGGGCGCAGGGGCGGTGGCACTGGAAGTCGACGCAGTACCAGCCCGGGCCGTTGCGCATCACGCACAGCTCGTCCGTCTGGCAGCCGGCGCCGCACTCGCGGTTCTCCTGGCAGTAGCTGCCCTGGGGGCAGTTGTCCGGCTCGGTGCGGCAGCCCGTCGCGCACTGACCGGCCGCGCCGCAGAACTGCGTGTTCGGGCACTCGGCGTCCGAGCCGCAGGAGCGGAATCCGCAGGCGCGCGTGTCGGCGTTGCAGAACTGACCGCCCGGGCAGGCGCGGGGCGCGTCGAGCCGGCAACCGAGCGCGCAGTGGCCGTCGGCCCCGCAGTACTGCTCGTCCGGGCAGTCGTCGTCGATGGCGCAGCGGCTCTCGCAGGGGTTGGGGTTGGTGCAGAACGGCACCCCCTCGAGCACGTCCCCGCGGCACGCGCCGGGCAGCACGCCGCTGCAGGCGTTGTCCGCGCTGCAGCAGACCACGGCCACCGTGCAGTCGTGCGTGTCCGGGTCGCAGAGCTGGCGCCGCCCGTCCATCGTGAGCGGGCACTCGTCCGGATCGGTCACCTTGCAGCCCTCGACGCAGTCGCCATCGCTGCAGTACGTGTTGGGCGGGCAGGCCGAATCCGACATGCAGCGCATGTCCAGCACGCAGGCGTGCGTGTCGTCACAAAGGTAGGGCTCGTTGCAGTCGTTGGGCGACTGCCGGCAGCCGGGTTTGCACGCGCCCGTTTCGGCGTCCGCTGCCCGGTCGCAGTAGTAGCCGTTCGGACAGCTCGGGTCGTCCGTGCAATGGTTCAGGTCGGGGCCGCTGCCGCCGACGGGCAGGTCACCACCCGCGCCACCGCCCACGCCGCCGCCCGGTCCGGCGTCGCCGCCGCTCCCGCTGCCGCCGGTGCCGAACGGATCCATGTCGGCGGCGCCGCCAGCGTTTCCGCCGCCGCCGCCACCGCCGTCGCCGCCGCAGGCTCCGACGAAGAGAGCCGCCCCCCACACAAACGCACGCATCGAGCGTCGATCCATTGTTCCCCCGTGCAAGTGCCGTCCAATGGCACACGACAATTGCAGCGTAGATCAACGCGGAACGCGGGAACAACCATCGTCGCCCGAGGGGCGCTATTGGAGCTCGAAGCTGCCCCCACGGCCCTCGCCGACCCAGCGACAGGCGGACAGGTCCACGAAGTCCGTGCTGCACAGCCAGAGGGCGCACACGTCCCCGAAGTCTCGCGGCTCGAGGTACTCCGCGACGACCACGCGGTCCCCGCGGCGCAGCGGGCGGGCGAGCTCCAGGTAGAGCAGTTGGTACGCCCCGCCGCCGCCGAGCGACACGAAGGTCCCCGGCGCGCCCGTCTGCTCGGGCATGCCCACCGACGCGTTCTCGCTGCGCCCGATGGACTGATCGAAGGGATCGAAGACCAGGCTCGACAAGACCTTGATGGCCACGCCGTCCAGGCCCTCACCGAGCACACGCACGCCGTCCAGGTCGCAGCCCGGCGTCGACGGGGACTCGCCCAGCAGCGGGTCGGGGGTGCGGTCGACGATCAGCGCCGTGTAGTGGGGTGTCCACGGGTCGGTGGCGGGCAGGGCGGCGTCCAGGAGCGGCCCCTCGGCGTCGAAGGCCGGCCGGGCGTCCGGCGGCCCGAGGTCGAAGGCCGCGCCGAAGTCGTCGAAGCGTCCGGCGTCGTCGTCCGCCTCGGCGACGCAGCGACCGTCCTGGAACACGTAACCGACGCCGCAGTCCTCGCCGGACAGGATGCACGCCGGCGTCCCGAGCAGGAGCGCGAGCGGCGTGAGGGCCCGAAGGCGGTATCGGCGCGTCACGTCACGCCCTCAGCGCAGATCGGCCGCGGCGGTCAGCCGCAGGTGGGCCATCGTCGCGTCGATGTCGTGCGTCGGACGGAAGCCGCTCGCGGCGCGGAACGGCGCGTCGTCCACCATGCAGACGTACTTCAGATGATCGAGCTCCGGCGCCGGGAAGCTCGTGAGCCGCAAGCGCCACAGCCGCTCCAGCGCGGCCTCGGCCAGGAAATGCGGAAAGTCGAGCACCTCGTGGCCGGTCATCCGCTGCAGCGTCGAGAGCGGCACGGCGTCGCAGCCCGCGACGTTGAACACGCCCCGCACGTCGGGCGCGAGCGCGGCGCCGATGGCCTCGGCCACGTCCGTCTCGTGGATGATCTGAATCATCGGGTCGAAGCCGGCCAGCCGCGGGATGCGCTTGAGCCTCAGGTAGTTCGACGGCGCGTTCCGGACGGCGCCGACGATGTGCACCGGGCGCAGGATGACCGTCTTCACGTCCGGGTGTTTCCAGAAGAAACTCTGCCCGCACATGTCGAGCGCGATCAGGTCCCGAATCTCGCCGAAGCGGGTGCCGCCCATGAGCGGGGCGTCTTCGGTCAGGAACTGCGGGTTCTCGGCGCGGGGCCCGTACACATTGGCGCTGCTGAGCATCACCAGCTTGGGGATCTTGTAGCGCACGCAGTAGTCCATCACCCGCGTGGTGCCGCGGATGTTGAACGTGTGGTGGTCCTCGCTGCTCGCGCGGGGGTCGTGCATCACGTTCAGGTGCACCACCGCGTCGAAGCCGCCCGCCCGGAAGATCTCCTCGCAGCGTTGCCGCCGGATGTCGATCTGATGGAGCGTCACATCCGCGGGCTTCTCGTGGTACGGCCGGCGGTCGATGCCGACCACGGTGTGCCGGCGGTGCAGGCGCTGGGCGAGCAGGCGCCCGAAGCGACCGCTGATCCCCGTGATGGCGACGCGCATCGGTTGGGCTCCTACCAGAAGATGTGCTCGCGCTCGGCCACGCCGCGGTCGAGCATGTCCTGGATGGCGGTCTTCACGGCGTTGACCTTGTCGAGCAGGCTCGACTCCTCTTCGTGCGGATCGCCGGTGAAGTACATCGGTCGCCCGAAGTGGATGCGGTAGCGCACAGGCAGCGGCAGCAGGCCCAGGGCACCGGCGAAGGGGAACAGTGGCGTGATCGGCACGGCCGGCACGGCCAGCAGGCGCGCCAGGGGCTCCAGGTTCCACAGCGCCGGGTACTGCTCCTCGGCGCCCACGACGGCCACCGGCACGATGGGCGTGTCGTTCTCCAGCGCCAGTCGCATGAAGCCGTTGCCGAACTCCTGCAGCCTGTAGGCGCGGTCGTAGGTCTTGTTGATGCCGCGCACGCCCTCGGGGAACACCAGCACGGCCTCGTCCTGCTGCAGCAGCGTGCGGCAGTTCTCGGGCGTGCCCAGCACCTGCCCGACCCGCGCGAACAGGGTGCTCACGAAGGGCAGCGACGGCACCCACCGCTCGACCATGGAGCGCACCGCGCGCGGCGGCTGCCCCTCGAACAGCAGCGACGTGCCGATCATCATGCCGTCCAGCGGGATCTGCCCGCTGTGGTTGGACACGTACAGGACGCGACCCTTGGGCATGTCCGTCAACCCGAAGGTCTGCACCCGGAAGTACTCGTGGTAGAGCCAGGCCAGGATGGGCGCCATCGGCTTGATGGCCTCGGGGTTGAAGCCGAAGTCGTCCGTGGGGCGCCCGCCCAGATCGGCCTTGAGCGAGTCGATGCGGTCGATGATCTCGGCCTGCACCTGCCGCTCGGCCGTCAGCTTGAGCCCGCGCACGACGCGGCCCACGGCCTCGACGTTGCGCAGCGTGGCGATGGGGTTCAGCGGCGTCATGCCGCGGCATTCTACGCGGCCGGCCCCGGGCCGAAACCCACGAAGTCGAAAATCAGCGAGCGGCGCGGCGCTGCTCGCGCAGGTGCCACAGGTACAGCGACTCCACTTTCTCGCGCGCCCAAGGGGTCTTGCGCAGGAACTTCAGGCTCGAGGCCACACTCGGGTCGTTGGTGAAGCAGTTGACCCGCACCATCGTCGACAGCTTCTCGAAGCCGTAGGCCTCGACGAGCTCCGTCAAGAGGCGCTCCAGGGTGATGCCGTGCAGGGGGTTCTTCGGTTGTTCCGCGGACATGGTCGCGAACGATACGTCCCGGCGCCGCAACGTGCTACGGTGCGCCCATGAAAACCGTGACCAACAAGACCCACGCGCCCATCCAGATCCCCCTCCCCGGCGGCAAGGTGCTCCGCCTCGGACCCGGCATGTCCGGCCAGATCCGCGATGAACACTCCGAGCACGGCCCCATCCGCAAGCTCGTCGAGGGTGGCCAGATCGCCCTCCAGGGCGCCAGCGGCGGCAACGCCAACGCCCCCGGCAAGGGCATCCTGCCCGGCGCCGACGGCCGCGGCCACGGCCCCACGAGCGTCCGCCAGAACCGCGGCGACCGGTAGCTCAGGCACCCGGTTCAGCTTCGAGCGAACCGATCGGCGGGCCGCTTCCGGGCGCGCCGCCCCGCCACCGCGACCGCCCACACCACCACGCCCCAGGCCCCGCCGGAGCGAGGCCGCGCGCTGACGCCGCACCCGCCCGAGTCGTCGTGGCCGAGCGAGATCTTGGCCGAGCCGGCGTCGGCAGCGTCCGAGCCCACGTCCGCTTCCAGCATCCGGGCGTCGACGAGCGGGGGGGCAGCGTCCGCCTCGGGCACCGCCGCGTCCGCGACGACCGGCGCCTCGGGCGGCCCGACCAGGGAACGATGACTCGTCACCGTCCGCCGGCGGTTGCCCTGCAGCACCTCGACGCGCAGGCGGGTCGACACACCGGGCGCGGCGTCCAGCGTGCCGGTCAGCGTGAACGGATCGGCGTCGATGGTCACGCGCTCGCCGGCGACACCGTCGCGCACCCACCGCGCGTCGAAGCCCATGCCGCCCGTGATCGTCGCCCGCAGCGCGCGGGGTTCGTCTGCGGCGGGCGGCCAGAAGTCGATCATCGGGTCGTCCGGGCCGTGCAGCTTGACGACGGTGTCCCCCGCTCGGACGCCTGCGATGAGACCCTCCACGGTCAGCGACTCGGCGAACACGAGCGTCGTCGGCGCGCCGATGGGGCTGTCGAGCGCGCCCATGTCCTGCCCACCGCCGTGGTCGTCGCTCCCGCCGAGCGCCGCCGGGCATGTGTTCGCGACACACAGCGACTCCCAGAACTCGACCGCGCGGTCGTTGAACGCGCCGCCGGGTTTGAGGATGTCACCGGTGCCGATCTCGACGGCGTCGATCTGTTCCGCGGCGAGGTCGTGGGTCCACGCGCAGCCGATGCAGGCGTCGCCGAGCGCCAGCGCCGGATGATTGATGCTCACGAGCGCGCCCTGCGCGTGCACGCCCGCCGCCGTCTCCGCGATGCTGGTGTCGGGAAGGCCGATGCGGTGCTCGACGAAGGCCGTCGCGCCGATGGCGTTGAAGTGGCCGGCATAGGTCGTCACCTCGGCGCCGGGCACGAGCAGCAGCTCGGGGTGCGCCGCCTGCGTCGCTGCGTACAGTTCCAGTTGAGACACCGTGTTGTGTTCACTCAGCATCACGAAGTCGAGCCCACGGGACTCGGCGAACACGGCCACGGCGTCCAGCATCGGGTCCGCGTCCCCGCTCTCGCGCGAGTGCACGTGAAAGTCCCCGGCGAACCACCGCGGCCCCGGCGCGACCTCGGCGGCGGGCGCGTAGGGCTGTCGCTCGGGCTGCGGTGCGAGCGTCTGGGTCTCGCGCATCGTGATCTCGACCCGGTAGCGGCCGGGCGGCTCGTTGATCTTGGCCTTGCCCACCACCACCCGCCACGTGCCTGGTGTGATGGGCCCGGGCAGGTAACTTCGCGAGGCCGCGGTCACCGCGACGACGGCGTTCTCCCTGTTGCCGCCGCCCCAGCCGCGGAAGCCCTCGGGCGCGTCCAGGCCCCAATCCAGGATGTTCGCCTCGGACAGATCGTCGTGGGCGATCTCGATCTCGGAGATCCCGGGGGGCACCTCGAAGTCGAGGAAGAAGTGGCGCACCTCGGGCGCCGACGCGGGCACGTCGCCCTCGAGCACCAACGGCGGCGGATCGGCGGCGAGCGCGGCGACGGGCAGCAGCGACAGCGTGAATGTGATCGCCGTCCGCATCAGACCAGCCGCCAGCTGCGCAGGAACTTCAGCAGATCGCCGCGCATGTCGAAGTGCACGGTGGCCTCGCCCACCCGCGCACCGTCGGCGTCGCGCACCTCGGCGGGCAGCCGGGTCATGTCCGTCAGCAGCGACGCCGGGCCGGCCAGGCGCTTCTCGCCGCCGAAGCTGTAGTGTCCGCCGTCGTCGCCGGTGAAGTCGAAGGCATAGGGCAGCGTGCGCGTGAGCAGGATGTCCATGCCCAGCGTGCCCTCCAGCGGCTGCGCGGTGGCCAGCGTCTCCGCGTCCAGCACACCCGTGATCTGCATCTCGCGCCGGCGAAGGAACCCGGGCAGCGAGGGCGCGACACAGTGCAGCGTGAACGTGAACGGACGGTCCGCCGACTCGCCGTCCCGGCGCCAGACACCGGACATCGTCTCGCGGAACTCGAAGGCGCCCGTGGGCATTGGCATGGCAGGTTCGCTCCCGCGCAGGCCGCTCGCGGCGCGGGTCAGGCGCGCGTCGAGCGCCTCCGCCGTCCGCAGCGCCAGCGCCATGATGGTCATCTGGGGGTTCACGCCGAGGCTCGACGGGATGACACTCCCATCGGCCACGTACAGGTTCTCGAGGTCGTGCGCCTCGCCCTCGGGGCCGACACACGAGCGCCGCGGGTCCGTGCCCATGCGGCAGGTGCCGAGCGGGTGGAACGCGGCGACGTCGAAGTCGCCCGCCCGCAGCGTCAGCGACCGCAGCCGCGCCAGACCGCCAGCGTCCGAGAGCTCCTCGCAGCCCGGCACCATGGGCATCACACGGCGCGCGCCGGCGCTCAGGAAGACCTCGGACAGGATCTCCACGCCCCGCTGCAGGCGGCGCACGTCGGCCTCGACCAGGTCGTAGTGGATGATGGGCAGGCCGCCGGGCCCGGGGAACACACGGCCGCGGCTCTCGTCCTTCACCATGAAACCGAAGGTCGCCAGCTGCGGGAAGTGTTCCATGACATCGACGAACCGCTGCCCGACCCAGGGCACGGCCATTGCCGTCACGTCCAGCGGCGTGGACGCGCCCTCGAACATGAGCCCCTCGGCCGCCCATGTGTCGATGGCATAACTCTGGGGGATGCCGGCGTTCATGTCGATGGTCTCGTCGAAGAGCGCCATGACCTTGGTGGCTGGATGAATCGACAGATGCCGGCCGAGCTGACCGCTGGTGCCACACAGGCCGCTGCGCCCGAGCAGCAGCGGCGTCGTGAGCGCGCCGCCGGCCACGATGACGGCGTCTGCCCGCACGCGGAAGCCGTGGCCCGAGGCGAGCGTGCCGACCACCCCCGTCGCCCGGTGGCCCCGTGTCTCGACGCGGTCGACGTGTGCACCGGTCACGAGTGTCGCGCCGCGCTTCAGCGCCTCCGGCACGTAGCTCACGTCCGTGGAGCGTTTGGCGCCGGTGGGACACCCGAAACAACACACGCCCTGGCCATCACAGCCGGGTGCGTTGCGCGTCAGCGGGTGGTGTGACAGACCCATCGCGTCGGCGCCGCGGGCGATCACCCGGGCGACGCCGCCCAGGTACTCCCGGGGCGCGGGCTCCACGCCGAGCATGCGCTCCACACGTGTGTAATACGGGTCCAGCGAGCCCGGCGTGAACATCGTCAGGCCGTCCGTGTGATGCCAGTCGAGGAGCGTCGCCTCGGGGGCGCGATAACAGGTGCCGGAGTTGATCGTGGTGCTACCGCCGACGCCCCGACCGGCCCACACGGGGCCACCCATGTTGCCCAGCGCGAAGGTCGCCCCGCGGGCGAGATACATCTCGTGGAAGGCATCGCCGGCGCGGCCGGTGAAGTGTTCGCGCGTGCGGTACGCGCCGGCCTCGACGAGAATGACCGCCCGCCCCCGCCGGGCGAGCTCGTAGGCCGCCGCCGCGCCGCCGGCTCCGGTGCCGACCACCACGACCTCGCAGCGCAGCGAGAGCGGCCCCGTCGTCGAGGCGCCGTCCGTGACCTGGCGCATCCAGGGCCGCCGCTCGGGCTGCCGGGGCGACGCGCGGCCGTAGGGGCACCCCACGTGGGCGAACATCTCGGGGTCGTCGAAGTGCACCATCTTGAGCGGCAGCAGCACCGCCCGCACGAGCTGCCGGATGCGCGGCGACCGGCTCTGCGTCCAGCGCTCCAGCAGGCCCGCCGCCGACTGCGTGGACAGGCGCGAGAAGGGCCGCCCCGTCTGCGTCAGCGCGGCGCTCTCCATGCCCCAGAAGCCCGCCTGCAGCGCGCGATGATAGACGGTGCCGCCCTTGGTCAGGAAGGCCTCGAGGCGGTCGACCGTGGCCTCGCCGCCCGCGGGCAGGCGCTCGCCGGCCGGCAGGGCCGCGCGCGCCACGGCCACGGCGATGCGGCGTTCGTACGGGGTCAGGAGCGTCGATTGCATCGCCGCCAAAGTAACGCCGGAGTGTATGCTGGCGCCATGAATGCGATCGCCTGGAACGGCTGCCACTTCGATCCGGCCCGGGGCGGGCACGTCGAGAGCTGGTTCTTGAAGCTCAACGACCCCGCGGGCGCCCGCGCCCTCTGGCTCAAGGCCACGATCCGCAACCCCGATGCGCGTTTCCACGCCGGCGGCCCCGTGGCCGAGAGCTGGGCCATCGCCTTCGAGCGCCGCCACCCGCCCCGCGCGGCCAAACACGTCGTCCCTTACGGACAGGCGGGTTTCAGCGCGCTCGGACTCGACCTGAGCGTCGCCGACCTGCGCTGGCGCGAGGGCCACATCTCCGGCGCGGTGGTCGGTGATCACCACGCGGTCACCTTCGACCTGAACTACACCGATCCGGGCCCGGCCCTCGTTCCCCTGCCCTCGCGGCGCATGTACTCGGGGCCGTTCCCGAGCAGCAAGTTCGTCTCCCCGGCGCCGGACGCCCGCTTCGACGGCCACTACGCCCTCGACGGCCACCGCGTCGAGGTCACCGGCTGGCGGGGCATGCAGGGCCACAACTGGGGTCGTCGGCACGCGCATCGCTACGCCTGGGGCCACTGCAACCAGTGGAACGGCCACGACGACCTGTGGTTCGAGGGCGTGACGGCCCAAGTCAAGATGGGCCCGGTCACGGCGCCACCGCTCACGCTCCTGTGCGTGAGCCACCGGGGCGTGCGCTACCTGTTCAACACCGGCACGGATCTGCTGCTGCGGGCGCGGGGCGAGTTCGACCTGCGGCGCTGGCGCTTCCGGGCCGAGAACGGTCTCGCCACGGTCGAGGGCGAGCTCGAGGCGGACGCGCCGGACTTCGCCGGCTTGCGCTACGACAACCCGAGCGGCCCGCCGACGTTCTGCCTGAACTCCAAGATCGCCCGGGGTCGCCTGCGCCTCCACGTCCGCGGGCGGGCCCCCTTCGAGACCGAGACCCACAGCGCCGCGCTGGAGATCGGCACGCACGAGGCCCACCACGGGGTCGTGCTCGTCGCCTGAAAGTCGGCGGAAGCGTTCAAAGATTGTTGCCGGGGGGGCCCGCGGCTATCCTCCGCCCGTGACGATGACCGACCTCCCGGACCTGCGCGTCTGCCCGCTCTGCGATACGCGCGTCGCCGCGGGGAAGTGCCCGCACGACGGGCACGCGACGGTCCGCCCCGAGGAGCTCGCCGCCCGCCGGGTGGACGACCCCCTGCTCGGCGCCACGCTCGAGGACAAGTACCAGATCGAGCAGCGCGTGGGCGTGGGTGCGATGGGTTCGGTCTACCGCGCCGTGAACCTGCGCACGGGCTCGCCGCTGGCCATCAAGGTCATGCACCCGGCCATGGCCGAGTCGGGCGCCGCCGTGCGCCGGTTCCTGCTCGAGGCCCAGAACGCCAGCAAGCTGGACAACCCCCACATCGTGCGGGTGCTCGACCGCGGCGAGACGCCGCAGGGCCTGCCCTTCATGGTGATGGAGTTCGTGGACGGCCAGACCCTCGAGGCCCTGCTCGCCGCCGGCCCCCTGCCGCCGGCCCGCGTGCTCGCCATCTCCGAGCAGATCGTCAAGGGCCTGGGCGGCGCGCACCGCCGCGGCCTGATCCACCGGGACATCAAGCCCGAGAACGTGATGCTGGTGGACGTCTTCGGGGACGAACTGCACGTCAAGCTGCTCGACTTCGGCATCGCCCGGGCCGCCAGCGAGCAGCCCGCCTCGGGCACGATGGTGCTCGGCACGCCGCGTTACATGGCCCCGGAGCAGTGGAGCGCGCAGGCCGTGATGGACGCCCGCAGCGACCTCTACTCGCTCGGCTGTGTCATGTATCACATGCTCGCCGGGCGGCCGCCGTTCGTCATCGAAACTCCGGACGAGCGCCGCATGGTGCAGCTCTATCAGTCGGCGCACCTCACGCAGCTGCCCCCGCCGCTGCCCATCCCCGGCACGTCGCCGCTGGCGATGCTCGTGGATGATTTGTTGCGGAAGGACCCCGCGCAGCGCCCGCCGTCTGCGGAAGAGGTCCTGCACCGCCTGCGCGGCATGCGCGAGCACCCGACGGACGCGCCGCCGCCCAAGAGCGCCGCCCGCAGCGCGCGCGACACGCAGCCCGAGGCGGACCACCCCGGCGTGATGATGCCCACGATGCTGCTGCCCGTGGAGAAACACGAGCCCACGGTCGAGCAGCCGGCACCGCGCCGCCCGCCCGCATTCGCCCCGGCCCCCGAGCCCGGCGACTCCATCGACGAGCCGGCCAACACCGTGCTGCTCGGGGACGACGACGCGCCGACCCAGGCGATGCTCAGCCCGGGCCGCGCCCTGGCCGCCATGGGCCTCCCGCAGCCCGAACCCGACCCCGAGGGCGATGACACCGATGGCGACGACGGGCCGACGATCGCGCTGAACGTGCCGGCGCCGCCGACCTCGCCCCCACCTCGGGGCACGCCGCCCGCAGCGCGGCCCTCGGGACGCAAACTGCAGAACGTCGAGACGCTCCCGCCGCCCCTGCCCTCGGGGTTCAGCCTGCCCACCCCCGTCGGCGCGCCGCCGAGCGCCGCCCCCGCGCCGGTCACCGCGCCGGCCGCCGTGGCGCCGTGGGTCAAGTGGCTGGTGGGCACGCTGATCGCCGTCGCGCTCGGCGTCCTGCTGGGCGTCATTCTGGGGGGTCGATGAAGAGACGCACACTCACGACGGGCGCGCTGCTGGCCGCGCTGCTGTTCGCCGGGGACGCGCTCGCCGAGACGCGCCGCCTGGTCATGAAGAACGGCGACGAACACTTCGGCGAGCTCACCGTCTTCCCCGATCACGTCGAGATCCGCACGGTCGCCGGCAAGTCGCTCTCGTTCCTGCGCGGGGACGTGGCCGGCTACCAGGACATGTCCCAGAAGGGCGATGCGCTCACGCCCATCGGCGAGTCGCCGCCCCCGCGCCCCGAGCGGCCGGCCGGCGATCCCGGCCCGACGACGGAGATCACCGACACGGCGTCGCCGGGGCAGCCGACCGTCTCGGTCACGACCCCCGAGACGAACGCCTGGTACACACGCAAACCGCTGTGGATCGGGCTCACGCTCCTGGTGGTGGGGCTGGTGGGCGGGCTGTCGCTCCTCAGCGGTGGCAAGCCGCGGCCCGTCACGCCGGAGCGTCGCCGGAGCGGGTCCTCGGGCGAGTTCAAGTCCGGGCCCTCGGGGTGCCTGATCGTGCTCGGTGTGATCGCTGCGCTCGCCGCCGCCGCCGGGCTGTACGTGTGGCTGAACTGGCGCTCCTGGACGGCGGACGCGGCCCGCCAGACGGCCGAGGCCATGATCCGGACCTCGGAGCTGACCGCCGCCGACCAGGGCCGCGTGCGCAACCGCGTCGCGCAGGTCATCGCCGACTTCGAGGCCGAGCGCATCGGCGGCGACGAGCTCGAGCGCATGGGCCGCACCTTCGCGCGGGGGCCGCTGCTCGTGTTCACCCTGGCGCGCTCGCTGTCGCAGGCCATCGACGCCGACGCGCGCCTGACGGCCGACGAGAAGGCGGGCGGGCGCCGCGCGCTGGAGCGATGGGCCCGCGGCGTGGCCGATGGGCGTCTCCCCTTCGAGAGCATGGAGCTGGTCTTCCGGCCCGTGACCGAGCGCGGCGGAAACGGCCGGATGCAGGCGAAACAGCAGCCCACCGCGGACGATCTGCGCCTGATGATCACGGCTGCGCGGACCACCGCCGACGCCGCCGGCATCCCCGATGAACCTTGGAAACTCGACGTCGCGCAGGCCGTCATCGACCTGATCGACAAGGCGGTCGGTCCGGCGCGCTGAGGGCGCTCGGTCTCGACGCGTCCCGGCCCCGTGGCCGAGACTTGACGTGGATCGCGTCGCCCGGTGGATCACCTTGCTCGCATGCGGGCAGGTGCCTACGGTCGGCCAGGCGTCCACACCGCGTGGCGCCGGCTCCCCCCTGCGCCGCTTCCCATCGAGTTGAACCAGCCATGAAAGCCACCCCGCCCCTCGACCACCCCGCCCTTCGACTTCTGACCGCCGCCGGCGGTCTCGCCGTGATGCTCGCGTGTGGTGCCAACGCCCCCCAGGTCGTCCGCCTGACGGACTTCGAGCGAGGTACGCTCTTCGGCCTCGAGCGGGTCACGCACGACGACAACGCCACCGAGGACTCCGCCCAGGTCTGCGGGGATCAGCTCGCCTACGACACGAACAAAGACGGGAACTACGAGATCTACCTCAAGCCCGTGCTCGGTCGAGAGATCACCCGCAAGACGACCTCGGCGGCCACGGACTGGTCGCCGTCGGCCACGGCGGACTGCAGCCGCATCGCGTTCGTCTCGAATCGCGAAGGTTCGAACATCATCTACGTGATCGCCGGACGCGAGGCCTCCGCTGCGCTGCGGGTCGGGCCCGGCGACGCCCCCAACATGGCCCCCGACGGCAGCGTCCTGTTCTACCAGCGATTCCTGCCCGGCGAGGGCACGGACAGCATCTGGCGGTTCGACTTCACGACCAACCAGCACACCCAGCTCGTGGCCGGTTTCCATCCCGCGGTGTCGCCGGACGGTGGTTCGCTGGCCTACTGCAAGATGAACGAGGCCACGGGCTACTCTGCGATCTGGATCCTGGATCTCAAGTCGCAGCAGGAGCAACAGGTCGCGACCAAGGAGAGCGCCGGGCTCGTGCTGCCGATCTGGTCCGCGGACAGCAAGCGGCTCCTCATGACGGTCAATCGCGGCCGAGTCGGCTCTCGGCAGGCCACGCCCGAGTTGCCCGGATTCGCAGGCGCCGACCTGGCGGTCGTCGGGCGAGATGGCACGGGATACGCCGTCCTGACGGACAACCCGGCCAATGACATCGGCCGCGCGTGGGACAAGGACGGCTTCGTCTACTTCACCTCGCACCGGGAGAAGTCCCAGGACATCTGGCGCTTCAACCCGAAGCTCCTCTGAGCCAGAGCGTCCCCGCCACCTGCCCCGCCGCGAGACCCGCGGCCGCCAGACCTCGGATGGCCGCGCGACCCTCGAGCCGCGGGAGCGTCCCGAGCGCCACGAACCAGAAGAGGACCACGGTGGCCAGGCCCAGAACGGCGAGCGGCAGACTCGATGCCGCGACCCAGGGACCGGCCGGAGAGAGGGCGAACGCACACGGCCCGGCGAGCGCGAGCAGGGCGCCGCGGACGACCTCGCGCGTTCTCGCCGGCGGCGTCGTTGCAGGCGCGCGCGTGCGCGCCACGAGCGGCGCGGACAGACCCGCGAGACCGTAACCGAGGCCGGCGCCGATCAACACCCGAACCCACGCCGGATCGCCGGTGAGGTGCCCGGCGGGCAGCGCGATGTTCAGGGCCGTGGCGAGGACCGCGAGGCCGAGCGCGGCCCGGAGGGCACCGCTCGGAACGGCCGGCAGCGGTCGCCGCATCCACCACCAGAGCAGACCCGTCCAGAGGCCGAGGTGCAGGCCCACGCACCGCGCACACAGGGGCAGGCGCGCGCCCTCGCTGAAGACGCCCCGCGCAGACGACTGGTGACAGATCGCCGAGTCGGCGAGCGTCAGCGCGTCGAGCAGGCTCTCGACGGCCATCAGCCCACACCCGCGCGGCCCTGCCGGGGCTCGGGTCGACGCCCCATGGCCGAGACGCCCCACGATCGCCTCGCTCCGGTCCGGCCAGCGGTCACTCGTCTCGGGGCGGATCTGGACGCGGCCATGGGCAGCTCACTTACCACGCTTTCCCGGGACCGTGACAGGCACGCCGCGCGGCGTTCACGTCACCGAGGACACCCGACGGGCGCCTCGAAGCGCACGACCTCGGCGCCGACCGCCGTCTCCATCGCTTTGCCCTGGTCGTGGGGCACGACGACGCGGCAGGTGCCCTCGGTCCGGTGGCCGGCGTGGTCCTCCGCGGCCCAGCCGAGCGTGTAGGTCCGGCCCGTCGCGCCGCCCGCGCGCTCGGCCCGCAAGTCCACCCCCGAACAGCCGAGCGCCTCGATGTCGACCTGGTCCTTGGCCCCGGCGCCGTTCACGTCGGCGGTCTCATCGACCGTGGCGAACGTGAAGTAGGCCGGCAACACGCCCTCGCACGCGTCGCGAACCGTCACGCAGTCGGCCGGCGCGAAGTGATGCATCATGTGATTCGGCGGCCAGAGCTCGACGACGCGGGTCTCCGCCTGGGGCCCCCGCGTGTCGTCGACGATCAGGCGTGCCCGGCATACGGTCGCGTCGCCGTCCTGCACGGCGATGTCATGGCCGCCGAGGGTGAAGGGCCCGGCGTTGTCCACGACGTACGCCGTGCCCTCGCAGGTGCCCTCCCCCGCGTCGCCGTCGGTGGCCCGCGGCGGGGCGTACAGCCAGTCGACGGAGGTGCCCTCGGGGTCTTCGCACTCGACGGTGCGGGTCTCGCCGCAGCGCCACGCGCCCGCGGGCGTGTCCGCCGCGGCGGCGCAGATCGCGACGAGGGCGGACGCGCCGCTCTCGGGCGTGGCGTCCGTGTCATCGGACCCATCGGACGAGCAACCGAAGCCCAGGCCGGCCAGGACCGCCACGCGGGCGAAGTGTGATGCGTTCATTTTGCCTCCAGTCCGAAGACCATAGACACGCCGCCGGCCCCGCGCCCGGAATTCGACCGCGACGCCCCGAGACGCCGCCGGCGGGCCGTGCCAGAATGCGGCCATGACGATCACCGCCCGCCTGGATCTCCACCGCGCGTTCGACGTCGCCGCGTCGCCCGCCGACGTCTACGCCGTCCTCGCGGACGTGCCGCTGTCCGTCAGCCACTTCCCCCGGGTCGAGCGCCTGACCGACCGCGGCGGCGGCGTCTTCGAGTGGCAGATGGAGCGGGTCGGCACGGAGAAGCTCAAGATCCAGACCCTCTACGCCAGCCGGTACGTCGGCGCCTTCGACGCCGCCACGGGCCGCGGCCACGTCGAGTGGACACCCGTGCCCGGGATCGGCAACGCGCAGATCGGCGGGCGTTGGGAGATCACGCCGCGCGCGGGGGCGGTCGGTGGCACCCACCTCGGCCTCACGACGCGGGGAAACCTCGAGGTGCCCCTGCCGGCGCTCATGTCGCGCGTCGTCGGGCCCATCGTGAGCAGCGAGTTCGAGCGCCTCGTCGCGCGCTACGTGCAGAGCCTGAAGGCCCGCTTCGATCAGCCGCCGAGCCGGGCGTCGACGTAAGCGGCGAGCGCCGCGACGGCCTCGTCCGCGTGCCGGAACACGGGCAGGCCCGCCAGGGCCAGATGTGTCGCCAAGGGTGTGTACCGCTCGCCGGCGTCCACGCAGAACACGACCGGCTTGTCCGTCTCCGCGAACAGACGCTGCATCCGCGCCGCCCAGGCATCCGGTCGGGTGAGGTCCTCGGTGTGTTCCGTGCCCGCGGCCAGCGTCTCCAGCGCGCCGGTCATCGGCACGTTGGCGATCACCGCCGCGTCCACGTCCGGGTCGGCCAGGAGCGCCGTCGCACACTCGCCGAACGTCCGGTCGTCGGCCACGGGGGTCACGTCGAGCGGGTTGTGCACGTCCTGCAGGCGATCGATGCCCTGCCGGTGAAGCGCCCCGGCGATGGCGACGCGGGTGCCCTCGCGCAGTTGGGCCAGGCGCAGCGCCGCGCCCAGGTGGTCGGCGAGAACGACACACTCGAACCCGGCGTTGCTCATCAGACCCACCCGTCGGCCGCGCACGGGGCGGCCCTCCAGGCCCGTGAGCAGCGTCAGCCGCGCCTCGAAGTCGCGGAGTGTCTCCACGACCTGGGCGCCGGCCTGGGTCATGACCGCGCGGAACACACCGTAGTCGCCGGCCACGGAGGCCGTGTGACTCGAGGTCGCGGCCCGGCCCTCGGGGCTGCGGCCCGCCTTGTACACGAGCACGTCGCGCCCGCTCCGGGTCAGCGTTCGCACGGCGCGGGCGAGGGGCAGGCCGTCCTGCGGCTGCAGCCCCTCGAGATACACCGCCACCTGCCGCACGCCGGGGTCCTCGGCCAGGGCCGCCAGGTGGTCCGACACGGTCACGTCGAGCTGGTTGCCCAGGGACACCTGATAGCGGGGCGCCAACTGCGGCAGCTTGCTCGTGCGACTCAGCAGGAACGCGCCGCTCTGACTCACCAGCGCCAGCCCGCCGCCCGGTGCGTCCGGCCGTGTGCTCGCCGGCGGATGTTTGTGCGCCGGGATGAAGGTCGTGTCATAGGCGCCCGGCCGCGAGACGATGCCCAGACAGTTGCCGCCGTTGACCACGGGCGCCGGCCGCCCCGCCGCACGGGCCTCGGCCAGAGTACGCCGCATCGCGGCCTCGAGGGCCGCGCCGCTCTGCGTCTCGCCCATGCCACCGGCGATGAGGATCACCGCGCGCGCCTTCTGTTGCGCCGTCAGCGCCACCAAAACCTCGGGACACTGCTCGGCGGCCAGGGTCAGCACGAACAGATCCACGGGCGCGGGCATGGCATCGACGCTCGGCACGCAGCGGCAGCCCTCGAGTGTCTCCAGCCCCGGCTTTACCAGCGTGATCGCCTGCGGATCGAACCCGGCGGAGAGCACGTTGCGCAGAATCACATGCCCGAGGTTCATCTTCTCCGAGACGCCGATCAGCCCCAGCGTCGCCGGGCGCAACAGCGGCGCCAGGTCCTTCGGCGCCGGCCGCGATCCGCTCTCGGCTCGCCGCGAGAACCGACACAGACCGTCGAGCGGGTACAGCGACCCGGCCCGAATCACGAACGGGTTGACCTCGAGCTCCTCGACGACGAACGTCCCGGTCAGCGCGCCGAGGCGCGCGATGCGACGGGCGGTGTCCACGAGGGCCGCCGGCGCGACCAGGGCCGGGCGCCCGCGGAAGGGCGCGGCGATCTTGCCGAACACCGCCAGCCGCGCGAGCTGCACCTCGAAGGCCACCGGGTCGAAGAGTTCGGCCGCCGTCGTCGCGGCGGCGGCGTCCGGCGCGAGGCGCGCCGCCAGGTGCTCCACGTCCAGACCGCCCGCGCCCACGGTGAGCACCGCGCCGAACTCGCGCGTGCGGCGCAGGCCGAACAGCAGCTCGGCGCCGAAGCCAACGGCCTCGAACTTCACGCGCTCGGCGACCAGACAGCCCCGCAGCGTGCCTGCCACCGCCGGCGCCCGCGCCGCGACCTCGGCGAGCACGCGCGCGCACGTCGCCTCGACGACGGCCGGCTCGGCTGCGCAGAACGCGACGCCGCCGACGTCCGACTTGTGCAGTACCGCCGGCGACACGACCTTGACGACGACGCCGCCCGCGTCGGCGCCCAGGGTCGCGAGGACCGCCGGGGACAAGGCCGACCCCGCCGGCACGAAGAGATGCCGCGGCACGGGCAGGCCCACGGCCGCGAGGAGCGCGTAGACTTCGTGTTCGAGCAGGGCGTCGCGCCCTTCGGCGGCGGCCCGGTCAAAGAGTTCGGCGGCGAGTGTGTGAAGGGCGTCGGTCTCGGGTTTCATGGCGCGCGGAGTCTGCGCCCGGCCCTCCGGCGCCGCAATGCGTCGCCGGCTCGCGGGTGCCGGGGATCACGTGGCGGCAGGTCGAATGTCGTCGGCCGCGCCGGTCAGCCATCGACGGGCCTCGGGCAGACTTCTCGGGGAAGACGGACGCGCCCGCCCCTGTGTTACCATCGCCCGATGACTCCCCTCTTCCAGAAGCTGAACCTGAAACAACACCCCGCGGTCGTGGTGCTGGCCGCGCCGGCGTCGTTCGAGAGCGCCCTGACGGAGCTCGCGGCCGCGGCGCCCGTCGCGGTCCACCGCGCGCCCGTGACCGGCATGGACTTCGCGCTCGGGTTCGCCGTCACGCAGGCGCAGCTCGATGCCGTGTCCGCGCAACTGGTCTCGACGGAGGCGCCGGACCCGATCCTGTGGGTCGCCTACCCCAAGGGTTCGTCGAAGACCTACCGCTGCGAGTTCAACCGCGACTCGGGCTGGCACGTGCTGGGCACGGCAGGCTTCGAGCCCGTGCGGCAGGTGGCCCTGGACGCCGACTGGTCGGCCCTGCGGTTCCGGCGGGTGGACCGCATCACAACGCTGACGCGGCGCGCCACGATGACACTCTCCGCCGAGGGCAAACGCCGGGCCGGGGGCTGATGCATCCGGATCGAGCCGCGCCGGTTCCCGGTGGCGCGGCGGGCCAGGAAAGACCAGACTGTTCGATGGCCGCGCGCAGCGCCGGTCGCCCAAGCGGAGACCCAGACCATGCCCGAGCACGCGGGGAAACCCAGAGACGCCCACCGTACACAGAACCAGGCGAAGCAGGCCGTTGCGGCCATGACCGCCAACCAGGCGGAGTGGAAGCAGTACGTGCAGTCGCTCGGCACGTCCGAGGGTGCCATGGCCGCCCGCATCAACGGGCCGCTGGCGCTGGGGCACGGCGCGCCGGCCCGAGACGCCCAGACCGCCGAAGACCACGTGGCCCGAGACGGCCAGGTCACGCCCGAGCGGGTCGTCTCCGGCAACCGCCAGGCCGGCGGCCAGGCCCTCGCCCGCGAGCAGGCCGAGCAGGCGGGGTCCGGCGGCGCGCCGCCCCCGGCCGACAAGTCCCGCGACCCGGCCGGCCCGACGCCGTTCTCCATCGTCGGCGGGGGCGCCTACGCCACGCTCGGTGAGCTCGAGGCCGAGCTCCCCGGCCGTCCCATCGGGCTCATCCGGATCGTGGTCGAGGCCGACCGGCTCGTGCACGTGGGCGCCGAGTGCGTGCTGCACTTCTGGGACGAGACGCGCCCCCTGGAGATCGACGGGCAGGGCGCGCGCGTCGATGGGAACGGGCCGCAAGGCCGCCCGACGCCCGGGTACTTTCTCTCCTATCGCCCCAAGATCACCGGCAGCACGCGCGACACGCCGAAACAGGCCAACCTGCAGGTGCGCAACCTGAGCATCTGCGGCTTCGTCAACGGCGGCATCGAGATCAGCCCCGTGGCCCAGACCGCGGCCGAGGGCGGCGCCGACGGCTGGGCCGGCAAGACCGTGGGCGGCCTGGACTACGCGGCGTGGCTCGCGGCGCGCGGCTCGAGCCCCGAGCATGTCACGCCGGCGCTCTCCCGGCAGTTCGGAGACGCGTGGGAGCGTGAGCAGGGCGGCAACACCGCCTTCGTGTCCGGCGCGGTCATCGAGCGCACGGAGTTCACCGACCTGGGCGACGCCGACATGAAACGCACGCCGGGCCACCTGCCCGCGTGGGAGGACAACGCGTTCGGCTCCGGCGGCGTGATGATGCGCGGCGTGAGCGACTCACAGATTCGCAACAACCGCTTCCAGCGGCTGCAGAACGGCCAGCAGACCTATCGGGGCGAAGAGCGCAACGGCGACCATCTGTTCCACGCCGTCTACGCGCGGGACAGCTCCAACAACAACACCGTCGAGAACAACAGCTTCGAGGACGTGTCCGGCGACGTGGTCCGCGTGTCCAATGCCTCGGACCACAACCGCATCGTCGGCAACACATCGCAGAACGCGGGCATGCACGGCCTGGTCTCCAACGCCTACAGCACGAAGAACGGCGAGCAGAACTCCCTGGGCACGGTGGTGCAGAACAACCGCGTGGGTGCGCTGAACGGCAGCCGGACGCAGGGTGTGGCCTACAATCGCTCCCGCCAGGGTGCGAAGGTCGCCCGCAAGACCGACCCGGCCGTGCGGCGCGGGGGGTAGGTGGGCGGTCGCACGGGCGGGTCGACCCCGCCCGCCCGCGCTCAGAACTGCTGCGTCGTCGCGAAGTGGAGCTTGGCGACCTCGACCAGGGCGTCCCGGCCGTGCCGCGTGACCAGCTCGTTGCCGGCGCGCAGCACAGGCGCGCCCGCCCCGGCGGGGAGCGACAGATTGAAGCGTTTGCCGAGCGTGGCGAGGCCGCGCACGTAGGCCGAGCGGGCCAGGATGCTGGCCGCGGCGACCGCCGGATCCTCTTCGGCCTTGGTGCGCAGGTCGAGCTTCACGGCCCGCCCCTTCTCACCGAGGCTGCGGCGGAACACGCTGTCGTCGACGAACTTGTCCACGAGCACCCACGTGGCCGCGCCGCGGTCGAGCAGGTTCTCGATGACCTTGCCATGCGCCCAGGCGAGCAGCCGGTTCAGGTTGCCCATCTTGGCGTAGAGCTCGTTGTACTTCGCCGGCGAGATCACCAACACCTCGGTCTGTCCGAGGGCGCGGATGGCCTCGACCATGCGGGGCATGCGTTCGTCGCCGATGGTCTTGCTGTCCTCGACGCCGAGGGTGGCCAGCACCTCGAGCGCGGTGCGCGGCAGTGAAACGCCGGCCACGACGAGCGGGCCGAAGTAGTCGCCCTTGCCCGACTCGTCCGTGCCGATCCACTCGTCCGGCGCCGGGCTGGGGTGTTTGGCCAGGGCCCGGGCGTAGGGCCGGGTCTCCGGCACGTCCTCGCCCACCAGGTGGCGCCAGGCGTCCGCCTCGGTCCCCTGCAAAAGCAGCTTGCCCGAGAGGTAGAAGGTCGCGACACACCCCACCCCCTTGGCCTGCCAGAAGGCGTGGGGGACCGACACGAAGTCGAAGTGATTCTCTTCGAACCGCCGGCGCAGGCGCGGGGCCTCGCCGGGGTCGATCTTGAGGGTGTAGGTGTGTTGAACGGCCATCAGGGCAGGAAGTATTCGATCTCGACGTTGAGATCAGCGATATCGCCGGTGTCTCGCGTGGCGTTGTCCGTCACGACGAGGCTGAAGATGCCGTCGGCGGGCAGGCCGGCGAACTCCTGATACACGCGGTCGTCGAAGTTGATGTCGCCGCCGGTGAAGGGCAGGAAGTCGTCGTCCAGGCCGCCGTCGCCGCCGCCTGCGTCGCCGGCGCGGTTCCAGAGGGTGACGATGTCGTCGCCGTTCCACTGCGCCTTGACCACCAGGTCGATGAGCCAGGAGTGGTTCACGTCCATGTCACGGATGGTGAGGGTGCGGATGATGGCGCCCGCGGGCACGTCCTCGAAGAACAGATCGACGCTCGCCTCGCCCGGCGCGCCGTTGGCGTAGTCGGGGATGGCGACGTCCGCGCCGGGCATCGCCAGGCGGGCCGTGGCGGTGCGACCGCTGCTCAGGAACAGACGGTACGCGTTCGTGGCGCCCGAGAACCCGTACACACGCACGGTGTAGGTGCCGCGCTCGAGCATGGTCTCGATGGTCTCGCCGTCGCTGGCGCCGGTCGAGGTCTCGATGGGCATGTCCGAGTCGTCCCGGTAGAGCGCCACGTCCAGGTCGCCGTCGGCGTGCGTGAAGAGCAGGTCCAGGCGCACGTTGCGGGCCGCGTCCACCGTGAACGTGTAGTGGTCGTCGTCGTAGTCGCAGATCTGGCGCGTCTCGCCGGCCTCCGGCAGGTCGACCGTCTCGAGCAGGCTGTCGTTGTGCTCGCCGCGGGCGCCGGCGAGGTCGTCCGTGCAGGCCGTGAAGACGTTCGTCGTCAGGCCGTAGGTGTTGCGCACGGGGTCGAAGCCGTAGACCTTCACGTAGTAGGTCGTGTCGGTCGCGGCGCGGCGCTCGTAGACCGTCTCGTCGTCGTCCACGCCCACGCTGCCGTCGACGAAGGCCAGGGTGCCGTCCGCGTCGAGTTTGTACAGGGCCACGTCGATGTCGCCGTCGGCGTGCGTGAAGTGGACGTCCGCCTCGAGGCCGTCGCCGGCCGCGATGTCGATGCGGTACCAATCCTCGTTGCCCGGGCAGGCCACGAGGTCGGCGAACTGCACACCCGTGCCGTTGTGGTCGTCCACACCCGTGGCGGCGCCGTCCGTGTCGTTGCCGGCGTTGCCCTCGAACTGGTCGTCGTCGCAGCCGTCGGGCGTGGCCGGGTCGCAGTCGTCGTCCAGGCCGTTGTTCACGATCTCGCGGGGGCCGGGGATCGTCGCGTCCATCGGCGCGCAGTCCACGTCGTCGGCCACGCCATCGCCGTCGGCGTCCTGCACGTTGGCGTCACACACCACGTCGCCGCCGCGGCAGTCGTTGTCCACGCCGTCGTCGCAGAGCGTGTTGAAGTTCTCGGTGACGTTGGGGTTGATGTCCGGGTTGTTGTCGTCGCAGTCCTCGGCGCGGAGGACGCCGTCGCCGTCCAGGTCGTCGTCGCGGGTGGCCGGGTTGCAGTCGTCGTCCACGCCGTTGTAGGTGACCTCCATGGCCATCGGGTTCACGTCGGCCGCGCCGTCGTTGCAGTCCGGGCCGTTGGCGCCGCCCACGAAGCCGTCGCCGTCGGCGTCGCCGTCGTTGGTGTCCACGTTGCAGTCGTCGTCGATGCCGTTGTAGAGCACCTCGGAGGCGTTGGGGTTCACGGCCGGGTTGCCGTCGTCGCAGTCCTGCGGGTGCAGGAAGCCGTCGGAGTCGCGGTCGTTGTCGCGCGTGTCGGCGGAGCAGTCGTCGTCGACGCCGTTGTAGGGGATCTCCTCGGCGCCGGGCCGCACGGCCTCGTTGTCGTCGTTGCAGTCGCCGGCGGCCTCGCTCACGCCGTCGCCGTCGCGGTCGTCGCCCGTGGGCATGCGGTCGCTGCCGTCGCAGTCCTCGTCCGTGCCGTTGCCGGCGCGGTCCATGGCGCCCGGGTGGATCTGCGGCGCGCGGTCATTGCAGTCGTCGCCGCCGACGTCCGTGGCCTCGTAGCCGTCCGCGTCCACGTCGCGGTCGCTCGTGCGCTCGTTGCAGTCGTTGTCCACGCCGTCGTAGGGGACCTCGGCGACGTTGGGGTTCACGTTCGCGTCGTTGTCGTTGCAGTCGCCGCGGGCGTCGCTGACGCCGTCGCCGTCGGCGTCGTTCTCGCCGCAGGCCGGATCGCCGTTGCTGCAGTCGTTGTCCACGCCGTCGCCGCAGAGCGTGCTGCCGTTCTCGGTCTCGCCCGGGTTGACGTCCGCGTTGTCGTCGTCGCAGTCCTCACCGGCGGGGCAGCCGGGGCCGTAGGTGTCGCCGTCGGCGTCCACGCACTCCATGACCTGGGGCACGCAGCGGTGGTTCTCGGTGCACTCCTCGCCCGGATCGCAGTGATCGTCGATCACGCAGTCCACGCGCTGACAGGTGCTGTCCAGGCAGTGGTACATGGGGGCGCAGGTCGAGTCGTCCTGGCAGGTCATGGCGTCGCTGCCGGAGCAGGTGTAGGTCGTCGTGTCGCAGGTCTGGCCCGCCGGGCAGGTGCGCTCGTTGTTGCACTGGCCGAGCTGGCAGGCGCCGGCCACACACACGCTGCCGTCCGGGCAGTTGAAGTCGGAGACGCAGCCGGCGCCGCCGGTGCCGGAGTCACGCCCCGGCGTCACCCCGCCATCGGGCAAGGGGTCGAGCCCCGTGCCCTTCTTCGCCTCGTCCGCGCAGCCGGCCAGCAGGGCCGCGCCGAGCGCCAGTCCCCACGCCGCCTTGAATCCCCCGGTGAACACCGCCATCGCAAAGCTCCTCGTCTGCTTGGGCCCGTAGGCCGATTCGGCCCGGCGCACAGCAAGGAACATGCCAGAGACAATGGCGACTCCGGTAGCCAGTCCGGGGTGTCGCGACCTCAGCCGGCGGTATAGGCCACGGCGCGCAGGCCGGGGCTGCCCTCGGCGGGCACGAAGTCCGCGTCGCTGGTGCCGCGCCACAGCACGTGGGCCAGGCCCGCCTCGGCGGCCGGAGCGTCCGCGTCGAGCTGGCGATGCGCGACCAGCACGAGCAGCCAGCCGCCCGGGGCGAGCACGGCCGCGCTGGCGCGAACGAGGCGCGCGAGGTCCTGGGTCACGTCCACGCGGGCGCCGCGTTTGCCCCCGGTGGGCGCCGGCGGCGGGTCCAGCACGATGGCGTCGAACGCGGCGCCGGCCTTGCGGGCGCGCTTCAGGGCCTCGAGCGCGTCCTCGCGCCAGAAGGTCCGGCCGTCCACCGCGAGGCCGTTGCGCCGGTAGTTCTCCTCGGCCCGCTGCTGGACGCGGGGCACCGGATCGACGTTCACGGTGCTGCGCGCGCCGCCCGCGGCCGCGGCCACACCGAACGCGCCGGTGAACGAGAACAGGTTGAGCACGCGGCGGCCCTCGCAGTTCGCCCGGACCCAGCGCCGGGCGGCGCGGGCGTCCAGAAACAGGCCGGTGTTCCGGTTGGGCAAGAGCTCGACGCCGAAGCGCAGGCCGCCCTCCGTGACCTCTCGGCGGGCGTCCGCGAGCGCAGCGTCCCCTGCGGGCGCGGCGCCGAGCTGTTCGTTGCCGAAGCGCCAGAACAGCGGCGCGTCCGCGGGCAGCGCCGCCCGGATGGCGGGCAGGTGCACGGCGTCCTCGGGCGCGCCGCTGGCCCGGTACCACGGCCCGAAGCGCTCGATGACGAGGCGGTCCAGACCGTCGCCCGTGCCGTCGAAGAGCCGCACGGCGTCCGTGTCCAGCGAGAGGCCCTCGCGCACGCTCAGGGCGCGGCGGACGAGGCCGACGGTGACCGGGTCAGGCGCGTCCACGCCCGGGCCCACGATAGATGACCCGCGACACGTCGTTCTCGCGCAGCACGAGCTGCGTCATCGAGGGCAGCTTGGGCGCCAGGTGCTGCCAGATCCACGTCACCAGGACCTCGCTCGTCGGGTTCTCGAGGCCGGGCAGGTCGTTCAGGTAGTTGTGGTCGATCTGCGCGCGGATCGGCGCGAAGGCCGCCTCGATGTCGCCGAAGTCGAACACCCACCCCGTGTCTGCGCCGAGCGCGCCGACGATGTGGATGTCCAGGTAGAACGCCAGGCCGTAGACCCGGCCGCAGGGGTGGCCGGGGGGCACGCGGGTCAGCTTGCGGGCGGACTCGAAGCGGATGGTGTGGACGAGTTCGTAGTCGGGGGACGCGGCGGTATCGGACACGGTGGCCTCTGGATTCAGCGATCGAGCTGCACTTGGATGACCCCGGCCGCCGCCTGGTCGCGTTTCAACGGCGGGAGCGTCACGCCCTTGCCGCCGGCGCGCTGCACGCGCACGGACACGCCCACGGGCATCGGGCACTCCACGGCGTCCGTGCAGAGCGTGTCGCCGGTGTCCACCCGCACGAAGTTGGCCGTGCCCGTGGAGACGCCGACCGTCACCGTATCCGAGCCCGCCTCGACGGGGATGCCGCCGCGGTTGCGGGCCACGGCCGGGGCGTCGTCCACCGCGGGTCGGGGGGGCAGCGGCGTGAGGGGCTTGGGCGCGCTCGACGCGAGCGTCGTGACCACAGTCGATTCGGGCGTCTTCAGGCTTCGGTAGACCATGATGCCGCCGAACACGGCCCCCACGATCAGCATCGCCGCCAGGATGTTCCGGACGATGGCCGAGGTCTGCTGCGAGGACTGCTCGCGACGGATGCGGTTGGCCTGCACCTCGTGATGCCGGCGCTGGCCCTCGGCCACGGTGCGGGGCTCCTGGGCGAGCTGCAGTTCGGGCTCGGCGGTCGAACGCGGCGTGGACGACGCCGGCTGGGCAGGCGCCGCCGGGGGCGCACCGGCGCCGATGCCGCCCGGACCCCGCCGACGGCCGGGCACCTCGGCGAGCTCCAGGACCTCTTCTTCGACGGGGGCGGCCGAGGCGCTCGGGGCCGGCACCGGCGTCGGCGCGGCCTTCGGGCCGCGGGCGCCCGCGGGTGAGGGCGAGGCGGACGCCGCGCGCCCGGGGTTCGGCGCCATCGTCTCGTCCAGCCAGTCGGGCAACTGCGCCTCGCCCGGGGCGGGCACGTCGAGCATCCGCGCGCCGCCCGACGAGTTCGTCCCGTGCGCCCCCACGAGCGCGTCGAAGCTGAAGGCCGGGGCGGCCGCCTCGGAGACCGGGTCGTGCGCCGGCAGGTCGCCGAGCCCCTGGTCCGTGAGCTCGCCGACGGGCCCCTCCGGGGCGCCGAGCGCGCGGTCGAGGGCGGCGATCAGCTCCCGGGCGCCCCACGGGCGGTCCGAGGCCGTCTTGCGCAAACACTGCAGGACCACGGCGTCCAACGCCGGCGGCACCATGTAGTACGGGCAGCGCTCCAGGAGCGAGACCGGCGTGTCGTTCAGGTGCGCCATCAGCAGCGCCTCGCGGCCGGACGCCGTGAAGACGGTCTCGCCGGAGACCATGTGGTAGAGGAGGCCGCCGACCGCGTAGAGGTCCGTCTGCGGGGAGAGCGTGGTGCCGCGGATCTGTTCGGGCGCCATGTACCGCGGCGAGCCCTTCAGGGCCGCACCGCCGGCGAGCGTCTCCTCGGACTCGTCCCCGCCGAGCATCTTGGCGACGCCGAAGTCCAGCACCTTGACCGCGCGACCGCCGCCGGGCAACTGCTGCAGGAACACGTTGGCCGGCTTGATGTCGCGGTGGATCAGGCCCATGGCGTGGGCCTCGGCCAGGGACTCGAGGACCTCCTTGGCGACGTGCACGCCCTCGGCGACGGGCATGGCCCCGCACGCTTTCAGATGGGCGTGCAGATCGGTGCCCTCGAGGAACTCGGTGACGATGTAGGGCTGACCGGCCTCCGTGATGCCGGCGTCCATCACCTGCACCGTCTGCGGGCTGCGCAGGCGCGACAGGGCCTGCACCTCGCGGTGGAAGAGCTCGCGCATGGCCGGCTTGTCGTGCAGGTCGGCCCGGATGACCTTGACGGCGACGTCGCGCTCGAGCGAGGGGTGCCGGGCACGCCAGACCTCACCCATGCCACCGCGGGCGACGGGGGCGAGGACACGATAGGGGCCGATGTGCTGGGGGTTGGTCTCCACGGCCGGCACTCTCGCACGGCGCCGGCCCGGAGACAACGCGCAGACGCCGCGCGCGAGGGGGCCGCCGCGGCGCTCTGGCCGATCGATCTGCCAGTCGGTCGGCTTCGGGGCCGGCACGGTTCGTGCTAGGGTATTCCGCAACGAATCGCTCTCGCTCCGGAGTCCGCCATGCGCCGCCTTTTCTCCCTGCCCGCCCTCTTCGCCTTCGCCCTGTCCGTCTCCACGGCCGGCTGCGCGACGCCCCCGGACGACGGCGACGACCACGGCGACATGACCGAGTCCGACGTCTCCGCGGCGTTCGAGCAGTCCTTCCGCGAGAAGGACGACGCCAAGGCCGACAGCACCGGCTGCTCCGGTGTCCGCGTGCCCGACCGCGGACCCTTCGCCAAGCGCGTCGCCCTGACCTTCGACGACGGCCCCAACCCGGCCACCACGCCGGAGATCGTGGCCACGCTGCGCCGCCACCAGGTGCCGGCCACGTTCTTCATCAACGGGTCTCGCGTGAAGGGCGACACGGAGAAGGCCATCCTGGCCGACATCGTCTCCGACGCGAACTTCAAGCTCGCAAACCACACGTGGTCCCACGTGAACATGGCCGAGCAGAGCAGCGCCGAGGTCGCCCGCCAGATCGACAAGACGTCCGACGTCCTGACCGCCGCCGGCGCCCCCCTCGAGTTCTTCCGCTTCCCCTTCGGCAGCTCGACCTGCGCCACGGCCGAGGCCGCCCGCAGCCGCGGCCTGAAGATCACCGGCTGGCACGTCGACAGCGCCGACTGGTGCTTCGCGGCGGGCGGCGGCGTCTGCAAGCCGGCGACCTTCCGTTACGTGCCGGACGCCTACCGCAGCGACATGAAGGGCTACGTGATGTCCCAGGTCCACGCGACCGAGGGCGGCATCCTGCTCTTCCACGACATCCACCGCAGCACGGCGGACGCCCTCGAGGGCATCATCGAGGCGCTGAAGGCCGACGGCTACACGTTCACGAACGTCTCGGACCTCAACACGTTCCCCAAGCTGAACGGCTCCTCGGCGCCCCCGGCCCCCGTGGCCTTCGTGGGGGACGCCTGCAAGGCGAGCACGGACTGCGCCTTCGACGTGTGGGGCGTGACGGGCACCTGCCACACGGCGGGCTTCTGCTCCATCCCCTGCGAGGGCTTCTGCCCGGACAAGGCCGGCAAGGCCCCGACCTTCTGCGTCCAGGACCCCACCCAGTCCACGCCCGCCGGCGTCTGCGTCCCCATGGCCGTCAGCGAGAACGGCCACTGCGCCGACCTGCCCGGCACGCTCGACGCCTCCGCCGACCGCTACGTCGGCACCAGCAACGCCCCGGCCAAGACGGCCGAGGTCTGCATGCCCGTCGCCCCCTGATTTCGCCCCGCCCCTTTACGCCGCCCCCGAACGAGCGCACGATCGGCTCATGCTGACGCAGCGCTTCGACGACGCCCTCGCCTTCGCCCACGAACTCCACCGACGCCAGTCGCGCAAGGGCAACGACACGCCCTACATCGCGCACCTGCTCGGCGTGTCGAGCCTGGTGCTCGAGCACGGCGGCGACGAGGACGAGGCCATCGCGGCCCTGCTCCACGACGCCGTGGAGGACCAGGGCGGACGCCCCACGGGCGAGGCGATCGCCGCGCGCTTCGGCGAGCGGGTGGCCGACATCGTCTGGGGCTGCACGGACGCCGAGATCATCCCCAAGCCGCCGTGGGAGGCCCGCAAGCAGGCCTACCTGGACCACCTGGTGCACGCCCCGGCCTCGGTGCTGCTGGTCTCGTCCGCGGACAAACTCTACAACGCCCGCACGATCCTCTCGGACCACGACGAGATCGGCGACCGCGTCTTCGACCGCTTCTCGGCCAGTAAGTCGCGGACCCTCTGGTACTACCGCGGGCTGGTGTCCGCTTACCGGCGGGCCGCGCACTTCAAGGGACACCCGGGGATCGCGCGGCTCGTGCGGGACCTGGACGCCGTCGTGACCGCGCTCGAAGCGCGAGGCTGAGCAGCAGGAGCCCGAGCGCATACGGCCGCGAGGTCGTGGCCCCGAGGGCGACGCCGCAGCCCCCGCCGGCGTCGTTCGACTTCACCTGTACGGCGCCCCCGGCCGCAGCGTCGGGGTCGGGCGCACCGGGGCGCGCGACGTCCCCCACCGGGCTCGCGTCGGAGACGACCGCGCTCCCGGCGTCCGGTGTCGGCGGCGCGGCGTCCGGGTCCGGTGGCGACTCGGCGGCGTCCGGGTCCGGCGTCGGTGGTGCCGCGTCCGGGTCGGGCGTGGGCACGCCGGCGTCGGCGGGGAGCGCCCCGGCGTCCGGCAGCGCCGCATCGGGCAGCGCGCAGCCCTCGGCCGGGGCGATGTGCAGCACGACCGAGGTCCAGCCCTTCGGCCGCCACGGGTCCACGGGCGTGGCCGCGGCCTGGGCCACGACGAGCCACTCCACGGGCGGCTCGGCGGGCGCGACACAGAGGCGTGTCCCCTCGCCCGCCGACGCGGCGACCTCGACGCCGTCGGCGTAAATCCGCAGCGACACGGGGCCGCGGTCGGCGGCGTCCGTGGCCGCGACGTCCCAGAGCGCCGGGCCGGCGGCGGGCGCCGGTTCCAGCTCGACCACGGGTCGCACGGCATAGGGCGCGGCCATGGGGTCGCCCAGCACCAGGTTCTGCCAGTACACGAACGGCAGGTTGCCGTGGAGCGCCTCGGCCAGCGTGGCGCCATCGGCCCAGTCGACGAGGAATCGCCGGCTGGGGAAACAGTTGTTCAAGGGTTCGTCCGTGGTGCCGTGCACACCCGTGACGCCCTGCGCGACCCACCGGGCGATGGACACCTGCGACTCGCCCTCGGGCGCGAAGTTCTCGGCGACGGCCCCGAAGCTCGTCAGGTTGTCCACCAGCGCGCCGGGGGCGAACGTGTTGCCCTCGATGGTCGTGCCGATGCCGGCGGTGCCCGTGGTGAAGCCGGCCAGCGTCAGGCCGGTCAGGTTCGCGTCGAACGGCACGCGTCGGGCGGGCACGCCGCGCTCGAGCAGGCTGGCCAGGACGGCGGGGGTCTCCCCGTCCAGCGCCCCGCGGGCGGGATCGGCGCCGTCCATCATGAGGATCTCGGCGCCGCCGTTGCGCGCGCCGTCCGAGGCGACCGAGGCGTCGAGGAGGCCCGCGGCGTCGTCGTCCGAACGGCCGAACAGCGCCGTGACGAGCAGGGGCGCCCAGTGCACGTTGCCGGCGTCCAGCGTCCACCCCGGGCGGAAGGCCCCGCCCGCGTAGGCGTTGCGCCACACCGCGCCGAAACACATGGCCTGGCCGCAAGGGAAGAGGCGCCCCGCCGGGCGACCGAGGACGGGCAGCCCATCGGCCAGCGAGACGGAGTCCCAGACCGACAGCGCCGCGGCCAGGGACACACGCCCGCCCCCGCTCTCCGGGGGCAGGACCACCCGCAGGGGCACGCCCCGCGTGAGCACGACGGCCTCGATGCGGTCCCGCACGCCGCCGGCGTCCAGGCAGGCGCGCAGGGGCGTCTCCAGGGCCTCGCGGAAGGTCGCGAGGTCGATGTCCGGCCCGAGCGGCAGGGGCAACGCGCAGACCTGCCGCGCCGGCACGCTCCGCGCGGCGGCGTAGTTCGTCGCCAGGGCCACGGAGCCGGGGACCTCGGCGTTGGCCAGCACGGCCACGGAGTCGGGGCCAGGGGTCGCCTGCGCCGAGCCAGCGGCGAGCAGGGCGAGGAGCAGCGCCCCACGCTTCGGCGTGGGCCTCATCGGCTCATACGACGGCGCCGCAGCGCCAGGAGCATCAACCCCGCGACGCCGAGGCCGACCAGGGGCGCCGGACGCGCGCCGGGCATCGCCGCGCAGCCCTCGGACTTGGCCCCCCCGCCGCCGCCCTCCTGCTCGATGGCCTGCATCGGCGGGGGCGAGGTGTCCGGCGGGTCCGGGAACGCGCCGTCGGGGAACATCATCGGGTTGTAGTAGTCGTCGTTGGGCACGCCACGGCGGCACTCGGCGCGGCCCGTCTCGATGCTCCGGCAGCCGTAACCCGCCGGGCAGGGCTTGTCGATGTCGCAGGCGCTGGTGCAGTAGCTGTCCGCGCCCGCGGGCAGGCAGAAGGCGTCGCCCTCGCACCCGACGACCTTCGCCTCGAGGCCATCCTGGACACACGTCTCGCCGAACTTCGGCGTCGCCGGCCAGGGGTTGGGCAGGCAGTGGCCGTCGACGCAGGTCAGACCACCGTCGCAGACGCCCTCCGGGCACGGAAACGCGCACAGGGGCTGCGTGCGCGACGGGTGCGTGATGCAGTCCCAGCCCTCGGCGCAGGCCCCGGCGGCGCAGGGCTCCAGGCCGGCCGGCGCGCCCACGAGCCGCGAACACGCCGGCATGGCCCCTTGTTGGCAGCGGAACCCCTCGGGGCAGGAGCCGGGCACCGTGCAGTAGCGCGAGCAGTAGCGCTCGTCGTTGTCGGCGAAGCAGGTCAGAGGCTCCGCGCAGGCGTCCGGACCGTCGCAGGCGGCGCCCAGCTCCGCCCCGGGCGGCAGGCCCTCGCCCTTCAGGCAGAACAGGCGCGGCCCCCCGCCGTTGCGGCAGGAGAACCCCTCGGGGCAGCCGGCTTCGGGGCAGGCCGTGGTGCAGTAGCCCGCATCCCCCTCAGGGAAGCAGAACCAGCCGGCCGGGCACAGGTTCGCGTCGTCGCAGGGATCGCCGATCTCGGCGGCGGCGCCCACGGCGGGCACGAGCACGGGGTGAAGCATGCAGAGGAACGTGAGCGCGAGCTTCGGTGACGGGCGCATGGGCGAGGCCTCCCGGAGTGGGGCCCCAGCCTACCACGGCCACGCGTCAGGGCAGCAGGTCCCGTGCGGCCCAGGCGGCGCCGCCCAGGAGGCCGAGGTAAGCCGCGAACCATGCCAGCCGCAGCCACGGCGGGGCGGCCGGCGCCTGCAGCCGCTGCTCCAGATCCGAGACGAGGCGGAACTTGCGCACGAACCGCATCGAGGCGAAGCCGGCGGCGTCCAGTCGGGCGTAGAGCTCGGCGCGGGGCAAGGGCCCGGGCAGGTCGAGCACCTGCATCGCGCGGGCGGCTCGGAACCCCGCGGGCAGCGACAGCGCCACGAACCCGCCCACCAGCATCAGCAGCACTTCGTCTGCGCGCAGACCCAGCCCGAAGAACACGGCCGCGCTGAGTGCCTTGAAGGCGACCTCGCCCCGGGGGAACGGCGACAACAGCACGCGCTCCACCAGCCGGCCGCCGTCCAGGGGCAGCACGGGCAGCAGGTTGAACAGGTTGACGTACACGAGCATCAGCGTCAGCGGCATCCACCAGGCGAGCTGCGCGCCCGTCGGCAGGGTGTGCATCATCGCCAGCCCCGCCGCGAGGCCCGGCACGGGGCCGGCCATGAACACCACCGCGCGCTCCGAGAGCGTCGCCTCGGGTTTGGTGCCCGAGGCCGCCGCGCCCACGAACGGCAGGAAATACACCGAGGTCTCGCGATAGCCGCAGGCCCGCATCGCCACGAAGTGGCCGAGCTCGTGCAGCAGCAGCACGCCGATGAGCAGGCCCAGTGTGAGCGGCTCGACCCGCCCGATCAGCGTGGCGGCGAAGAGCGCGAGCGTGCCTGCAAAGACCCAGAGTCGCGCGCTCCGCTGCGTGCGACGGCGCGTGAGCAACAAGAGCTCGTCGTGGATGCGCGCCTGATGCACGGGCGGAGGCGCGTCGCCCAGGCGATCGGGCCCCCAGCTCCCGTGGAACGTCGCGACGGGCTCGCCCCCCAGGCCGCCCACGATGTTGCGCAGCACGCCCAGCGCGCCGCCCAGCGTGTAGGCCAGCGTGCCGTCCGCCTGCGGGGTGATCTCGCCCCGGGAGACGGCGGCGTCCGCCATGGCACCGTGCCGCCGCGACAGGTCCTCGGCGATGCCGGGCAGGGTCATCTCCCGCGCGCCCTCGACCCCCATCGACTCGACGCGAAAACGGTGATGCATCACGCGCCGGCCCAGGCTCAGGTGGGGCATGGGCTCGAGTTCGACCCCCTCCAGCGCGCGGTCGGCGACACCGGGCTGCGTGGCGAGCGTCATGTACACGCCGCCGTCCCGGCGCCACGTGACCAGGTCCACGAAGAGCGGCCGGCCCGTGGGCACCACCGGCTGCAGGTACACGAAGGCCCAGGTGCGGGTGTCCGGGTGCTCGAAGAGCAGGTCGTGGCTCTCGTCGTCCAGCTGGCGGTCGAAGCCGACCGTGGCCAGCGCGCCGCGGGGCTCGAATCCCAGCGTGGTCAGGCGGGCGACGGCGGGCGCGGCGAACGCCTCCAGCCACCCGGGCACCTCGCCCTCGGCGGCCACACGCCACCGCGGCCGGCGCAGGACCATGCCCCGAACGCGCAGGTACAGGCTCACGAGGCCCAAGAGCTTCAGCGCCAGCACGAGCCCCAGGACACCGAGCAGCGCCTCGGTCACGGCGCCGCCCCCCCGCCCGCAGCGCGGGACTGCCCCCCCGAGGGGGCTCCGTTCGCGTCGCTCACGGCGCCGCCCCCCCGCCCGCTGCGCGGGTCTGCCCCCCCGAGGGGGCTCCGTTCGCTCCGGTCACGGCAGGCGTTCCGCGCCGGGGGGGTGGCCCTCGAAGCCGGCCGGGTGCTCGGCGGGGTCGACGTAGCGCCAGCGGCCGCCCTGCGGGCCGACGAGGGTGTACACGCCCCGCTGCGGCTCGGCCCGCACGAAGTCGCTGTCCACGGGCACCTTGCCGCCGCCGCCGGGGATGTCCAGCACGTACGTCGGCCAGGCCAGCCCGCTCAGGCGGCCGCGCAGGCTTCGCACGAGCGAGAGGCCGTCGCGCAGCGATACGCGGAAGTGCTGCGTGCCCACGGTCATGTCCAGGTGATGCAGGTAGTAGGGCCGCACCTGCCAGCGCAGCAGCCCGCCGAACAGGGCCGCCAGCGTCTCGGCGTCCGCGTTCACGCCGCGCAGCAGCACGGCCTGGTTCAACACCGTGATGCCAGCGTCCACGAGCGCGCGGACGCCGGCCTCGGCCACGGGCGTCAGCTCGCGGGGGTGGTTGAAGTGCGTGACCACGAACAGCGGCCGATGGCGGGCGAGCGTGGCGACCAGCCCGGCGTCGACCCGCGACGGCCGCGTCACGGGCACCCGCGAGTGGATGCGCAGCCGCTCGACGTTCGGCAGCGCGCCGAACGCGCCGAGCACGCGGTCGAGCCGGTCGTCCGAGAGCAGCAGCGGGTCGCCGCCGGAGAGGATGACCTCGCGGACCTCCGGGTGGGCGGCCACGTAGGCCACGGCGCCGGACAGGACGTCGTCCAGCCGCACGGGCGCCTCGTTCAGCGCCACCTTGCGGAAGCAGTAGCGGCAGTACATCGGGCACAGAAAGGTCGGGAAGAAAAGCACCCGGTCGCGATAGCGATGCACCAGCTGGGGCGCCGCGGCGTGCACCGAGTCCCCGATGGGATCGCGCAGCTCACCCGCGGACTCGACGAGCTCGGCCACGTCCGGCAGGGCCTGCCTTCGGATGGGATCGTCCGGATCGTCCGGGTCGATGAGCCCCAGGTAGTAGTCGTCCACCTGCATGCGGTAGCGGTCGACGACGGGCGCGAGGGCGCCCGCCTGCGCAGGCGTCGCGAGCCCGCGCTCGACGAGCTCGCCGGGGGTCCGCACGCCCATCAGGGGCGGTCGGCCGCGGCGTCGCCGATCAGGGTGGCGTCAGGGTGGTACGGGCAGCGCCAGACGCCGGACTTCTCGTCCAGCTTCGCGGGGTTGTGGCAGGCGCCACAACGCGGCGCCGGGCCGCGAGCGACCTTCACACGGGCATGTCCGGGCCACGTCACGCCCCAGAGCTCGCAGAGGCGCCAGAACCAGTTGGGCCCGTCATCGGACTCGGCCATGGCTCACTTCCCGGCGTTCTTCTGGATCCGCGCCTCGAGCTTGGCCCAGTCGCCCTTGACCTTGTCGGCCGACTTGGTGAGCTTGTCGAGCTTGGCCAGCAGGTCGGTGCGCAGCTTGGCCACGGCCTTGCCGACCTTGGCGCTCTCGTCCGACTTGCCGGAGTTGAACGCCGCCTGGTACTGCTCGAGCAGCGCGCGGTGGGCCTCGAGGAACTTCTCGTCGTCCGCCTGGAAGCCGGCCACGAGCTTGTCCGCCTCGGCGACGATCTTGTCCCAGGCCTTCGCGTCCGCGGCGGTCAGGTCGTCCGTCTTGTGGCCGACCTCCTCCTGGAACTTGTTGAGCAGGTCGCGCGTCTCCTTCCGGCGCGTCTCGACCTTGCCGGCCTGCGTGGGGTCCGGATCGGCGGGCTCGGCCTTGGCGGTGCGCGGGGTCTTCTCCTGAAGACCGTTCTCCTCGAGGCCCTCCTGCAGCTGGGCGGGCTCGTCCTCCGCCAGAGCGGTGACGGGGGCGACCAGGGCGCCGAGGGCGAGGGCGAGCTTCAGCGAGAACAGGGGGCGGGCTTTACGGGAAAGGTCGGCTTTCATGGGGTCTCCAGCATCTCCAGCGATTCCGGCGGAACGGGCGGCGCGTCGGTCGGACGCACACCCCGGAACACGCGGCCGCGAATTCTGGCCGCTCCGGAGATTGGACGCAACCCCGTGGTCGGGCATTCACACGGTGTGGGCGACGCGCCCGCGCGAGCCGCCACGCGAGTTGGATTGACGCCCTGCGTCAAAATCTGGAATCCTGCGCCCCGTTCGCCCGAGGGCGACCCCCGTCGTCGATGGTTTCGACGACCTGCGAGACCTGCCAGAACGGAGTGCTGCCATGAGCCTGGGCCTGCAAGATCGCCGCGATGTCGAATTCCTGGTGCGTGACGTCCTCGGGACGGAGCAGCTCTTCAAGCTGCCCATGTACGCCGAGCACTCCTGGGAGACCTTCGACCTCGTCCTGGACAGCGCCTACAAGTTCGCCCACGAGCAGGTCCTGCCGACGATGGTCGTCAGCGACCGCGAGGGCGTGAAGCTGGAGAACGGGCAGGTCGTCACGCCGCCCATCTTCAAGAAGCTCTACAAGGCCTGGCGCGAGGGCGGCTGGATCGCCGTCACCGAGACGGAAGAGCTCGGCGGCACGGGCCTGCCCCGCGCGATGACGATCCACCCCGTCGCCGCGCTGGTGGGCGCGAACATCGCGTTCTTCACGATGCCCGGGCTCTGCCACGGCGCCGGCGAGATGATCGAGGCCGCGGGCAACGCCGCGCAGAAGGCGCTCTACGTGCCGAAGCTCTTCGGCGGCGAGTGGGGCGGCACCATGTGCCTCACGGAGCCCAGCGCCGGCTCGGACGTCGGCGCGGCGCGCACCACGGCCACGAAGCAGCCCGACGGCACCTGGCACATCAAGGGCGAGAAGATCTTCATCACCTGGGGTGACCAGGACCTGACGAAGAACATCGTCTACCCCGTGCTCGCCCGCGTCGAGGGCGACCCCAACGGCACCGGCGGCCTCACGCTGTTCCTGGTCAACAAGTACATGGTGGACGCCAAGGGCAACCTCGGCGAGCGCAACGGCGTGCACTGCACGGGCATCGAGCACAAGCTCGGCATCCACGGCTCGCCCACCTGCACGATCGCCTTCGGCGAGGACGCCCCTGCCGTCGGCGAGATGATCGGCGAGCAGCGCGGCGGCATGAAGGTCATGTTCAAGATGATGAACACGGCCCGCATCGCCGTCGGCCTGCAGGCGCTGTCGCTGGCCGAGGCCGCCTACCGCTACGCCCACCAGTACGCCATCGACCGCGTGCAGGGCTCCGCGGTGGAGAACTTCAAGGACGCCAACGCGCCCCGCATCGCCATCATCAAGCACCCGGACGTCCGCCGGATGCTGCTCGACATGCGCTCCACGGTCGAGGGCCTGCGCGCCCTGCTCGGCTTCTGCGCCTACCAGCACGACCTCAGCAAGGCCGAGACGGGCGAGGCCGCGGTGAACGCGGACGAGCTCGCGCAGCTCCTCACGCCGCTGTGCAAGGGCTACGCCTCCGAGGTCGGCTTCGACGCCGTCTCGACGTCGATCACCGTGCTCGGCGGCCACGGCTTCCTCCGCGACCACCCGCTCGAGCAGTACCTGCGCGACACGGTGATCGCCCGCCTGTACGAGGGCACCACGGGCATCCAGGCCATGGACCTGGTGGGCCGCAAGCTCGGCCGCCGCGGCGGTCTGTCGATGATGGATCTGCTCGGCCGCATGGACAAGACCATCAACCAGGCCCGCGAGGTCGGCCTGGCCGATCTGGCCGACCGCGTGTCGGCGATGCGCGCCAAGCTCGGCGAGACGGCCATGGGCCTCGGCGGCGCGGCGATGTCCGGCGACCTGCACGGCCCGCTGCTGAGCGCCACGCCCTTCATGTTCCTGATGGGCGACGCCGTGCTGTCCTGGCTGCACCTGTGGATGGCCACCACGGCCATCACCAGCGCCACGCAGGGCGACTTCGAGAAGAACAAGGTCCGCACCGCGCGCCACTACATCACGCAGGCCGAGGGCCGCGTGCGCGCCCGCGCCTCGGCCATCAAGGCCGGCGACCGCTCCGCCCTCGAGATGGCCTTCGAAGGCGAATGACGCGACCCGCGACCGCCGCCCGGCGGTGGACTTCCGCCGCGCTGCTGTCCACCCTGGCGCTCCTGGTCCTGGGCGGTCTGCTCCGGGCCATGGGCCCCGCGCTGGGTGATCCGGCGCACCTCGAGGACCTTCGCCGCGTCGCCGGCATGGTCCTCGGGGTCTGCACGCTCGGCCTCGCCGGGACGGCGCTCCTGCGCCACCGCGACCGGCCGGGTGTCCTCGTGCCCGCGCTCGTCGCGCTGGCGTGTGTGGGCCTGCAGGGGTTCCTGGGCACGCGCATCGTGACGCCCGAGGACCGGCCGCTGATGATCGCCGCGCACCTGGCGGTCACGCAGGTGCTGGTGCTCGTGCTGCTGCTCGCCCGCGAGTCGGCGCGCCTCGAGGCGCCGGCCCCCCTGCCCCCGGACCGGCGGCGGGTGTTCGGCCTGGCGCTGCTCTCCGCGGTGCTGGTCACCGTGCAGATCCTGCTCGGCAGCCAGGTGCGCGGGCAGCTCGACCTGCTGGTGCTCGGCGAGCCGGACCTGGCGCGGGGGCAATGGCTCGCCGCGCTCGGCACGCTTCCACAAGTGCATCGTGAAGTCGCCGGGCTCGTGGGCATGGCCGTGGCGGCGACGGCCATGCTGGCCACACGCTGCACACCCCGCGCCCCCGCGCTCGGCCGGGCCGCCGCCGTCGCCCTCGTCGCCTGCATCGCGCAGTGCGTGCTGGGGCTCATGCTCGCCGGGCGGGCGCTCCCGCCGGACGCACAGGCGCTTCACCTGCCGCTGTCGGTCGTCCTCTTCGGGCTCGTTGTCGCCGTGGCCCTGCGGGCGCGGCGGGCCCCGGCGAGCAACATCAGCGCGAGCGCGGCGTGCCCGGAGACGGCCCCCGACCGGCCCACGCCGGCCTGACAGCCGCCGCCGCCGCCGGAGCCGCCACTCGTGTTCGCCGTGGCGTCCGCCTCCGCGGGCGCGCTCGCGTCCACGCCCGGCTCCGGGCCCACGTCCTCGGGCAGCGGCGCCGCGTCCGCCGGCGTCGCATCGCCGAGCGCGGCGCCCGC